>JAFNIV010000024.1 GCA_017601145.1 Candidatus Brockarchaeota archaeon
AAAGGTCAAATGCGATGGAGAGTATATGTCGATAGAGCTTGTACTTACTGCGGTATTCAAAAAGGAGGCTGAGGGGGGTTATTCTGTTTTCTGTCCGGAATTGGGAGTAGCCAGCCAGGGTGAAACTGTTGAGGAGGCTGAAGCCAATCTGAAGGAGGCCTGCGAGCTATACTTGGAAAGCGCTAAGGAACTCGGCATACTTGACAAAATACTGGAGGAAGTGACAGGTGGGGGCAGAGAGGCAACGCCTGTTTTAACCGGTTCCGTTAAAGTGAAAATATGAGGCTTCCAGTCATTTCTGGAAAAGACATGGTTAAACTCCTCTCTAAACAAGGCTTTCAAATCGTCCGGCAAAAGGGCGACCATGTCTCGCTGTTCAAGAAGGTTGATAACGAGCCTCTACTCGTCATCGTGCCCTTAAAGAAAGAAATTAAGAAAGGAACCCTGTTAAACATATTGAGACAGGCAAGAATCAGCAGAGAAGAATTCATGAAGCTAATAGAAGAATTATAGATGTCTATCCTGAGTTCACGGAGTATCTTGTTAGAATAGGCATCACTCTATTTCAGTTAATCCCGATGCTACTGTGTTCACCTGTAAGCTCGTCGCAAGCATTAAGCAGAGAATCATGCTTGAGAAAGCATTAGGCCAGGTTAAGGTTAACAATGACTGGGATCTACCTGACCCTGATGAGGAGTAAGCCTCTTTTTAACGATTAGCTTTTACTGTTTTCGCTTTTTCCTTCCATAAGGCTTAATTATTTCTTTAAGGTTTTCCAACAGTTATGCCTGCTGGGCTTTAAGAATGATTATTACTCTCGCTTTCCTATCCTTCTTAGTTGTTGCATCATACTCGATATATGATATATCTACTTTTCCTCCACGGTGATAGTTTGAGTGGAAAGTAAGATTACCCCCCGAAATAGAAAGAATGATTTCAGTCGAGTTGAGAAATGAACTTTTCAACAGCCTCTTTAACCTTGTTCCATTCACTCTCGTTGTGAATTATGTATTTCTGGTTACGCTTCCACTTTCCCTCTTTATTCAGCCAAAGATACATTGCTATCTGCCTTCTTCCAAAGGATTCGACCAAGGCTATTGCGGACCACCATTTCCCAGTCTTGTACAGCGTTACATTATCAAGCACTTTCAGCCTCTCAGAAACAGGTAACTTTTCCCTGGACATATTTTCTTTCACCCCTCATTTGACTACGTATAGTACCTAATATCCTTATCTACCTCATGCGGCTCAAGCCCAGCCTTAAGTATTTCAACTATGTTTTAATGCAACTTATGTGGTCAGCTATAGTCGATTCTTTTAGCCTAAAATAAACTTCAGAAAATCTGTAAAATCTTCAATTATTTTCTTATTCTCAATATTCTCCATTCTCTCGCCGTAGCTTTCAGTTACGAAATTTGGACTCTCACATAGCAAATCTTTTTTGCTTTTTTCGTCTAGTGTATAACTTTGCGTTAATTTTTGGCCAATGTCATTTCTTTCATTTTTTCTCGAAATGCTTAAAAGAGTCTTCCTAAAACTTTTTCACGAGCCTTATGAACTATCAAAAGTTAATACTTCTTCTTTTAGTTGTTTTTGTAGTTTGTGTCGTAGGCAGTTACTTTTTCGCGCCTCAACTGCTTTTTAACAAAAAGAATTTAAATAAAGTATCAATCAATAGAGTAAACTTGATGCCTAATCTCCCTCAACCATTTGTCATGAAAGACTGGAAAACGTTAACAAAAGCCTACATCTCGTTCATACTTGACTTCAACTTATCTGGAGACTATTTACCATTAGTAAGACTTGATAAAACTAACCCAAAACTTATTTCATTTGATTTACCTTCATATGTTGGTGGCGGTGTACGTGAAGGTTCAGGAGAGGCCATTAACTGCATGGCCGCTATACTTAGCGCTACATTAGTTGACTTAAACATGAGCAACTATAATGGATACAATTGGGTTTCAATGGTTAAAAGGTGGTTTAGCGAGAAAGATGGTATATTCTTAAATGATAAGGATGGTCAAAGCGGAAGCAGTTTTTGGTATGATATATATCCGAACATTCTAGCTTACTCGCTTCTTTACTATTATCCAACGTCCTCAACTTCATGGAATCAAACATTATATGAGGTAGCTAATAGTTGGTACAACGCTTCTTACATCATGTATAAAAATTATAAAGGGCCTGATTTTACTGCTTTTAATTTTCGTACGAATAAACCTGTTAATAATTATCAATGGACTGAACCTGATGCTGCAGCAGGCATAGCATGGCTAGAGTATGTTGCCTACATCAAATGGAAAGATCCACGCTTTTTAGAAGCTGCAAAGTGGAATATGCAATTTTTGCAAGAAAGAACAAGTAATCCTTTCTATGAAGTTTTACTTCCTTTTGGAGCCTATGTAGCTGCACGTATGAATGCAGAACTTGGTACAACTTACGACGTACAAAAGCTAATAAATTGGTGCTTTGATGGAAGTAGCATTTCAAGACCGGGTTGGGGTGTTATAGTTGGAAGCTGGAATGGTTACGAGGTTAATGGACTCGTAGGAAGCATTACGGATGGTGGTGGTTATGCCTTTACTATGAACACCTTTTCTATGGCTATGCCATTAGTACCTTTAGTACGTTATGATACTCGTTTTGCTAAAGATATCGGTAAATGGATACTTAACGCTGCAAACAACGCGCACTTGTTTTATCCGGATGCTCTTCCTTCTGATCATCAATCTTCTGCCTTTTGGAAAGGCGATCCTAATCATGTTATTGCTTATGAAGGACTACGAAAAAGTTGGGATGGAAAAAGTCCTTATGCAACTGGTGATGCTCTTAGAAATGGTTGGGCTGCTACAGATCTTGGTCTATATGGCTCTTCTTATGTTGGAGTTTTTGGAGGAATTATTAATCCTACGAATGATGAAAAAATACTGCAAATAGACTGTCTCAAAACAGATTTCTATCGTAATCTTGCTTACCCAACTTACCTTTACTATAATCCATATAACGTTAGCAAAAGTATAACGATTAATGTTGGTCCTGAGCCCAAAGACCTTTATGATGCGGTTTCTCACAGATTTTTGGTGAAAAACGCTACAAACATTGTTACTTTTAATCTACCTCCAAACTCAGCAGTAGTTATTGTAGTAGTACCAACTGCTGGATACATCCAATACATCGGTAATAAGATGCTTGTTAACAGTATAGTTGTAGACTTTAATATTAATCATTAAAATTCCAAGATTGTTAAATTAGGCTAAAACTTTTGTACTTGTTATAAGAATCTTAACTTGCGTGAAAAAGGGTAGACTTTTCTTCTTTCTATCTTTGCCTGTAAAACTACATATTTTTTAAATAGAAACTTAAAGATTTTAAGCAGCATAACCTTTAGACATCAAGTGGCAGAACTTCTTATTAGAAACCTTTATATATTTTCTTATCAGTAAATAAAGTTAACAAATTACATGCCAAAACAAATTAAAGTTGATGAGAAGGATAAACTAATTTTATCTGCCCTCTGTGAAGATGCGCGTCTTAGAAACAAGCAAATTGCTTCAAAGCTCAACTTAAGTCAAGTTACAGTTGCTAGAAGGATAAATAAGTTGAAAAAGCTTCAAGTCATAAAAAAGATTGTTCCAATATTAGATTTCAAAAAGATTGGAAGGCCTTTTATTTATTTCATCTTATTAGATCCAAATGGACTCAGCAGAAGCCTAGAAAAGTATCTTGAAAATTCTTATGAAGTAATAAGTTTATACTTTCTTGAAGATGGAAAATTATTTCTAAAAGCTGCCTTTGAAGATAAGCTGGCCTTAAACAACTTTATCAATAAAATTAAAAAATCCTTTGAATGTCAAGTGATTGGTTTATACGAAGTTAAATCAGCATCGTATGAAGAGCGGGGTATTTTTCATAATTTTCCGGAACTAAAAGTTGAAACACAGGTTGATGACCAATCGAAAATTACACTAAGTAACAATAAGCTTAAGCTTACTATGGACCTAAGTAGAGGTGGTATAATTACTACATTAGTTTCAACAAACAATGGTATAAACTTAGTTTTTTCTGAGCTTGGCTTACTTTTTGATACATTTCTTGAAACTCAGTTTTGGCTAGATGAGCTTCAAATAACTCACCCCTACTATGATATAAAAAGAAATGAAGATTGGATAGAGCTAAACTTCAGGAAGTCTGTTAAAGCAATATCTAATCTTAAAGACTTAGAAGTAAATAAATCGCTTCGAATAGAAAAGAATTCGAACAATCTAAAAATTAAATACTCATTGATCAATCATGGAGAAACACAAAAAAAGTTAACACTATGGGTTTGTAATTATCTGAGTTCTAATCTGTTTTCTGAATTAGTAATTCCCGTAAATGATGAAATTAAAAGAATAAAGGTAATCAATGATTCAAGTCGAGGATTTTTCGTTATTTCAAGCGAAGAATCTGATGAACTATCGGAAAAGTATTGGCATGGTGATTGGAAGCTGTTTAAGCATCCTGAAAAATTAGTAGATAAAATAGGGTATTTCAGTAAAGCCCTAAAGCTAATTTTTATGTTTCATTTTGATCCAGATCAAGTATGGACTGTAAAAAGATTTTGGGGCGAGAAGTATGTTAGCTTAGAGTTAATATTTAATCCAGTAGTACTTTCTCCAGAAGGAAGTATCACATATAATTTTGCTGTTTCTCTATCTTCAGAAAGCTCTCTAATTAAAGTTCTTGAAAAAAGTGCTTCAATGCCAAACATTGTTTCTTTCTAGCTACTCGCTTGTTGCCTTAATTTTGTCTAATTACTTTTTCATTTTTGATACTTTTTTTCATTTTTAGAATTTTCGTAGCAATTTTGTTTCATTTTTTCTAGAAATACTTAAAAGTTTAAAAGAAAATTAAATCTAGTGAGATGAAAAATGAGTAAAAACTTAAACGAGCAAGATTCTCAAATGAATAGCCAGCAAAAAGTTTCAACAGTTTCCTTTACTAAAGCTTTCCTAATTGGTCTTGTACTTTCTATAGTTGCAACCATGCTTTGGGTTGCAAACATCCGTACTAATCTTACTTGGAATATCCCTTGGGCAGGTCTTACCGGTCCTGATATGCTTATCTTTTCAGGCTTAGGATTTGCGTTTCTAATTGTACTTATTCCAATATTTGATAAAATTGGAATTAAATTTAGTCCAGCCGAATATGCTATAATCTACATTATGGTTTTAATAGGTTGGACCGCCCCAGGCGTATTTTGGCTTTGGGGCAATCAAATTTGGTCTGTATGGACTTATTCTGGAGGAATAGTCGTAAAAGCTCTTGCAGAAACAGGAAAGATACCTTCTTTCTGGTATGTTATGAATCAAAAAGATGCCGAAGCTTTTTACTCCGGAGGTCCAATGCCCATTGCTGCTCTTACGGCTCCTATACTTTTTTGGTCCACTTTGGCAATACTAGAAATGTTAATGGTTTTCTTCGTTGCGGTCATCTTCAGGAAGCAATGGGCTGAGGTTCAAAGTCTTCCATTTCCGTTTGCATCTGCTGCTGTAGACTTAACTGAAATGGCTAGTACTGAGTCTCAAAGTCAAAAAGTTACACGCATATTTAAAGAGAAGCTACTTTGGATAGGTTTTGCTCTAGCAGTTGTTCTTTGGGGCTTCAACATAATTCATGCACTTGTTCCTTCGATCCCAAGGCTTCCAATAGACGAGATCGACCTCAATCCTTGGGGTGGAGGCAACGTAGGGGTAAATCTTGATTTAACTCCAGTATTAAGGGGGGCTTTAGTTGTCCTGAACTTTAATCCATTATGGATTGCAGCTTTCTTCCTTCTTCCACTTGATATTCTCCAAACTATATGGATTGCGATGGTAGTGTTTCAATGGCTTTTACCCGCAGTTGGAATATCGTTAGGAATCTTTCCTGACATCTCATCTTCAGGAGCTTGGAACGTATGGTGGGCATTAGGAAACGAATGGTCTGTTGCACTTTGGTACTTACTTGGTTATGGCTTTATTCAAGGTATTGGCCTTTGGGTTATACTGTCGAACCTTAATTACTTTAAAGGTCTTCTTTCTTCTATAACTAAAGGTGATGAAGAAGCTAAGTTAGGAGTAGGCGGATTTGTTTTAGTATTAATCCTTATGATTGCGATTATGCTTGCAAATGGTGCATCAGCACTAGTCGTTGCTATAGCTCTGTTGTACTTCCTACTAGTTTACATTGGAATCATGAGGTATCGCACTGAAAGTTCAACAGTAGGTGGATTTTGGTGGTGGAACTGGACAAATGGCGTTTTTGCAAACCTAGGTAATTGGCCACTTCAAACACCGCAATCTTATGTAACAATAAACCTCACTTCTGTGATAGCTGCTGGACCGGGTAACATACAGTTTGCTGCTCTTTCAACTGACGCAGTATATCTTTCTACTCACTATAAGATAAAGGCTAAAGATTTAACATTAATAGTTCTCCTTACTACAATAGTAACTACTATATTTGGAGCATTCTTCTACGCTTGGTGGGGCTATGCTGGCTTAAGGGGTCCTGGATGGCTAAATGACTATCAGGAGCCTCAAGTCGATCTTTCATGGGTGCCATACTCTTCAGGAGTTTCTCAAAAGCTAACTTCACTTCAGCCTACATACATTCCTTATGTTTTAGGTGTAATTTTAGCAATTGTTCTCATGTGGGCAAAAGCAACTTTTGTTTCCATTCCATTTAATCCGATTGGTCTTGTAATGGGCTGTATGTACTTCTGGCCTTGGACCTTTACTTCAGTTTTCCTTGCATGGTTGTCAAAATACTTCGTATTCAGGACAGGAGGTACATCGCTATACCAAAAGCTAGCTACTTTTGCCATAGGCTTCGTTGGTGGCTATTGGTTCCTTAAACTACTAATGTGGTTCATCGTTAGAGTCTTTGTAGGCATTAGTCTCCCACCTCCCTAGGGGGATGAAAAAGCTGTTCAATGAAGTTAAACAGTAAAATAGTTCTAATTTTTATTTTTTTGCTTATTTTGGTAGCAAGTTCATTTTACTCTATTTTTTTATTTTCCTCCAAAGTTAATAAAACTGATGATTCATTACTTAATGAACTAGTTACTGTCTCTCATAATATTAATGTAAGCTCAGTAATAAAGCACGTAGAATATTTCTCAAGTTTAGGTTCTCGTGTTACAGGGTATCAAGGTAGTCAAGAAGCAGCTTCATATATATATCAAAAATTCTTAGAGTATGGATTATCTAACGTTAGTTATCAATACTATAATGTTACTGTTCCTATTGATTATGGAACAAGCATAGTAGTTCATTCTAAAGAAGATATAAAACTTCCCGCATACTCTGTTTGGCCCAATGGCGTTGCTGCTACATTTGTAAATGTTACGGGAAATCTAGTTTATGCTAGGTCGGGAGAATGGGAAGACTTTAATGGTAAAAAGATAAATGGAAGTATTGTTATGCTTGATTTCAATAGTCAGAACCATTGGCTAAGAGCTGCTGAGTTAGGCGCAAAGGCAGTTATTTTTATTGAACCTAATGACACAAGTACTTACGAGTCTAATCTAAAGAAGCTGAACTACCTCCCTTTAGTTTTTCCAAGAGTTTACGTCAACAAAACAGAAGCTTCTTTACTTTTAAGTATTCTCAGTAAAGATGAGATAGTAACAGTAAGCATCTTTTCTAACATGACCTATGAGAAAAGAATGGCTAAGAATATAATTGGCTTTGTAAACGGTGTTGACCCTGATCCTTCTGTTCGGGATCAAATAGTAATATTGTTTGCGCATTACGATTCTTTTTCTGTAGTTCCGGCTGTTGCTCCTGGCGCTGGAGAAGCATTTGGAATAGCCACTTTACTAGAATTAGCTAAGTTTTATGCTAAAAATCCGCTTCCTAGAACTCTTATGTTTGTTGCCTTTTCAGGAGATGGTGAGAATGTGCTTGGTTCTAGAGAGTTTATGGGTAATATTGTATGGAAAGAAGAAAACTTAACGTTGGCGTCTCGTTTCGTATCAGCATTAGGCTTTGACATTACTCCAGAAAATAACAAGGTAGCATTGGGTTTTTCATTTATTGGTAGTCAAGATGTTTATAACTGGTATTCAGCTTACTATCAGGAATTTATAAGCAATATGAGTGTTCTGTGGCAATCGTTGTATGGAAATGCTAGTGTAAGCTCGGTTGAGGGCTATCCTGGGCAACTTCCTACAATGATAAGCCCAGTAAGTTTAATATCCTCTGATGCTTCAGATGCAGATTTGTTAGGTAGGACTGGCATCCCCACTTCATTCATTTACACAGCTCATTGTTGGTACAGTTACAGAGGAACTCCTATTGATACATTAAGCAAATATGGCTCACTTAGTAGTATTGAAAATAATCTTAAACCTCAACTTGAAGCTATATTTTCCAATGTATACCTTCTTGCCCATAGTCTACCAACAAAAATTATGCAACCCTTTAGCGTTTCATTTGCAAGATATCCAAGAGGCGCCACTGTGGTTCAAGGAGGTGGCTTTGGTCTTCTCGTAGGTCAGATTGTTGAATACAATATGACTAGTGGATGGTTTGTGCCAGTAGCAAATAGTATAGTACTAGTTAGACCTGCCTTAGGAAGTTCTTCTTACGTTACACCTTATGTAACATTTACCGACAAGAATGGCACCTTCTATTACTTTGGGGCTATACCTATTCAAAGAGCCAACTATCCCTATATAATTGAAGCATATGTTATTGACAAATCAACTAATAATATTGTTTACGGTCCTGACTTTGGCAGTTACACTTCCTCATACAATAACATTATTCAAATACCTATTGAAGGAAACTTAGGATCATTTAATCATCCAAGGCCATTTGTCATATTTAAAGGAAGTAGCATTGCTTTGTATAGTATTTTAGCTACTCAACCTCTTTCTTCTTCCCTTGGTTTTTATTCTACTCAAATACAATTTGTTCCAACTACTGTTCAAGCTAGTATAAGTGTCAACGACATAAGAACACATGCTCCACCAGATCATTACAGTTTTATTGTAGAAGGTTCAACAGCTTTAGTTTTTTCTTCTCCTTCCATACCAATCGAAATAATAGTTAGGAGCCAAATTTCGCAAGCTCCTCTTCTCATACTTACAAACGCTAGTGAAAATTACCCTGAAGGTTATGGTTTTAGATCTAGTATGTCTCATCAGATAAGTATAACAAATTCTCCTTTTAAGTATGCCAAAAATTTGTATGAGCTTAACACTTTTCGTCTCTTAGATGCACATTCTAAGAATTTACACACAGGTGGAGAAGACTATCATATCCAAGCTGCTAATGCTCTTCAAGAGGCCTCAGATGCCTTAAACAATTATCAGTACAATCTATTTTACACTAAGTCAATTGAAGCATGGACGCTAGAACGACAAGTATACCAACTTACTATGGATAGCATTAATGGCGCAATAAGCACAACTACCTTCTTCTATGCTCTTCTTATTCCATTTGCTTTTGTATCTGAAGGTTTACTTTTTTCATATTCTGATACTTCAAAGAAGTTCCTAGCCATGAGTTTAATATTTTTCCTACTTCTTGGTGTTTTGTTTGTCTTTCATCCTGGTTTTGAGTTGGCCTCTTCAATATACGTTTCTTTGCTTGGTTTAACTATTCTTATTTTTATACTACCTGTTACTCTTATCCTTGTTTCTAATGCTCTAAACTTCTTAAAGGAAATTAGGATAAAATTAATTGGAGAACACTATGCCGGAGTAAGCAAAGGTAGTGCTATTTTAACATCATTTAACATAGGGGTATCTCAAATGAAAAAAAGAAAGCTTAGAACTGCTCTTACAATAGTTTCTCTTATCATAACAACTTCAAGTTTTGTTATGTTTACTTCTTTGTATCCATATACTGTTATAAAGGGATATCCTAAGGTAGGTCAAGCATTTTATCAAGGAATATACCTAAGAGATTTAATGTACTCTTCATTGAACGTTGAGTTTTTAGGTTTTCTAAAAGCTAAGTTTAATTCTTCTGTCATAGTCTCCCCTAGAGCCGTTTTGTATCCTCCAAGCTCTTTAATAAGTAGTGGATTCAACTTGTTTAGCGAAAGCAATTCTACTCTAAAGGCAAGGGTTTTTGCAGTCTATGGAGTAACTTCTGAAGAAGGAAACATAGTGGGATGGTCAAAATTTTTGTTAGATGGTTCGTGGTTTAATTCGTGTAACACAAAAGTTGCGATATTGCCTGATACAATAGCTAAAAAGCTAAACGTAAAAGTGGGCGATGAAGTATCTTTAGAAGGACTGCCATTAACTGTAGTCGGCATACTCAATAGTGATGAAGCTGATAAAATTTTAGACCTAGATCAAAACCCAGCAACTCCACGAGATTTAAGAGTTATAACTGGCATTGGTTTCTTCTCTACAAAAGACATACTCTTCGTTCCCTATGATTTAGCTGTTGCATTAGGGGGTAACTTTTATGCTGCAACTATTACTTTCAAGAATGTAAACCAAATACAAAATGCTACCCTATCTCTTGCTAAACAAGTAAATCTCCAAATTTATGCAACTTCAGAGCTTGGAAATAAAAGTGAGATCTATCTCTATTCGATTGCTAAGGGTGTTGAGTCATATGGTTACAGTATGTTTTTCTTGCCTCTTGCTATATTATCGTTAGTTATTATCGATATGGTTCTTTCAACTGTGTTTGAAAGAAGTAAAGAAATCGGTGTGCTTGGTGCGGTTGGGTTATCACCCCTGCACATAATTGGGTTGTTTCTTGGTGAAATCGTTACGTACGCATTAGTAAGTGCGGTTATTGGATATGCCGTAGGAATAGTTTTATTGCAAGTTTTAATACATTACGGTAGCTTTCTTCCAATAGGGTTCTATCCAAACTACTCGTCGTATTTTGCAGTAATAACCGTTAGCGTAATCATGTTAGCAGTACTTGTTCCTAGTCTTTATCCTTTATATCAAGCATCCAAAATGGTAACGCCTTCCTTAGAAAGAAAATGGAGCATACCAACAAAACCAATAGGAAATCAGTGGGTAATTCCTATTCCATTTGTATTCTTAGATGAACTAGAGGTTCATGGAGTTCTCATGTTCATTTTAGAGTATTTTAAAACATTTACAATCGAAGGTTCAGGTATGCCTTTTGTTATAAAAAGTGCCTCGTTTGAAGAAACTTCAACAAACCAAGAAAAAATTAAGCAAATAGTAACAACGATGCATATAGCTCCATTTCCGGCAGGTATAAATCAAGAGTTACGTGTAACAATATCTTTTAGTCCTAAGGAAAATCGTTGGTTCACAACTCTTAATATACTAAAATTAACTGGGCAGCAAAATCTATGGGAAAAGTCTAATTATGTTGTAGCAGATGCTATAAGGAAGCAGTTCCTTCAGTGGCGTGGTCTTCCTCCTGAGATGAAGAGAAAGTATATGGTGGGTAAAGATGAATGAAGAAAAAATAAGTTATAAAAGAGGATTCACGTTAAAATCATTTCTTTTTATCTTATATTCAAGCATAGTATTGATGCCTGCAGTTATTTTTACTTTGTTAACTTCAGGAGTTGGTATAGGTGGTAACGTTGGATTTATAGTTGTTTTGCTTTCAATAGAACTAGTTACACTTTTAGGTTCTTCTTTAAGTAAGCAAGAAATATTCATAATTTGGAGTTGTAGTGGCATAGCTGCTAGTGACATCATCTTTTTATCTTTGCTTCAGAACTTATACTTTAGATCAATATCTCCAATAACTTGGCAATTTCTTTCCCCTTCTACTAAATTACCACTTCCGCTGGAAATTCCTAACTGGTTTGCTCCGCCTCCAAATTCACCTGTTTTGTTGTTAAGAACGTTCTTATATCCTGATTGGTTGTTACCTATAGCAGTAACTCTAGCTGGGTGGATTCTCTCTGGAAAAGTTATTGATCTCGCTTTAGGATTCTTATTTTTCAAGTTATACTCAGAAGAAGAGAGACTTCCATTTCCAATGCAAGAGGTAACAGCTCAGATGCTTCTAACTTTACCTGAAAAGGAATCAAATAAGAAAATGCTGCTTACAGTGTCAGCTTTGATAGCCTTTGTTTATAACCTAATTTTGTATACTGTTCCATTTGCCACACTATTCCAATTTGTTCCTATCCCAATCCCATGGATCGACCTAACTAAGGCTGTAGAACCTATTCTACCTGGTGCCTCATTTGGCATTAGTACTGATTTACTAGTATTTACATCTGGATTTATTACTCCGCTTAATGTAGTAGTTTCTATGTTCCTTGGTTCGTTTGCGTTTTACTTCTTAGGAAATTACATTGTTACAAAAGAGGGCTTCTTTGCATGGACTCCAGGCATGGACGCGGCAACTCTGTTTCAACGCTCAATGATTTCTATTTGGGCTTATCCTAACATCGGTCTTGCTATTGCAGGTGCTCTTATTCCCATAATTACTCATCCCAACTATTTACTTAGTGCTTTCAAGAGCCTAAAAACTTCTCGTTCAAAAGAACGAGGTGAACTTTCGCTTTGGTTAATACTATTACTTTACTTGGGAGCAAGTTCCATAATTGTTTTTATGATTGCAATGTTAACAAACTTTCCAATTTGGATAGCTATAATTTTCGTTTTTGGATGGTCTTTCTTATCTAGCATGATTGCCTCTAGATCAGTAGCCATTTCTGGGTTCCAAGTTACTATTCCATATGTTCAGCAAGCTACAATCCTCGCTAGTGGCTATAAAGGTGTTGATATCTGGTTTGCTCCAATGGGTAGTTCTGGAGGTGCTGCTTGGTGGTGCGGTTGGTTTAAGCTTAGTGAGCTTATGGATACTAAGTATACTGACTTTATTAAAGGTTCGCTTACAGCTTCTTTCTTGGCTATTATATTTTCTTTTATTTATGTTTCTCTTTTTTGGAGTATTTCTCCAATACCTTCACCCTTGTACCCTGCAGTTAGCATATACTGGCCTGTAAATGTTATCATGTCTGGCTTATGGATTACAGGTTCTGTAGCTACTAAAAATGCTCTCCAATTCGTTGCAGGATCTGCAATTGTTGGTGCTATTGTTTCTTTAGGTTTAGACTTTCTTAAAGTTCCATTTTCCTTAATAGGGTTCGTAATTGGTACTTCGACTCCATTCCCAACCATCGTAACTTCTCTTATAGGGGCTATTTTTGGTATAGCTCTTCAAAAACTATACGGAAAAACATGGTATAACGAAAACAAATCTACTATAGCTGCTGGCCTAGTTCTTGGCTCAAGTTTAGCAATGGTAATAGGAGTGGCAATTGCTATGGTTGTAAAGGGAGGCTGGATATTACCATATTAGCTGATAAATCTCTTTTTTCTTTTCCATTCTTGGATAAAGTTAAATTAAATTTTTGTATTCTTTTTTTACTTATTTTTCATTTTTGTAGTCTAAAATGAAAGAAAATACAATTATATCTCATAAAAAATAAAAAGGGTCTTCTTACAAAAGACTGTTAAAAATGATGAACGTGGAAGAAAGACTATATGAAAAAGCCATTTCCTTTTATAAAGAACTAAAGGGAACAAGGGAGAACAAAGTTGAAGATATATTCGAAAGAAAAGGGCTAATCGTATCAGATCAAGATTTTCTAGTGCAAAATTATTCTAGGAAACGTCCAAAACTGGCGTTTAATCCAGGCGCATTGTTGGAAGAAAAAACATTGCATGTCTTTCCAAGATTTATATTCGAGTATTATACCTATACTTCAAGTGTAGGTGAGTTCTCCGTAAATATAGAAGACGTGGTGAATAATAATTTAAAGCTACCTGTAGAAGCAAAGATAATACTTTGGCCAAAGTTCCTCTGGGAATTTAAAGGTTGCGAAGATCCAAGGGCTTTTAAGGATAAAGAAGATCTGATTATACTATACACTGGTTATGGCTACTCTTTAGAAGATAACAAATTAACTACAAGTATTGTGCAAGCTCTTGCAAAGTTTGATAAAAATTTTTCTATAATCAAAAGGGGTTTCTTTAAGATAAAATCAACAGAAGGCAACTACTTTATTCCAAGAAGTAATAAGGATTCTGCTCTTCTTAAAGCTGAAGACGATGATGCTATAATGTTAACTAGACCCTTAATAAAGGACATTGAACTCGGTTGGAGAGCAAGAGCTAATTTAAATGATATAACAATTGACGAAGAGTCTATGGAACCTTCCTTGTGGTTTGAAGATTGGGAATTTAAGGTTGGATGGTCAACAAACGTTCTTAAGCTTTCCTCTAATGAGTTCTTAGTTGGTTGGCATGGTGTATTGAAGGAAGATTACTCTTACAGAAATGGTCTCGCAATAGTTGATAATGAAGGTAAGCTATTAGCTATAAGTAATTATTTACTTGCCCCAAAAGGAATAAATGAAGAGTATGGTGATAGACCATATGTGATATTCGGTAATGGGCTAATTTCTTACAAAGAGAACCTTGTTTGGATAGGTGGTGTAAGCGACTATGCCATAGGATTTTTTGTCACAGAGTTAGATAAAGCATTAGAGAAGCTAAAATGGATACAATAGTTTCCTTAGTAGATGGTTTTCATAAAAATTGTAAAGTTTTATGAAAATAAGGGTTATTCTCAACGAAAGCTAAGTCGCAACTTCTGAAAGCATAGTTGAAAAATTAGTCCAACTGTTGTATTTATTTTTATATGTTACTCCTAAAAAGAGATTTATAAAAATATTTTAAAAATCTATGATTTTCCAAAGACTTTAAAATTCTTCACATTTAAGTTGGAAGTAATTTCTTGGATGCTTACAAGATGGACAAACAGCTGGTGGTTCTTCACCTTCGTAAACGTATCCACATTCCCTACAAACCCAGTAAACCTTTTTATTTTTCTTAAATACTGTATTGCTTTCAACTTCCTTTAACAACTTTTGGTATCTTTCTTCGTGGTGTTGTTCCGCTTTTGCTATTGCTCTTAAGCGTTCAGCAACTTCTAAAAAACCTTCTTTTTCAGCAATGTCTGCAAACTCTGGATACATTTTTGTATTTTCATAATGTTCTCCAGCTATTGCTGCCTTTAAATTTTCAGCAGTATTACCAAGGGTTGTTGGAACCATTGCTTCAACGTTAATTGTTTCAATCTTTTCATCACTCTTTTTCTTTAACTCATTTATTAGATCGAACAATGTATTTGCATGTTCTTTTTCGTTATCCGCTGTTATACGAAATATTTCAGCAATTTGTTCATAGCCTTCTTTTTGTGCAACCTTTGCATAAAATGTATAACGGTTTCTTGCTTGACTTTCTCCAACAAATGCTATTGCTAGGTTTTGTAGAGTTTTCATGCTTTCACCATTTTAACTTAATTCTGAACAAGATTTATAAATATTTAGTTCGATAATCGAACTATGGACAAAACAAACTATAGCATACTTGAAATTCTAAGAAAAAATGCTAGGACCCCTAGAACGAAAATTGCGAAGTACTTTAACATGACTGAAACTGCAATAAGAAAGAGAATAAAGAAGCTGGAATTAGAAAAAATTATAGTTGGTTATCGCGCAATCATTGACTATAAGAAAGTAAACATGACTTGTTCCTTCACTGGAATAGACGTAAAACCTGAGTATTTAATGGGAGTAATTAAGAGTCTTAGAAGTACAAAAAAGGTAGTATCTCTTTACTTAACTTCTGGAGACCATGACTTAGTTGCAGAAATTATATGTGAAAACATGAGCGAGCTAGAAAAAGTTCATGAACAAATTTCACATTATGAAGGAGTTGAAAGAATCTGTCCTGCAATAGTAAACGAAGTTGTTGAGTTAGAAAATCTAGCGCCTTAAACAAAGTAAAGTTTTTAAGACATTCTTATTCGTGAAAGTTGATGAAAACAAACTACCATATTCATACTACTTTTAGTGACGGTACTGCTACTCCACAGGAGTATGCTGAAAGGGCGATTGCTAAAGGCTTTGATGAAATCGCGTTTACTGATCATCTAACTATTTTCCCTAAAGATAGAGATAAAGAATCTAGCTTAAGTACAAGCAAACATATCTTAAATTTAACTAAGCTTGAAGAATACATAAGCTTAATCAAGCAACTACAAGTTAGGTACAACGACAAAATCTCGATAAGATTAGGGTTAGAGGTCGATTACTTTCCAGAAAGTGAAAAAATGATTGAAGAAACCATAGATAGTTACGACTTTGATCTTTTGATAGGAAGTGTTCATTTTGTTAAAGGTATATGCATAGATTGTAGCTCGCAAAAATTTAAGGTTGAAGAAGAGATAAAAAAGAATGGATTTAATAAGTTTTATACCGTTTATATGTCCTTAGTTAGAAAAGCTGTAGAAACTCAACTATTTAATATAGTTGGTCATATGGATATCGTAAGAATTTGGGGTTATACCCCAACAGATGGAGCAATAGAAGAAATTAAGGTCTTAACCTCAGTAAAAACACAAAACATGGCAGTTGAAGTTTCTTCACGAGGATTAAGACAGCCTATAAAGTCCTTGTATCCTTCTTTAAGAATATTACAAGAATGTAAGAGGCTTGAAATTCCAATAACAATAGGAACAGATGCACATTCCTTAGAAGAAATAGACTACGGGTATGAGACTATCGTCAGTTATATAAAAAGTCTTGGTTATAGTAAAATAGCAACTTTCAACAAACGTACAATGAGCTTTCAGCCATTTTAAAGTTTCCTGTGTAACGTCCATAAAAATATTTTAGTTGGGTGAAGACAAAAAATATTAGAAATGGCTGAAGAAACAAAAAACCTTCTCAAACTATTCTGTGCAATAGAGGTAAAAGGAATTGGCCTAGATTTAGTTAAGTCTCCTTTGATTATCAAAAATCTGGGCTTTTATTTAAAAAAATGTAAAGACTCTGCATTACAACATAAAAAATTTTTAATAATGCGCTTAGTTTGTCTTTGGTTATGGTCTACAAAATAGGAATTGTTGGATCTGATAATTCACATGCTATTGTTTTATCTCAGATTGCAAACGGTGTAGACAAAGAAAATTATGTTCCAGAGTTCAAAGTAACTCACCTATTTGGTTTGGATGATAAAAGAAATAAAGAAGTTGCAGAAAAAGGAAAGATTGAAAATATTGTTTCAGACGTAAGCGAAATGATTGGAAAAATTGATATTGCATTTATAGAATTTAGGCATGGTGGGCTTCACTTAGAGTATGCTAAACATTTCATAGAAAGTAGGGTTCCCGTTTTTGTAGATAAGCCTTTAGCTGCTACAACTTCAGACGCACGAAGATTAATTCAACTAGCTAAGGAAAATCAGGTTCTCTTAACAAGTTTTTCAATACTGAGGTTTGCTAATGTTGTTCAAGAGTTTAAGAAAAATTTTAAAAAAGAAGAACCAATTTTCTTAAGTGTATTAGGGCCTGGAGATATACAAAGTGAGTATGGAGGACTAATTTTCTATGGAATTCACTGTGCAGAAATATTTAATGAAATTTCTGGCAATGGAGTAAAGGAAGTTTTTTCGGTGAGAAAAAATAGTAACATTGTTGCAACTTTAATTCATGAGAATCTTGTTGGATCTATAAAAATCGCACCTGAAATGCCTTATCTTTTCTCGGTAGAGGGCTTAACTAAAAAGTCTCATTTTTCAAGTAAGGTTGACCTTGAAGGCTGCTATAGGCGTGGAATGTTAAAACTTAAAGAAATGCTTGATAAAAAGCAATGGCTCCTCTCTGAAGATGAACTATTTGAACCTGTAGCCGTTGTAAAGGCAATCGAAGAGTCTATTTACAGTGGAAGAAAGGTTAAAGTGGAGCTTCTTTGAATACTAAAGACTAAGAAAATTATGAAAATTTCATAAAAAGAAGATAATCACCTTTTTTATTTAAGTGTTGAATCATTGTTATAGGTCTTTAAGATTGTGGTTCTTTACAAAAAGTAACTAAAAAGCCTAAACTTTAGCTCTCGATAATTTACGAAAAGTTTAAAATAGTTTTGGCGAGTTGCCAATGCTAAAAGCTAGAATAGGGATAGCTCGAAAACTGAAAAGCTTCAACTAAAGTTGCAAGAATGTCAAATAAACCTTAAGTTGACAATGCCAACTTCTTTAACAAAACTTTAAATATAACTCTGTTATTACAAAGGTTGCAATACTATGAAAAGAACTGTTCTATTAATTGACGGTCCATTTTGCTATTCTTGCATAAAGCTTTTAGTGGATAAAATGAAAACTTTAGATGGCATAACTGATGCAAAATTGAATGTCTTAGCTGGTCTCTTAATATTGTATTCTAAAGATATTCTTAACATCATGGAAGTGCAAAAAACAATAGAAGCTACTGGTTTTAGGTTTTTAAGAAAAATCGAGAACTAAAGTAAAACATAAGCTCTTTTTAACAAAGCGAAGGTTATAACGGTATGTTTAGAAACTTTCTACCTGTAGATAAACTTAGTGCTATTGGATATTCTCTCTTTACTATTCCTCTATTTTTTGCTCATATAAGAAAGCCAAGTTGATGTCTAAAATACGTTCAGAAAAATATGGCCTCCATTTGTTATGTTTTGTACTAACCTAGTCATTCTTTAATTCTTGTACTTCTTTACGCATGCTTACAAAGTATAAAAGAATTATAACAAAAACTTAATATCCCTTTTTATATCCTCAAGCTTTACACGAACTTCATTTACAGCTTCTTCCAAGCTAGTGTTTATTGGTATACATATTGCTTTAAATTTAAAATTTATGTTCATGGTTGTGCATAGTTTTATACAAAATGCTAGGTTAAGAAAGTGCGCAGATACTATCGACTCATCCAACAACATTTGAGGAGAGTCTACAATCATGACTTCTTTTATGCCTAATGCAGAATCAACAAGCACTACTGGAAAAGTGTTAACTTCTAAAAGTTCTAAGGGATCATTTAATCTAATAAAATCAACATCGTTAAGCGTTCCTTTTAGTTTCTCACAAACTTTTATATGAATCGTATCCTTTTCTATTAGTTCATTTCCAATATAGTAAACTTTTAGCCTTTTAGTAGAACTACCAATCATTTTTTAGCACTTCTAAAGAATATTTTTAAACATTATGTTTATTAATTTTTAGCCATCAGTATTATTACTGTTAGTTTCGCAACCTTTTCTTATGGTCTCTTCTTTCATAAGAGATAAGTCGAGTTTGTTAACTATTTTGTTACCTATCCGCAACCCCCTTTAACTGATTGTTGCCTTTAGTCGTTAGTGCTGCTCTTTAATTTTCAATGGTATCAAAAGAAGTAAAAATGTCTTTGTCTGATTCGATACAGTTTTCAGCACTATTATTAATTCGTTACACTAGGATAAATTAGTATGGATCATTTTAACGCTTGAATAAGCCATATCTAGCATCACTAAGCTACAAATATATAGTAATTGAAGTAATATACTCTTTTTTTTATCAATTCATTTTTCGAAAAACTTATAAGGTTAGAATTGTAAAGCCCCTCACTAAGGTAGTAAAAATGAAATTGGAATACGTATGGCACGCTCTCCCTATAGAGAAAGTTTTCGAGATACTCAAGACTAGAAAAGAAGGATTAACTCAGGAAGAAGCTAAAGAAAGACTCTCTCTATATGGTTTCAATGAAATCGAAAAAGAAAAGGAAAAATCAGTTCTTTTGCTTTTTGTACAACAATTTAATAATCCCCTGATACTTCTTCTAATAGTTGCTACTTTGTTTTCTGCTCTTATAGGCGAAGTCCTTGATGCTGCTGTTATTCTTGTTGTCGTATTGGCTTCAGCAGGACTAGGGTTTGTCGAAGAGTATAGGTCAGAAAAGGCAATTCAGCTTTTAAAGAAACTTACTTTGCCAGAAACGCATGTCATAAGAAATGGTAAGGAAACCTCTATACCAACAAGAGAAGTTGTAGTTGGCGATATCATTATACTTAGATCTGGTGATAGAGTTCCAGCAGACCTAAGGCTAATTGAAACTTTTAACTTAAGAATAGACGAGTCTTCACTTACTGGGGAATCTATTCCAGTTGAAAAGTTCGCTACAATTTTGTCAGCAGATACTCTATTATTTGATAGAGTAAACATGGCCTATAGCGGAACTCTTGTAACTTATGGAAGAGGTACAGGTGTCGTTGTTGCAACTGGAATGAATACTGAATTTGGTAAAGTTGCTAAAATTGTCCAAGCTGAAGAAGAAGTTGAAACTCCTCTAGAGAGAAGAATGAACACAATAGGAAAATGGCTCATAGCCTTTTCCTTAAGCGTTTGTGGAGTTGTAGCTTTCCTTGGAATACTGAGAGGGAATCCTTTAATAGAAATGATTCTCTGGGGAATAAGCTTAGCTGTTGCTGCAGTTCCAGAAGCTCTTCCTGCTGTTGTAACAGGTTCTTTAGCTATAGGTATGTATGAAATGGCAAAAAGAAAAGCAATAGTTAAACGACTTCCAGCTGTAGAAACTTTAGGATGCACTTCTGTAATATGTTCCGATAAAACTGGAACGATGACAAAGGGGGAAATGACTGTTAAAAAGATTTATGTTAGTGGAAAGTTTTTTGATGTAAGTGGCTCTGGTTATGAACCAAAGGGATCTTTTTATTTTTACAATGAAAAAGTGGACTTAAACCAAGAAAGAGACCTTTACTTACTGTTGAAATTTGCTGCTTTATGCAACGATGCAAAGTTAATTTATGAAAACAAAGTATGGCGAATTATTGGTGATACTACAGAAGGTGCTTTAGTTGTAGCTGCAAGAAAAGCAGGAATTACTGAAGAAGAACTTAACGTTTACAAAAGGGTGAACGAGATTCAATTCACTTCTGAAAGAAAGAGAATGACAACTATTCATGTTGCTCCAGAAGGAGAAAAGCTAGTTGCTATAATGAAAGGTGCTCCCGAGGTTGTTGTTACAAAATGTAATTATGTTATAGAGAATGGAAACATAAAAATTCTTACTGAAGAAAAAATGGCAGAAATTTTAAAAGTTAACGAAAACATGGCTAAAGTTGGTCTAAGAAATATCGCAGTTGCTTACAAAGAAGAAAAGAAATTACCAGAAGAACTTAATGAGGAAGAGTTTGAAAGAAATTTTATATTTCTTGGAGTACTTGGCATATTGGACCCACCTCGTGAAGAAGTTAAAGAAGCCATTCAGCTTTGTAAAGATGCTGGGATAGATGTTGTAATGATAACTGGAGATCACAAACTTACTGCTGAAACAATCGCTAAAGAGCTTAATTTAGTCGGCGATGAAAACAACATTGTACTAACTGGTGCTGACCTTGAAAAAATAGATGAAGTTGAACTATCGAAAATAGCTGAAAAAGTTAAGATCTATGCAAGAGTTTCTCCTGAACATAAGATGAAAATTGTTGCTGCATTAAAACGCAAAGGTCACATAGTTGCAATGACTGGAGACGGGATAAATGATGCGCCAGCATTAAAAATGGCTGACATAGGCGTAGCAATGGGCATTACTGGAACTGAAGTAACCAAAGAAACTGCTGACGTCGTGTTAGCTGATGATAATTTTGCGACCATAGTTAGTGCAGTTAAAGAAGGAAGAAGGATATTTGACAATATAAAAAAGTATCTTACTTATCTACTCAGGTGTAACATTGCAGAAATACTGTTTATGCTAGTTTCAACTTTAATAGGGTTGCCTTTACCATTAACAGCTGTACAGCTTCTTTGGGTTAATCTTACCACTGATGGATTGCCTGCCATAGCACTTGGGATCGAACCTGCAGAAGAAGATGTTATGAAGAGAAAACCAAGAAGTTTGAAAGAAAGTATATTCACAAAGAAAGACGTGTTACTTTACTTTATTTTTATTCCAGCAATGATTACTTTGTTTTTACTTTCATTGTTTCTCTGGAGTTTAAGCAACGAAAGTTTAATTGAAGCTAGAACCCAAGCCCTTACAGCTATGATATTAATAGAGCTTTTAATGGCTATTTCTTCTCATTCTCTTTCAAAACCAATAATTAAGGCAAAGCCTTTTTCAAACAAGTTCTTATGGTATGCTGTTTTTTCTTCACTCTTGTTACAACTTTTAATACTTTACATTCCATTTTTGCATCCTGCATTTGATGTTACGTATCCGAGTGCTCAAGACTGGTTACTTGCAATTCTTTCATCACTCGTAGTATTCGCTACTGTAGAATTTTTTAAGGCTTTTAGCTAACTTTACGATAACATTAAGGTCCTAAAAGAAAGCCTAGAATTTTCATAAGTTTAATTGTGTTTTTAAAATGAATTTTTCTTAAACTTAAGCTACTTATGGTACGTCTACAATAGGCTGTCTTGGTGCATCTAAAATCGGTATGATGACAAGTAAACTTAAGAACCAAGAAGTTTTCTTGTGAAAAAGATTTAAAAGTATTTTAGTACTTCACTTCTAAGATTGTTTTGTTGAAGATAGTAAACAAAGAAGAGCTTTCAAAATCAAGTCAAAGAAGAGATGCGTTAGAAATACTTGAAGAGGGCTTAAAAGCCGCTGACCCAAAGAGTTCAGTAAAAGAGGCACTTAACAACCTAAGAGATGAAATTAATAGAGCAAGAAGGATATTCATAATTGGTTTTGGAAAAGCTTCAGTAAGTATGGCTGAAAGTTGCGAAGAGGAATTGAAAGATAAAATTCATGATGGCGCGGTAATAACGCCAAGGGGCGTAAAAGAAAAAAACCTAAGGAAAATAAAAGTCTTCGAAGGTACTCATCCAATTCCTTCTGAAATTAACGTAGATTCTACAAAAAAATTAATATCTATCTGCTCAAACTTGACTAGTGATGACCTTGTAATTTGTCTTATTTCTGGAGGTGGTTCATCACTTTTTACTTTTCCAGCTGATGGTATTTCATTGGAAGAAAAAAAGCTAGCAACAGACGTTCTTTTAAAATCTGGTGCTGATATAAAGGAGATAAATGCAATAAGAAAACATATTTCAAAAGTTAAGGGTGGGCAACTACTCAATTTCTTAAAGCCAGCAAAAGTTATCTCGCTTATTCTTTCTGATGTTGTTGGAGATTCGGTTGAATATATAGCATCAGGACCAACATCCCCTGATTCATCAACTTTTAAAGATGCTTATAACGTAATTAAGAAGTACAACTTAATGAGTAAGCTACCTAAGAGTGTCGTTGAACGAATAGAAAAAGGATTAAGGGGAGAAATTACTGAAACTTTAAAGCCTGAAAACAAAATTTTCAACAATGTAAAAAATGTCGTTGTTTCCAATAACATGAAGTCGCTAGTTTCAATGAAGAATAGAGCAATTAGCCTAGGTTATAACTCAATGATCTTAACTTCGTATGCTCAGGGCGAAAGCCGAGAAGTTGGAAAGTTTTTATGTGCAATAATGAAGCAAATTTCCTCCTATGATACACCAATCAAGAAACCTGCATGCTTAATACTAGGAGGAGAAACAACTGTAACTGTAAAAGGAAAGGGAAAAGGAGGAAGAAATCAAGAGCTTGTACTTTCTGTCGTTCTTAATAGCAAAGGTATAAAAAACTTTGTTTTTGCATCTGTTGGAAGTGATGGAATAGATGGTTGTACTGATGCTGCTGGTGCGATAGCTGATAACTTTCTACTAGAAGAAGCGGCTAAAATTAACCTAGAACCAGAAGAGTTTCTAGAAAACAATGACTCTTATAACTTCTTTAAACAAACAGGAAATTTAATATTTACTGGTCCAACAGGAACAAATGTAAATGATTTCACGATAGCAATTATTTTTTAAGTTGTTACTAGTTAAACTTTGGTAGTTCTTCAACGAACAGTTAAGACTCTTTGAAAATGGCAAAGGAAAGGTATTATTAAGACTGTTAGGCTTCCAACACTAAGAGTGAGGTCGAAAGATTATGGAAGCAGTTAAGAGCTATAGAATCCCAGTAGAAGCTCCAAAGGATTTAATCGAAGAATACTTTCAAGTTAAGCAAAGAGCTTTGGAGCACATTTTCGCCCATGTAAGGTTTTCCAA
>JAFNIV010000025.1 GCA_017601145.1 Candidatus Brockarchaeota archaeon
GCTTCAATCGCATGTCAAGAAGCAAGAGTTGCTGTTATGAGTTTGTATGGTGCAAAAGTGAGTAAAAAAATAAGTGGTCAAGTTGGAGTTTTTTCAACAAAAATTGGAAACTTAGTATTAGCATGTGCAGGAGTTACTGAAAGCTTAGCTAAGAAAGAGAATATCGAATATGTCGTTGGAAGGTCGAAAGTTGTTAATAGGCATCCTGCGAACTTACCTGGTGCAAGCGAAATAGTACTAAAACTAATATTTCTAAAAGATGGAACCCTCATCGGGGCTCAAGCTTTAGGCACATCCAACGAAGTTGCAGAACTTGTCAATGCTACAGCAATAGTAATTCAGAATAAGATGAAAATCGATGAAGTCGTTATAATGCAGTATGGAGGACATCCAATGCTATCAGCATCTCCTGCAGTAAATCCAGTTGTAATGGCAGCTTTAGATGCATACAACAAATTTAACTTTTAGCTTCTTAATCTTAATTTGCTATGGTCCTAAAAATATTAAAATATAAGAAAATACCAACATTACAGTTAAATAGTAAGAATTTCAGTATTTTAGCACGTTATGCAAGCTATTGAAACAATAGAATTAACGAAAAAGTTCGGGAATTTGGTTGCTGTAGATAAATTAAGTTTTGAAGTAGAAAAAGGGGAAATTTTTGGAATTTTAGGTCCAAATGGTGCAGGCAAAACAACAACAATACGTCTACTTGCATGCCTTCTTTCGCCCTCAAGTGGTTCTGCTAATGTAGGGGGCTTCGATATAGTTAAAGATTCTATGAAAGTCAGAGAAATAGTAGGCATTCAGACAGAGAATCCAAGTCTATATGAACGGTTAACTGCTTACGAAAATTTAGACTTCTTTGCAGAAGCTTATGGTATTCTAGATAGTCAAGAAAGGCGAAAACGAATAAGAGATTTGCTTGATTTTTTTGGACTATGGGTGTTTAAAGATAAAAAAGTAGGGGCCTTTTCTAGAGGGATGAAACAAAAACTTTCAATTGCACGGGCAATAGTGCACGATCCTGATATAATCTTCTTAGATGAACCAACTTCGGGATTGGATCCTGAATCTGCAAGAGAAATTAAAGATCTTATGAAGTCATTTAGTAGAAAAGGAAAGACGATTGTTTTTTCTACTCACGTTCTTGGAGATGCTGAAAAGTTATGTAATAGGGTAATGATAATTAGCAAGGGCAAAAGAGTTGCTTTAGGTGCTTTAGAGGAACTTCTTACCAACACAAGTAAACCGATTCTTAGAATTACTTTGAAAAAGTTAGACCAAAGAGTTATTGATGCCATAAAATGCTTTAAGCAAGTTAAAGAAGTTACGGTCGCCGATTCTAGCTCTGTAGTATCAATAGTTCTTGATGATGTTGAAACAATTACTCCAGAAATAATAAAGAGCGTTGTACTTAATGGCGGCCTAATTCTCTCAGTTAACGTTGTTAATCAATCACTAGAAGATGTTTACTTAAAAATAGTTAGAGGGGGAAAAGTTGAGAATTAGTAAAATTATGCTAATATTTAAGAAAGACTGGATAGAAATAAGAAGAAACTGGCAAATACTACTACCAATCTTTGCTATACCCTTTATGATTTCGGTTCTACTTCCGACGTTCATCTTTTCAATTCCTGGTATACTCTCTATGCCTGTTTCATCCTTGAATGGAATTGAAACACTAATGAGAAATTTACCAAAGAATATTCAGGCTGAAGTAAAAGAAATGAACATCCAACAAGCGTTAATTTATATTATGTTACAATACTTTCTAGCCCCTTTCTTTTTAGTTGTTCCTATCATGGTTTCAGATGTAATAGCTTCAGATAGTTTTGCAGGAGAAAAAGAAAGAAAAACTATAGAAACGCTCCTAGCAACGCCAATATCTGATAGCGAGTTATTTTTAGGTAAAGTTTTAGTTGCTTTTGTTCCTTCTGTAATAGCTACGATTGTTTCTTTTTTATTGTACTCTTTCGTCGCTAACTTATATTCTGTTAAGCTACTTAATGGAAAGTTGATACTCCCAAACTTAACTTGGCTATTGCTGGTATTTTGCCTTTCTCCAACAATAGCGCTTACAAGTATTGGTTTAACAGTTATAGTGTCAGCTAAGGTTAAGGGTTTCAGAGAAGCACAACAGATAAGTGCAGGCATAATAATGCCTATTCTTCTTATGTTGATATTTAGTCAAGTTATGGGTATAGTTATTCTTGGGCCGCAGGTGGTACTGCTTCTAACGGTCTCTCTTTCTATAGTTAATTTCCTATTGCTCAGCATTGGCATATCTTCATTTGGAAGAGAAGAAATTCTTTCAAAACTCGTTTGAGTGCTATGATTTCACTTTTTACTGTTTTTAACTCATAAATATTATTATAATGTATTTTACAGGCAAACTTAGTACTTAGCTTAATTTTTGTTTATTGCTTGCAAAGATAGAAGAATTTAAATATACCCTTCTATCGCCTAAAACCTAGATGAAGAGAAGCGGAAAAAACAAAGATATAAAAGAATACGCTTTAAGAAGAATGAAGAAGATTCTTGAAATGGCTGAAAAAGTAAGTGATTCAAGCTATTATTGGGCAGACCCTTACTTTTATTCGGAACTGCAAAACTTAGCATATGAGTTTGACGAAGCCTTTTTAATAACTGAAGGAGAAGGAGAAGAGGTAAACGTTTTTTACTTTGTGTTTAACGATAAGTACTATAGATTATACTTTAGATCCTCTGAGGAACCTATGTTTGTTGAAGAAACAAGCGAAGAAGAATATAAAAAAAGAAAGTTGAAACTATATTCCCAGTATATTAGGCGAAGAGGTTAATTTATATCAACAAAAATTTAAATTCTTAATTTGTTTACAGAAATGTCCAAGAAAGCTACTGACTTCAGTCGTGTAGAGTGTCAAACTTTGTTATACTTTACAAAGCTCTTCAAAAACTAGTTGTGTAAAAGATCTTATAAAAATAAGCGAAAATATTTTTAGCCTTTTTAGCATTAAAGCTAATTGCAATGAGCGAAAAAGACAATTTAAGAGCTAAAGCTAAGAAGGAAGGATACTTTTTTGACAACTTTGAAACAAAATTACCTTACTGGGAGTGGAGATCAGATAACAATGCAGGTTTCTTGTTAGAAGAAAGTATCCTAAGAATGTTCACGGGTCCAACAGAAGCCCTTTATTACTCAAACGCAGAAATCTCTGATGGTTTTTTTGACGAACTTCCATGGAGTTTTAAGACAATCGAAGTCAAAGCTAGACTTCTTGGAAAACATTTCGGTAGTGCTGGTTGGGGGTTTTGGAATCACACTATGCTCATAGAAAATTGCATGCCTATTTGGTTTGTTTATCTCAGAGCTAGAGGCTCTTATCCTTTTTCTGGACTCTTTGCTCAAGTTGGAAATCAATTTCAACCAATAATGCTTCTTGAGAAGAATTCTTTGCTTTACTTAGCCTATATTTTTTCAAAGGTCTCAAGTAAAATTACAGGGGTAAAGATTTTAACTTTTACTCCAACCTTGCAGAAACTCAAACTTGAAGAATGGCATAGCTATAAGATAGATTGGAAGCGAGACAAAGTATTGTTTTATATAGATGAGAAAAAAGTTTCAGAAATTCCATTTTTGTTTAAAAATCAAAATGCTCGCGCAGACATTTGGATAGATAATGCAGTATTTGAAATTAGGAAAAACGATCCTGGAAGAGTATACAGGCATGTAACTCAAGAGATAAGAGAAAGAAACTTTCTTGAAGTAGACTACGTTAAAGTTTATTAAAAATGTAACAAAATGGTACTCTAAACTTTAGATTTTTTTTATTTTGCTTTCCACTAATTAAACGTCATTTCATAAACTCCGAAAAATTAATTCTTGTTACGCTTAAAAATAGTAATTTTTGAATATAGTCTCCATAGAGATTAGTACGATCATTTTGGAGGTTAATTGAAACTAAAAAAAAGATATTTTGCTATTGCAAAGATTGCACCTTAAATAGTTAAACACTTCATTCTCTAAGATTGAGTTCACTTTGGTTTCAAACAAAGCTATTTACATCCTTCGTGGCCGTCTATCGACTAACTTTGGTAAAGGAGGAAACTTTCTGTGGGGTTCTATCTGATACCAATAAGCAACACTGGAATAATCGTTTCCTTGATCGTTAGCATGACCATGCTCTATTGTTACCTTTATTGATTTTGTAAATCTTACTGGGTCTTCAATATGAAATCTATACATGCTCCACTTTCCAGACCATTCGTTAACATCGCCAGCTAGAGAAACACCATGGTATGGCGCAGAGTATTCACCAGAAGGGAAGCCCCATGCGGACAAAAAATAATCTTCAGTACCTGTTCCATGGATGTTTGGTGGCCATTTTTCTCCATCTACAAATATCATGTCGTCTCCTTCTCCAAACCATGTGTAATTTTGATGAAATGCATTAAAGTTATCAACATTTAGAACGCAACCAACATAATGTCCAATACCTTCAGCATAGAGTATTAAGTAGTTCTCGTCTCCTGTTGTGTTTAGTTCTTCCCCTTCATATTTTTCAGGTTTACATGGGTTTTCTCTATTCCACCAAGCGTGAAATCTTCCATAATTTTCTGGTATGCTTTTCCATTCTTCGTAGTCAATATGAAAGTATAGGCTTCTAATTTCAAGATTGCTCTCGTTTTCTACTTCTATTTTGGCTCCTTTAGAAAATGGCATAGGGAAGTAACAATTCATTCCGGCGTTTAATCCTCGTCCCGGTCCTCTTATCATACTGAGTGGAAGAGAAACAAAATGGTTTGCAACTCCATGCCCCACACCAAAGAAATCGCCCAATGGAACTTCAACACTTGGATTTTCTTCTTCATCCCAAAACATCCTAAGGATTGTGTCTCTTAAATAGTATCTGTTTTCAGAGCTAGCTGTAATCCAAATATGCCTTATTATTCCTGAACCTTTTATTTCTGCTATTTTCACTTTTGTCATTGGACCTATTGTAATATAATCTTTGTTTCCACCTGTTCTATCGTATGAAGAAATTCTTTTGCTTTTTGAAAAATTTATCTTTGGAAGCAATGAGAGCGGACCATTAATATATTCTAGTTCACTCATGTATAAAAGAAGTTTTTTCCACTATTTTAAGTTTTTCTTAAAAATACCATAAAGACTATTAAACTAATTCTACTTGCCCTTTTGACTTAGGAAACTAAGTTCCCTAAAATCTACTTGTTTTATTGTAATCAAATATTTCTTCTAGGAAAGATTTTCAGTTGCTAAAACTAATTAACTAATTTTAGTTCTCACTTAGCATAAACTTTAATCTTTGAGTAAGTATAACCTTAAGCTTAAGTTAAAGCATTGATTATGAAAAGCTTTTTAAATGGGTTAAAAGTTGAAATAAATAAAATGAACTATAAGCTCTTTGTATTTGGTACAATTATAGTTGCACTAGGTTACGTTTTAATCTTTGTCCCTACTTTTTTCAGCCCAAGTGAAAGTGGATACACCCAAAACGTTTCGTATGCTTTAAGAACAAATTATACTTATGTTTTAAATGAAAGTTTTCTACTTCAAAATGAGTTAAATAGAAAATTTAGTGATATTGTTTATATATCAGTTCCAATGAACGCTACTAATCAATGGTCTTATCTTTTAAGTACGTCCACTGAATTTAGCTATATTTTCTATGATACAGATAAAAGTCCTATTATAGTATACAATATAACTTTAGATCCGAATGAAAAAACTTGGATTAACTTAACTTTCAAAGTTATAGTAGAGAGATACAAGTTGTCGTTTGGAAACAACTTACCATGGTACACCCAAGAACAAGTAATAAACCTTACAGGGGAGAAGGCATATTGGCCGGTAGGAAATGAAACATATGTTAAAATCGCGAAAGAACTTTCAGTTGGCGCAAAAACTCCTATAGATGTTGCTAAAAACATAGCAAACTGGATAATAGGCCACTTAAATTATGTTATCATCCCAAGAATTGGAGGCGAAAGAGCAATTCTTTACGTTAATGGAAGGTACGTTGTGTATGGCGACTGTGAAGAAGTTGCAGACGTGTTTGTAACTTTAAGTAGAACTTTAGGGATACCATCAAGAGTTGCTCATGGTTTACTGTTAATTAGTCATGATGAAAGAATGTACATAAACTTCACGGATCAGGGCCCAGTTCTTTCAAACAATTGGGGAGGTCATGCATGGCCTCAAATATACGTAAGAAACTTTGGTTGGATAGATGTTGAAATGTTAGAAGGACTAGTGGCAAAAGTAGGTGATTTGTCTGAGAATCATATCAAATTTAACATCGAGGAGAAAAAATACTATGGCTCCACTATTGATTCGTTTTGTATTTCTAGTTATTTAAGTTTAAAATATATGGAATTTAGTACGAGGTTGATAAGTGGATGAACAACATAAGAAAAATTGCTATTGTCTTGTTTGTTTTTATCTTGTTGACTACAGTTTATTTCAAAGTAGATGTCAATGGACAAATAAACTATTGGATAGGAATAAACTTCAATGTAAACTTTCTTGACTCTGGCTTAGTTAAGGTTAGTTTAAAGATGCATCCTTTCGACGTATACGGAAGAAGTTTAATATCAAATAAAAATGTAACAGATGAAATAATAAACGAAGAACAAGTTAATATAAATGAACTCTTACTTCTATTTACAAACAATCCAAACAAAATAAAGTATGAAGTGGTTAATCATACATACCTTGACAACAACACATACGTACTTTGTGATGTGAACAACACAGGAATTGTAGATAAACTAAAGGGTGCTCTTGTGATCGACGTTTTAATTCAATTAAACTCAACAAGCGTAGTAAAGGAAGTCTCTAATGAAACATATACTGTAGACGTAAAAGATTCACTTACTTATATGGATCCAAGAAGCTGGATAGATGTAATAAACTTTACATTCTCAGATGGTGTTCGGCTTATTAACTACACATGGTCACCTCAAACAGCACTACCCCCAAAAATTAAAGGAAAAAATTACTTGCTTTGGATTAATCCTAGCGAGCCATCAGCCCCAAACATTTACACGTTTACTATGATAATACCAAACTTTCACATAGAGGTGACAAGAAGTAAGTTAGTTGGTGAAATAAATAACGTAGAGTTTATTCAAGATTCTCATGAACTAAAGGTTACATTATCGAACATAGGTAATGAATCTGGATTTTTTGGTGTAATGATTAATAATAGTGAAGTTCAAGTTAGAAAAGTCTTTTTAAATCCCAACGAAGTAGCAACTATTTCTTTTCCTGTTGTAAAAAAAGAAAACAAAGTAAACGTTACGTTATTGTCGGAAACAGGGAATGTTTTAAGTTCAAAAGAGTTTTCACTTTCAGGGTTCTATTTTGATCCATATGATTTCTTACGAAACAACATAGGTAATCTAGTGATTCTTTTTGGACTAATCCTAATACTATTATCTTTTAAGAAGTAAACAAAAACTTTAGCATTCGCAAGAAAATTAAAAGGAATATTGAAATATAAAAAAATAAGTATTCAGTTTGCTTTTACTTACACGTTGCTAACTGGATCAGGGAAATATGCTGGTGGCCATTTTTGTTCTGGGCCAGCCGGAAAAACTTCTACAAGTTCGTAGTTCGAGTTTCCTAGGCCATATTTTTCTCCAAATTTAATCGTATTGTAAGGGTCTTTCCATGGTCCATGAATCCTTGCAAATGGATGGAGTTTTGGATTATCTATAATTTCAAGATTTCTAGAAACATTTTCTCTGATTAATGGTTTGTCTGCAAGCAAATCTAGAGAGGCTTTATCTACTGCTAAGATATCGCTTGAACCTAGAAATCCAACATCAGGGAGGATATTTCCAGTGGTGAAACCCCAACAGTCACAATACTCTGTTATGTTTGTAGCAACGTTAATAAAGAATCTTTTATCTTCATCAAAGTGCGAAAGCACAAATTGTGTAGTTATAGCCATAGCCTCTGGAAAGCTAAGAAAGTTCTGAGGTTGAATTTTTAGACAACCGTCTTTATCCGCATGCACACATCGCAAGCATTGGTTGCACATATCAAACTCTACACGAAGCCTACCTTCTGAGTATTTTATAGCTCCATATGGACACACTTTAACTAACTCTTCTGCATCTTTGCTTTTTTCTTTGTCCCAATATTTATCGTATTGCATTGTGCGATGTAACGCCCACCTTGTTCTCTGTGTGTAGCAACCTATAGCTAGATTTTTTACAGCACCTCCAAAACCTACCGTATTATGTCCCTTTACATGTGAAAGATCTATAAGTACTTCTGCATCCTTACAGAAGCCACCCATTTCTATTTTCTCAAGATTCTTAAATTTTACTTCTTTTGCAATGAAATAGTTGTCTGATATTCCTGCAACGGGAAATATTTGAGCTCCAACAACTTCTGGAGTGTAGCCTCTATCGATAGCAGTGTGGTACTGCTCAATTATGTCTATCAAGTATGGGCTGCCTCCAGCAGTTTTTATAGCTTTAACTAATCGTCCTACTAAGAAAGGATGAACTGTAGTATAGCCCAAGTTACTTCCAAGATGAATTTTTATAGCAACTCTTTTTCCTTTTACTACATCCTTTATACCTAGCTTATTTATTATTTCGTCAAACTTGCTTGCCAATGAATATTCTGCACTTGCACTTTTTGTTTGAGTAGATCCAAAATAAACAATTGCCTTTTCCTTCATTTTACTGACGAAAGATAACACTGCTAATATTTTAATCTTTCTTTTAACAAAAATTTATTTACTTTTTGAACTTATATAAATTATACTTTAACTTCACTATTTCTAAGTTGTCGACTAAGATTAATCAAATAATGGACAATTTTGTTTTTTAATTCTTCTATGTTCTTTCCATTAGTTATGCTAGTTTCGATATAAGTAATATCTAATGCATTAAGTTCATTTTTTATTTTTTCTAACTTATCTGGACTTGCTATATCAATTTTGTTTATAACATAAAGCATTGGAGTATTAAAGCTACTTTTTATTTCTTTTAGTATTCTCAGCTGTTCTTCTGGAGTGTAGTAGGATCCATAAGAGGGATCAAATACGAATACAATTAACTTTGCTAAATGTTTTAAAGCCAGTATGGCTTGAAGTTCTGCTTTGTTCCTCTGAAACAATGGTCTGTCTAACAACCCTGGCGTATCTATAACTTGAATTTTTATTTCGTTATGGCTAACATGCCCTACTAAGATTCTTTTTGTAGTGAATGGATACGTGGCAACTTCTGACTTTGCACTAGAAATTGCATTTACTAAAGATGATTTTCCTACATTTGGTGGTCCTGCTATAACTGCCGTAGGGATACCAACGTCAATCGACGGCAATCTGGAAAGTTTCATTTTCGAGTTCCTAAAGTATACTATTGTTTTTTCAGTTCTTCTTACAACAGAGATTATTCTTGCAAGGCCTTGCTTAAACTTTAAACTAACATCTTTTTCACTTTTTGATGTTTTTATTTCCTTCGTATAAAGCTTTAGAATATACTTAATAACTTTTCTTGCTTTATTAATTCTAATTAAATGCTTTTCCATTTCTTTCAAATCTATTAGTACATCTATTAATTCTCTATGAAAATCATCAATTTCAAGCAAAGTGGAATAACTATTGTATATTGAACTAAGAATACTTGTTATGTAACTAGAAACAGCATCCAGTTTTTTAATACTGCTTATCTTTTTTCTGGTTAGTTTGTTTGCTCTCCTAATTTTTTTCTGTGTAACCTTCTTACTCTTAGATAAACTAGAGTTAATGATTTCTTGTGCTAATGGAACGTATGGAAGTTTTTCAAAAATCATTTCAAAAAATAAAATGTTAGTCTACAAACCTCTTTAAGTAGTTTAGTGTAAAGCCTAGCTCTTCTCCTGGATTATCACCCATAGAGCACTCAAGCGCTAAGTAATATTTGTAACCTCTCTCTTTTATTGTCTTTAAAACACTAAAATCAGTATGCCCTCTTCCTGGAGCGAATCTATTACTATCTGCTAAGTGGAAGTGATAAATATAATCTAGATTTCTTAGAACAGAATCCTTAATTGAAGCTTCTTCTATACTCATATGGAAGAAATCAGCCATCATTTTTACTTTTTCACTTGCCACTTCTTCCAGTATTTTTCTTGCATGATCAAGTGTTTTAATGAAGTGTGTTTCATATCTATTTAAAGGCTCAAGCAAAACAACAGAATCTAAGTTTTCTGCTTCTTTTGCAATTATCTTTAACTCTTCTACTAAAAGTTTTTCCTCTAACTCGACTTGTGACTTGAACAAAGGAGCTAAGTTTGGAACCTTTGGACTACCAAAAGTTGGAACCATTATAACACCAACAGCTCCCAGATCATTAGCCCAGTTTAATCTCTTGATCACACCTTCTAAAGCTTTTTCTCTTTCTTTTATGTCTGGACTTAGAAGATCCCCTGGATGACCACCACATATTGTACTAACTCTAATCTTAGTCGTAGAAAGTTCATCTTTTATTTGGTTTATATTTGAACCAACTTCTTCTCTTCCCCAAATTTCGATTCCATCGTATCCAATTTCTTCTAGTAGCTGAGCTTTCTTTCTTAAGCCATCTCCAGGAACAAGATTTTCTTGAGCGGAGAACTTCATTCTTATCATTCACCTCTTACATTATACTTGAAAACTTAATACAACACTAGTTTTTAAAGCTTTTCATTGCTTTCTCATATGTAGTCGTTTGTATCAACAAGATTTCTTGGGTTATTGTTCGTTATTATTCGAATCACGTTCTCAATAGCTTCACTCATCGATTCTTCAATAAATCCTTTTCCACTAACTCCAGAAATATGTGGCGTAAAGATAGCGTTAGGTAATTTATGAATGCCTGTTTTTGTTTCAAAGGCTTCTTTATCATCATACTTCCACCATACATCACTCCCATACCTTATACTTGGTCTTTCTTTCAATACTTTGTATAAGGATTCTTCATCTACGATGTCTCCTCTTCCCACATTTACTAAGATACTTTCGTCTTTTAGTTTAACCAGTTGCTCATATTTGAACAACTTGTAAGTATACTTGTTTAATGGCAAAGCAATTACAACAATATCAAAATCACTTAACCTTTCAAAAGCTACTTCGGAAGACAAAACTTCATTAAAAAATTCTGGTTTGTTTCCGCTTCTGTTTACTCCAACATTGTAAGTTTTAAAACCTTTGCCTATTCTTGCTACCGTTTTTCCTATGCCACCTGTACCAAATATGAGAATTTTTGAGTTGTTTATTCTACGAGGCTTTGAATATATTCCTTCAAGGTATTTTTGTCGTTCAAGTACAATGTTGTTTAAACCTTTACTCAATGCTAAGATTAAAGCCCAGGCAAATTCACCACATTGTTCAGAATAAGCTCCAGCATTACTATACAATAAAACACTATCTGGAATTTCCTTAAATGGAACATGATCAACGCCAGCAGAAAGAGTTTGAATTGCTTTTAATTTTTTCATTTTTCTTATTTCTTTGTAATCAAAGTCTTGACCCCACGTTATTAAGACTTCGGCATTGCTTAGTATTTCTTCTTTGTTTAATGTTTCATCTAAGTAAAAGTATTCTGCATAAATTTTGAGTTTCTCAACTAATGTTTTAGGTAGTCTTGCAGTAGAAACAACAATTGACTTTACCATTTAAGGCTTTTTCACAAATTTTATGTTTTTATCTTTTACTCAAGCTCTATGCAAAAAGCTAAGTTGAAAACCAAGAAGTTGTACAAAGAAGGAACTAGAAAAGGTTTTAATTTTCCTTAGCAATGCTTTTTAAGTCAAGTTTAGATTAAAACATAAATATTGGCTTAGAGTATTTACATACTGTAATGTCAGCAATAGACAACAGTGAGAACATAAAGGTCATAAAGTACAGTAGAGAAATCATTAGCCCTGTTGGAATTTATCCAATGTATGTAAAGGTAGTTAATCTAAAGCTAAAACTTGGTGCTATCTTTGAATTAGTTACTCGCTTTAATTACAGAGGAAAGAGTTTTACTACGATTTTGTTAAAAGATGCAATAGAAAGAACGGTAAAAGAGAATTGTAGTGTTTCTATTCTTTGGATAGTAATATTTGGATTCTACAGAAAACTTAGTTTGAGATATGCTAGGTTAAGAACGGTCTTTCATTTTAACAACAGTAACATAGAAACAAAACAATTGAGAATAACAATGAATCATAATATAGCTACAATTGACTAAGAGGTGCCAAAGATGAGTTTAAGCTTTGGAGTAAAGTGTCAAGAAAATGAAGGTAAATTAAAAACAATAATTGAGGAAGTAGAAAAATCTGAAACGATTTACCAACTGCTTAAAGCTTCAAACATTATGATGATAAATAGAATGAAGTATAATGATCATGGCCCTATCCATGCAAAAATAGTAGCAAATCATGCCTTAAGGATATTAGAAATTCTATTCAGGAAAGGATTCCCTCCTAATGTCATTAAGGATTACAACTTTGGCTTAGAAGATGCAAAGATAGTGGTGTTTTTAGCTTCAGTTCTTCATGATGTTGGAAATTCTGTTCAAAGAGAACAACACCCAATGATTAGTGTAATATTGTCAAAAGATGAAATCAGAAAAGTACTAACAAAAGCGTATGGCGAGAATGAAAGGGAAGTAATACTAACAGAGACTTTGCATGCTATTGTTAGTCATGAAGATTTGTTTCCACAAACAATAGAAGCAAGCATAGTTAAAGTAGCAGACGCATTGGACATGGAAGAAGGTAGAGCAAGAATACCATACTTGCTAGGAAAAATGAGTATTCATCAAGTTTCAGCTCTAGCTGTAAAGAAGGTAACCGTGAATGAAGGCATTACAAAACCAGTCTACATTGAAGTAGAGATGGACAATCCCGCAGGAATATTTCAAATTGATGAACTACTTTTAAAAAGGATTAGTTCTTCTCTTCTTTCTGACAAAGTTGAGTTAAAAGCAAACATAAAAGGAGTAGGTATCTTTAAGATAACTTAATTGACATTCTCACAACTTTAGTCTAGCTTCTTAGTTCTTGAAGCTTAGCCTCTCATTTTAAGTGATTAATGAAAGGGATAGCAAACACAAAACTTTAAAGTTCATCCTAAAAGCATATTTCTTGATCTTAGTACTCTTCAAGCCACATCCATTTATCTTCTTCAGCAACTTTTTCTATCTTTTTCTCTATTTTCTCTAGAATTTGTGGTTGACTTTCTGGAAATACGTTTATTATCCTTCTTACGTTTCGCTCAAAGTTTAATTGCAATGTTGAAAACGAAGTTACTATAGATTCAATTGTAATTTCTTTTGCGTGAGGATGGACTTCTTGTAACATTTTAAAAGATGCAGCACCAGTTACTAGTCTTAAAGCACCGCTTAAATAAAATAAGATTTCTAATGAACTTGCATACGAAGCTATTGAACCGCCCAAAATTGGTCCAAGAAAGCTTGAAACACCCATAGCTGCATTGAAGAAAGCTACATCAACTTCAACATTTCCTCCATAAGTTATGTCCATTAAATACGCTGAAAGAGAAACATTAACTAAAGACCAAGCAATACCACTAAGAATTTGTGAAGATAGCGGTAAAAATAAATTATCAGATAGAACCCAAAGGATCGGGACAACTGAAGTAAGCATTGAGCTAAAAGTTAAAACTGTAACCCTTCCGAATCTGTCTACAACTTCACCCCACAAGTTGAAAGATACAATTGAAAACAAGTTAGCGGCTATAGACAAAGATGAAATTACTGTATTGCTTACATTGTACTTCTTTACAAGGTAAACATTGAAGTATGGTGCGGCAATGTTAACAGAAATTGTAAACAAAGACCTTAACACTATTAGATTACGTAAATTCTTATTCTTAAATATATGATTTATATTGCTTAAATCTTCTTCTTTCCTACTTACTTTTACGTCTGGAATTCCATAAAGAAAAATTATAACTCCACTCAAGTTAATTAAAGCTGCTATTAAAAAAACTAAGAAGTACCCTAGCCTAAATGAAAGAAGGTCAAGTAATGGCCCAGAAATTAGGGTTCCAAGCATAGCTCCAATTGTTGCGTATTTGTTTACACGAGCAATAATCCTTCCCCGTAAGTTTTTTGGAAGTAATGCGGTAATTAAACCACTACCTGCAGGTGCTCCAATTGCGGAGAGCATTGATTGCAAGCATAGGAGTATTAAAAGTTGGTTTGAATCCGTACATAAGCCCATGATCGCCCAAAAGACAGAATTCACAATTCCAGAAAAAATTATGAATACTTTTCTTTTTCCTATTCTTGTAGTTATACCAGCCCAAAGAATTTGAACTAGCGTAGAAGCTAATGAAGGAAAAGACAGCAAAAGCCCAATCTGTAAAACATTTGCTCCCAATTTCAAAGCGTATATGGAAACAAATGGCGCTAGCATTCCAGATGCGATTGAAGAAGCAAGGTTAGATAAGTAGTAACTCTTAGTCCAATTAAGTTTTTCTTCCTGCATTTTTGTGAGCTCACTTCTTGTACTTTTTATTCCTATTTAAGTCTAAAACTAACGTTAGAAAACAAAACTTTTTAGAGTTACTTCTATTCTTAGTTTTAAGCGATCAGAAATCAAAGTTTGAGCAGTAATCATTCTTGCTTCTTCTGTATTAAAGTTATTTAAAAAATGAATTAATGTTATCAACCGGCATCTAAGAAAAACTAATTTTTTCTTTATCAACTATTTTCTTATATGCACTTATCCATACTTCTAAGCTTACATCCGATTTTTTATCATTAGGAACCAATTGATTCGTCTTAAGTTTCAATTTTTATAAGGTTACTCAATCGTACGATTTGTCCTATGTCTAAGCCAAATTAGATGATCCATTCTCTCATATTGTTCTTAAAAAGGCAAATAAAATTCTCTGAAAAGTTTGGGATAGCATATAAGTATAGTTACATTGGTTGGATATGCTTCAATGTGGCCAAAGATCTTCACATACAGAAGTTTTTGATGTTATAACATTTTTCTTTCAACTTATCTTAGTATTAGCTTTGATGAAGAAATACACATTTAAGTAAAAATTAACATGAAATTGTACTAATTATTTAAATAAACTGTTAGTTAAGAAAGTAAAATATATGAGCTCGTTAGTTGAGTCAAACAGATCTCTAATAAATGTAGCAATGGGAAGGGAGTACGCAGACTTTGTAATAAAGAATGGTTTGATCGTAAATGTAGCCACAGGTGAGATAATTAAAGGTGACATAGCAGTAAAGAACAAAAGGATAGCATTTGTTGGAGATGCTTCTCATACCATTGGGAGCTTAACAAAAGTTTTTGATGTAAATGAAAACTATATAGTTCCTGGTTTTCTCGATGGTCATGTGCATGTGGAAAGTGCAATGGTAACAATAACTCAGTTTGCTAGAGGAGTACTACCCCATGGAACTACTGGTGTTTTTATAGATCCGCATGAGATAGCTAACGTACTTGGAGCTGAAGGAGTAAAAGTCATGATAAAAGAAGGAGAAGAGGCTCCATTGAGAGTTTATGTTTCTATACCCTCCTGCGTTCCAGCTTCTTCTCCAGAGTTTGAAACAACTGGAGCAGAAATTGGACCAAGAGAAGTTGAAGAGCTAATGAAATATAGTAATGTAGTAGCTCTTGGGGAAGTTATGAACTATCCTGGAGTTATTAACCTTGAAGACAAGATGATTGAAGAAATTAACATAGCACTTAAGCATAACAAAGTTGTTGAAGGTCATTTTTATGGTAACATAAAAGAATTAAATGCTTATGCTGCTTCAGGTATATCTTCTTCACATGAATCAACAACTAAAGAAATTGGTTTAGCAAAAGCAAGAGTTGGAATGTATGTTATGATAAGAGAAGGTTCTGCATGGAAAGACCTAAAAGAAGTTATAAGAATAGTAACAGAACAAAAGATAGATTCTAGAAGAGTATGTTTAGTAAGTGACGACAGACATCCAGAAGATATAATCAATGAAGGCCACATGGATTACATTATCAGAAGAGCAATAGAAGAGGGTGTTGATCCAATAAAAGCTATTCAGATGGTTACAATAAATACTGCAGAACATTTCAATGTTGATCATGATGTTGGTATGTTGACGCCAGGAAAACTAGCAGACATTGTTGTTTTAGATGACCTAAGAAAAGTAAGTGTGGATATGGTTTTTGTTGATGGTAAGTTAATAGCAAGAAAAGGTAAACTTTTAGAAGAAATTAAACCTTTTGAGTATCCGAACTTTACGAGAAAGACTGTAAGGTTAAAAGAGAAACTTACTCCAGAAAAATTTAAGGTTCAAGTTGGAGTGGAAAAGAACAAAGTAAAAATAAATGTAATAAAAGTGATAGAAGCTAGTGCATTGACAAAGAAAGAGGTTTTAGAGGTTCCAGTAAGAAATGGATTCATCGAACAGGACATAAAAATGGACCTTTCTAAGGTGGCATCTATTGAACGTCATAAAGCTTCTGGAGAAATGGGATTAGGATTTGTTACTGGATTTGGATTTAAGTCTGGAGCTGTAGCCTCTACAGTAGCGCATGACAACCATAACTTACTAGTAATTGGAACAAATGACGAAGATATGGCATTTGCATGCAATGAGCTAGAAAAAGTTGGAGGAGGTATGATTGCTGTAAAAGAAGGAAAGATTCTTGCAGTAGTAAAGTTGCCTATAGCTGGGCTTATCTCTGATGAACCAATTGAGAAAGTGAGTGAGGACGTTAAAAAATTACAAGAGGCGTGGAAATTCTTAGGTTGTAACCTAATTCATCCTTTTATGACTATGTCTTTACTTTCTCTGTCTGTTCTGCCTGAGATAAGGGTTACAAACAAAGGATTAATAGATACTATGAACTTTAAAAAAATTAGCTTAGTTTCAAGCTAAGCAACATTTGTTTTTTGCAGTTTCTACAAGCAGTTTTTCTAACCCTAATGCGCCTCTCAACACTTCTAATGAAGGTTTCTTTCCCAGCTCTGCTCTCTTTAGCTGGATAAGTACTAAAGCTGTTTTAATCCCTCTCTTATTAAACATTTCGCATATAGTTTTAAGGGGAACATTATGAGTCGAAGTATATTCTAAGCTAATATCTTCACAACTAAACAATAAAAACATTCCAGGCTTTAGGCCCATATCCGTAACATCAATTATCATTACGTGAGAAGGATTTGTTTTTAAAATCTTGTAGAAATAACTTTCAGGGGACTGAAAACCTAAAAAAACATTAAACCCTTTCTTTTTTAATCTTTTTCCAAGAATTAGGCTTATCGAATCATCACTAAAAATTGGGTTTCCAACTGGTAGTATTATAAGCTTGCGGCAGTCTTGTAAAAATTTATTTAAGTCTGTTTTAAACTTTTCGTATAGTTTAGACATTTTACTACTAGTTTTATCTGTTTTAAAAAACCTTTATATATTTATTTGTACACTACTATACGGTGAGACTATTGTTAGAAAGTCAAGAACTTAAGCCACAAAATCCATATGAGGAAGCTGTTAATCAACTTAAAGCAGCTGTTAACTTCTTAGGTTTGGAAGAATATATATTTGAAGTACTTAAACAACCGGAAAGAGTAATTCAAGTAGGAATAAAGGTAAAGATGGACAATGGAAAAGTAGCAACTTACTTAGGATGGAGAAGTCAACATAACAGTGCTCTAGGACCATACAAGGGCGGAATTAGGTTTTCCTTAAATGTAAGTGTAGAAGAAGTTATAGCGCTGTCTATGTGGATGACTTGGAAAAATGCACTAGCCGAACTGCCTTATGGTGGAGGAAAGGGCGGCGTAAAAGTTGACCCTTCAAAGCTTTCTCAAGGAGAGTTAGAAAAACTAAGTAGGAATTACTTTAGAGCAATAAGTGAATTTGTTGGTGTTGACAAAGATATTCCCGCTCCAGACGTTTACACGAATTCTCAAACAATGGCCTGGTTTTTTGATGAATATTCAAATAAATTAGGATATCCTTCATTTGGGGTTGTTACTGGAAAACCAAAAGTTCTTGGAGGGTTAGATATAAGAACAATAAGTACGGGACTTGGTGTTGCAATAACCTCAAAAGAAGTAGCTTCTGTGCTATTGAATGGTATAGAAGGAAAAACGATTGCAGTTCAAGGTTATGGAAATGTTGGATATTATGCTGCAAAATTCTTAAGCGAAATGGGGGCTAAAGTTGTTGCGGTTAGTGATAGTTTAGGTGGAATTTACAATGAAAGAGGTTTAAATCCTGATGAAGTAGAAAAAACAAAGAAAGAGCGAGGAAGTGTAATTAACTATAGTGAGGCAAAAAAAATTTCTAATGATGAACTTCTTGAACTAAAGGTTGACCTTCTTCTTCCCTGCGCTATAGAGGGCGTAATAAACAAAGAAAACGCAAGAAGAATAAAGGCGAAGGTTATAGTTGAAGGAGCCAATGGCCCAGTTACTACAGAAGCAGATAAAATACTATGGAACAATGGAATAGTCGTTGTTCCAGATATACTTGCTAACTCTGGTGGTGTTATTGCGAGTCACATTGAGTGGGTAAACAACAGAGTAGGTGAGTGGCTTAGCGAAGAAGAAGCTCAAGAAAGACTTAAGTTAAAGATTGTGAACAGTACAAGAAAAGTTGTCGACTTTTGGAAGAAGAGTAATGTTGATATGAGACTTGCTGCATACAGCTTAGCCGTGAAAAGAGTAGTAGAAGCAATGAAAATAAGAGGATGGATTTAATAGTTACAAAAAATTATAAGAATTAAGAATGGTTAATCAAATGTCGTTAATTAAGTTTGTTAAAGGCGACATTACAAAATTAAAAGTTGATATAATAGTTAATGCTGCAAATTCTTATTTAAAACATGGAGGCGGGGTTGCTGGTGCAATAGTTCGAGCAGGAGGTTCAATAATCCAAAAAGAAAGTGACGATATAGTTATGAAAAGAGGACCAATAAAAGTTGGTGAGGTTGTGTTTACTTCAGCCGGAAAGCTAAACGCAAAGTATATTATTCATGCAGTTGGACCAAGAAACGGCGAGGGGAAAGAGGAAGAAAAATTAAGAAAAGCTACGTTAAACAGCTTATATTTAGCAGAGTCTTTAAGCGCAAAAAGTATTGCTTTTCCCGCAATTTCTACTGGAGTTTTTGGATATCCAAAAGAAAAATGTGCGTTAGTGATGCTTTCTGCAGTCAAAGAGTACTTTGAGAAAGGTGGAAAAATAAAAGATATAACATTCTGTCTGTATGATGATGAAACCTATAACGTTTTTGTTTCTACTTATCAAAAAATTTTTGAAATAGGTAAGAGAACATTTAATAATGAATAATATTTTCAAAGATATCCTTTATTTACAGTTGATTAAGCTATCTTTGAAATCTCATATTTTTTAGTAGTTTGCTATTTCTTATTAGATCAAAAAGCTTAAATATATGCTATAGGCTCTACATATTGGAGGTTGGTAGATTTGGATGAGAAAAATTGGGGGGGGGGGGGACATTATACTTCCTATAATCTTTGATTCTAGAAAAAGATTTATTTCATATAGATTTAAAACGAAAAAACTTGGAGTAGCTAACAAGCTTCATAGATTGTTTATAGATAAGTTGAACATTAAAGTAGTTTATGAGGCAAGAACCATCGTTAACAACGAGCGTGTAGGTTATGGTATAATTGATGTTACTGAATTTATAGGCTCTCCTGAAGATATAGCTAGTGCTATTTACAGCGAAAATATACTTAATTCCGAAGATGAGCTTAAAATTTACGAATCTAAAGTAAAAGGCCTTGGCGTAGTACTACTTCATTATCCATTGATGTTAGGAACAATTTCTGAAGTTGTTGTTTTTCCAGAACCTCTGTTAAAAGGTATACTAGAAGGAATAAAGAGTGAATTTAAATCTGCTGGTGAAGCATTTTTATACTACATGGGTATAGATGGAGGCATAAAAACCGTTGATTCCTATAAAGATATATTCACGCTGGATTTAAAAGAACTTTTTAATTTTATATTGCAGCTTACTGTTGCAACTGGAATGTGTAGCGAAGCTAAGCTTCTAAAGTACGATGAAAAGAATGGGAAAATACATCTTTCAATTTCTGAACTTTTTGAGTGCAAAAATCTAAAGAAGGAAAAACCAAATAGTCAATTTTTTAGAGGATTTATCGCAGGTGTAGTTTCCAGCTTATGGCAAACTGATGTTAAGGTTGAAGAAGTAACTTGCATAGCTGCAGGGTCTGGTTTTTGCCAATTTGTAATTACAAAAAGTAAGCCATAGAATTAATAGTTATAGTAAGTTGCTAGACCTAAAAGCTAGAGTAAGGCTCAGCCTCGAAGAACTAAGAAGCTCTGACTAAAGTTGTGAGAATGTCAATTTTAAAAATAGAATAAAAGTTTGTATCGTCTGTTTCTTTCCTTCTTTTAATATTAATGCTAATATCAGTAAGCTTATTATAAATATAAATGTAATAGGTAGAGCAAAAAATAGCAAGTTTCTTGTTGCTTTTCCATTAATATAGTGAATAGCTTCTTCATATTCTTTAGAAAAGTCGTTGAAAGTTAAAGTTCCCTTGACATATTTATAAAGTAGGTCATAATAAGCTCTTTCGCTATTGTAAATTTGATAAAAAGCATTTGCATAATAATAACTTGTAGGCATAAGATTATTCCACTTATAAAAGAGAGAAGCATTTAAATAAATTACAAAAGATTGCTTCCAGTCTCTTAAGTTTGGATTGTTTGTATACATTGGAAGTTCCATCTCGACTGTAAGGTTGTATTTTCTGATTCTCTCAGTAACTTCATTAAATCTTTGTACAGTAAGGTCGTAAAACGCAAAGTTCGGCTGAAGCATAACATAGTCAAATCCAAGCTCTTTCCAATTCTCGTATCCTTGAGCATTGAAGTATGGAATCCAATACATTCTAAACCCTTTTTCATGAACGTAACTGCAAGATTCTTTTATTAGTTGTTTATCTCTCTCTGGTGCAGTTTCACTCATCCAATAGAAACCTTCAAGCCTTAAGTTTTCAAAGTTAGAAGAATAAAACTTGTCAATAACGTTATCAACGTACTTCCTAACTTTTGATATTCGTTCAGAAAAATTTAAGTTTGGGTCTGGAAGAGGAATAACAATTATTACCTTTAACGTTATCTCTTTCCCTAAAAGTTTTGAAGCTTCTTTTGCTGCATCTTGAAGGTTCTCAACTTGGTTTTTACTTCCTAACAAGCGATTTAACAACCAACTCCAGTCTTTATCGTTTGCAGTGCCAGTTTCGTAACTTCCTCCTGAAGGTCCTGTAATACCAAGAAATAAAAATCCATCAAAGAAAGTATCTATAGCTCTAGAATCTTTGAAGTAAACAACTAATGGCAAAAGTTGATCTTTCGTCATATATACCCCTTCGCGCGAATCACTATAAACCAGAACTATATTCTTCGGAGGAGTTATATCCGGTGACAAACTTTGAGATGTACTTGTAGAGGTAAACATAAGCAATAATAGTAGAGAGACTACTTTTAAAGATAAATTCATATTTTTTGCCATGGTTATGATTATTTAAGTATTTATAAGAAACATTTAAAACCTATCATGAGAACCATTGCCGCAAAATGAAATACGTTAACTTAGGAAATAGTGGGTTAAAGGTTTCTCAAATTTGTCTTGGAAGCTGGCATCTTCCAAGGTCGAATGAAAGAGACGAGTATGGTGTATTGAAGGTTGATGTTGAGGAGACAAAAAAGGCAATAAAAATAGCCTTTGACCATGGTATGAATTTCATAGATACTGCGAATAGATACCATGGGGCAATGAGCCCTGTCGACTTTAATCACCTAGGTAATGCTGAAAAAGTTCTTGGAGAAGTACTAAAAGATTATGATAGAGAAAGCTTCGTGATAGCAACAAAAGTTGGTGGTCAAATGGCTCCCTGGATGAATGGACAAGGATTGTCAAGAAAACACATTTTTTGGCAGATAAGGGAAAGCCTTAAGAGACTTAAACTCGAATACGTTGATGTCTACTTAATTCACGTTCCAGACAAGGAAACCCCGCCTCTAGAAACTTTAACAGCACTTAATGACCTAATTAAAATTGGGAAAGTTCACTACATTGGGTCTTCTAACTTAAGTCCTGAAGAGATAGTAAGCTTTATGGAACTTTCAAAAGAATACAAGCTAAACGGCTTTGTTACGATTCAAGAAGTTTACAATCTAATTAATAGAACGATAGAATTTAGTAAAATCCCATTGGCAAGAAAGTATAACTTTACAATAATGGCTTATTCTCCATTAGCTCAAGGTTTACTTTCTGAAAAGTATCTAAAAGGTATCCCAGAAGGTTCAAGAGCAACTTACTCTACTGGGTTCAGAGAAACAGTAACTAAAAGAGACCTAAGGGCCATAGAAGAACTTTCAGAATTTGCTAAAGAAAAAGGAATTTCGTTACCTCAACTTGCAATTGCTTGGATCTTAAGTAAGCAAAGAAACTTAGGAGTAAACATAGTTCCAATAATAGGAGTTTCAAGTAGCCAGCAACTAGTTGAAAACCTTCAGGCCTTAGAAATTAGCCTTTCAGAAGACGAAATCAGAAGAATTGAAGAAATTGCGTCAAGAATGAAACTTTAAGATTGCTTGAAACTCTAGCAGCTTAATTAATTCTGCAAGCTTGCTGTTAATTTAAAAACTTTAACTGATTGTTCAGCTAATTAATAGACCTTGGAATGATACTACAAAAGTAAAGTCTTTATTGGCTTTTTAACTTTTATGGTGGGAAGTCCCCCTGCGAAAGCTGGGGGATGAAAGCCGAAAAGTTTAAATATAACCGCATATAAAATACTATAACGAGCTGTATGAGTGAAGAGTATTCAACAATAAGAGTTTCAAGAGAGACAAAGAAGAAATTAGATAAGATGAAAGTCCATCCTAGGGAACCCTATGAAGACGTGATAAAAAGGCTGATGAAAAATGCAAATAACCTACAAGTTCAGGCTCTACCCCAATAAAGAGCAGGAAGAAAAACTACTTGAAACTTTAGAGTTTTGCAGACAAACCTATAACTATTTCTTGGCTCAATGGAATGGAAAGGATAAGATACCAAGCAGAATTAAGCTTCAATCTCAGCTACCTAAACTGAAGAAGGAAAAGCCTGAGTTGAACAGGGTCTACTCTAAAGTTTTGCAGATGGTTCTTTATCAGCTTTACTCAAACCTAAAAGCCTTATCACAGTTGAAGAAAAATAGAAAGAAAGTTGGAAGGTTAAGGTTCAAAAGCAAAGGCTGGTTCAAAACCTTTGTTTACAACCAGAGCGGCTTCAAGCTGATGAAAACGGGGAAGAGGCTTGACCTGCTTCACTTATCTAAAATAGGCGACATACCCATAAGGGTTCATAGAACCGT
>JAFNIV010000026.1 GCA_017601145.1 Candidatus Brockarchaeota archaeon
CCGGAGACTAAGTTTCATACCAATAAGAGAAGGGCTATGGTAGTTCAATAAGCCAGAAAAGCTAAGGACTTATCAAAAACAGGATCATTGCTCACGAAGAATTATGTAGTTTAAAACTCAAAAGTTTATGTCCTCTCACTAAAAGTTTAAAACTTCAATCTATTGAACAAGAAATCAGGTAAATGATAGGAATCATACTTGCAGCTGGTAAAGGTACTAGACTTGCGCCTTATACTGATGCTATAGCAAAAGAGATGCTCCCTGTTGGAGAGATTCCAATCATAGAATACAACCTAAGATACTTAGAGAGGTCAGGAATAAGTAGAGCTTTTATAGTTCTTGGAGAAAGAAAAGAGCAAATTCTTCACTACATCAGAGATGGAAAGAGATTTAACTTAAAAGTTGCGTACCTATTTCAAGACATAAAAGAGGGGGTTGGAACTGCAAAAGCTATTAGTGTTGCTGAAAATTGGACAAATGATAGCTTTGTAGTTTTATATGGAGATACTTTCTTTCATCCTGGAGACTTCATAAAAGAGCTCATAAACTACCACGTGAAGAAAAAAGCTGTTGCTACCATTGGCTTGTACGAAGTTACAAGTCCAGAAAGGTTTGGAATTGTGAAGCTAGATAACGAGAGGATAGTAAACATTATAGAAAAACCAAGTAAAGTAGAAGCAAAAAACTATTTAGTTGATGAAAAGTATTTAGCAAACTCTGGACCATTAGTATTTGACAATATCATTTTTGATTATATAAGGAAGACTAAGCCTGCTCAGAATGGAGAGTACCAGATAACGGACACAATAAAACTAATGATAGAGGATAACTTACCTGTTTATGGGTTCAAGATTCCTCAAAATGTTTTCTGGAGAGACATAGGAACTCCAGAGTCTAGATTAGAAGCAGATGCCTACGTGCTAAAACATAAAAATATATTGTAACTAATAAGTTAAATTTAACTTTTTGATACTGAAGTACAACTCATGAATTTGAATTAATGTTCTGACTCATACAACAAACCATTAAAACAGAAAGATTTATATCTTTGTATTACATAAAGTTATATGAAAATGGTAGGAAAAAAGAAATCAAAGAAAAAAACTTCAAAGAAAAAGAAGTAATTTTCTCTTTTTTTTATTTCTGTGTTTCAAAAATTTTGTATGGTAGTGAGATCTTGAGAGGTAAAATCATAGGGACCTTCTTTTTATAATCGTAGTACTTGAAGCCAAACTTTTTGTAAAGTTCGTTATCTACACTTCTACAAACGACTACCCAGACAAATACAAAGAGAAAAGTTAGAATTGAAATGAGTAAACTAAAAAACAGGATAGTAAGCCCAATGTTAAAGAGAATTACACATAACGATAAAGGAAACCTTACTCTTAAAAAAAGTCCTTGACTTACAAAGATTTTCTCTTTCTTCTTACTTATATATCTAGAATAGTCTAATGCTGATTTTACAAATATGAAAAGTGAAATTAAAAGAAAGAAACTTCCAAAGATTAGCCTAATTATGTTTATACTAAGAATTTCTTCTCTTTGAGCCATCACCATTGCTAAAATTGGGAACTCGTTAAAAAAGATTGTTACAATGAATTTAGAATTTATGAAATTCACAATTTTATAGAGAAATGCTTAAAATAAAAAGTTTTCTATTTTGTCCAAATTATTTTAGGCTCATAAACTTTCCATTGAATGAGCTCGATTGTAACTCCGTTGGGATCTTTGAAGAAAGCTATTTTTGGACCACCGAGCGCAACTGTAGGCTCACTTTCAAACCTTACTCCTTTTGATTTTAGTTCATTGTAAAAATTTTCAACATCATCAACTTCTAGAGCAATATGTTTTATTCCAACGTTCTCCCATTTTTCTTCTATAGGCTTAGCTTGATCACCAACTAAACCAAAAAGTTCAATCGTTGCATTACCAGCATCTACGAAAACTATCTTTAAGTTCTTTGACTCAATAGTCCTAATTATTGGAAACCTTAATATTTGTGTATAAAACTTTACAGATTCTTCCAGATCCTTAGTTAAAATCGAGACATGGTCAAACCTAACAGCCCTACTCATAACTTTAATGTGACTTAAAAGAGATAAAAACTTTTTGCTGAATCACGAGCTATAAAAACTTTTAAATATGCTTACAAAAAGGAAAACATTGAAGGACTTAATGAAGTAGTTAAAGAAAAAGACTTTAGGTTGTTTCTTTGAAAATAGAATTGAATAAAACATTTGAAGATTACTTTACGTATTCTTTCAATTAATTTTTCTTAAAGTTTTATTACTGTTCTAAGAATTCTTCATAGTATTTTCTTTGAATCTTTACTTCTTTCCCACAGTATGAACATTTGAATGTAATGTAACTTTCATCTTGTTTTACGATGCTAGCAAGTTTTCTTCCACAGTAACAAACAAATCCTTTAAGCTTAGCAGGGTTTCCATAAACTAAACCAAAATCAGGAACGCTTTTAGTTACAACTGAACCTGCCCCAACCATAGCATATTCTCCAATTGTTACTCCACAGACTATAGTTGCATTTGCGCCTATACTTGCTCCTTTTTTAACTAAAGTTTTAACAATTTCCCAATTTTGATTGAAGGAACGAGGATAAAGATCGTTCGTAAACGTCATGTGAGGTCCAAGAAAAACGTCGTCCTCAATTTTTACGCCCTTGTACACAGAAACACCATTCTGAATTTTTACGTTGTTACCTATTTCAACGTCAACATCAATATAGACATCTTTTCCAATGTTACAGTTTTTTCCTACCTTTGCTCCTTTTCTTACATGAACAAAGTGCCATATTCGTGTTCCTTCACCAACTATAGCACCTTCTTCTACTATTGCAGTAGTATGAGCAAAGAATTTCTTTTGTTCAGCGTTCAACTTAGTCACCAAAGTTAAGCTTTCTTACTAGTTAATTCTTTAAAGGCATTACCCATTCTTCTAATACCTTCTCTTATGTTCTCTATAGAATTGGCAAAGCTTACTCTGAGATAGCCTTCTCCATTTGAACCCATGGCAGTGCCATGTAGAACTGCAACACCATAATTTTCAAGTAAAATTGAAGCTAACTTAGAACTATCTAAGTTCGTTTTTCTAGTTATGTTCTTTACATTTATGAATCCATAAAAAGCACCTTTTGGCTTCACCATACTTATGTCTTCTACTTGAGAAACCTCCTCAATCAATGCTTTTCTTCTAGTAGTATATTGCTCAACCATATTTTTTACTGAGCCTAATCCTCCTCTTAAAGCTTCAAGCGCAGCGAATTGAGAAAACGAAGATGGGCAAGAAGTAATTAAGTTAAGAATTTTTTGCATTGGTTGGGTTAAATGCTTTGGAGATATAATGTAACCAAGCCTCCATCCAGTCATAGCGTAACTTTTTGAAAATCCATCTATTATGATAGTATTCTGCATGCTACTATCAAACTGAATTGGAGAATGATGCTTTAGTCCATCATAAATTATGTACTTGTAGATTTCATCTGAAATAACGTAGATTCCTTTGCTCTTTGCTATTTCAACTACTCCTCTTATGTCGTCTTTGCTTAATACTGAGCCTGTTGGATTCTCTGGAGAATTTATTATTATTGCCTTTGTTTTGCTTGAAACTAAAGAATTAACTTCTTCTGAAGTCATCCTGAATTCGTTTTCTTCCTTTAGCATTAGAGGCTTTGGAGTACCTCCAAAGAACCTTATTCCTGCCTCATAAGCAGGATAACCAGGATTTGGGTAAATTACCTCATCGCCTTCTTCTACTATAGTAGCGAGAGAAACAAAAATAGCTTCTTTTGCTCCTACAGTTAATGAAATATCTTTCCAATCAACTTCAACATTAAAATCTTGCATTGTTCTTTCAGCTATTGCTTTTCTAAGCTCAGGAATTCCAGGAGTTGGAGTATAGTGAGTTTCTCCTTTGCTTAAAGCTTTAATTGCCGCCTCTTTAATGTAGCTTGGAGTATCGAAGTCTGGTTCTCCAATTTCTAAGTGTATTATGCTTTTTCCTTGAGCTTCAAGTTCCTTTGCTTTCCCCAATATTAAGAAGGCAGTTTCAGCCCCAGCCTGTAATGCTCTACTTGAAACACCAAGCTTTGAGCCCATAGTCTTATCTAAGCCTTAGCAGTATTTCAATTTTATCTAAATGTAAGTCTCATAATGTACTACTTTGCTTAATGGTAATCGCCGAGGAGCTACTGGTCTTTCCTTTGGCTTTCCAATTGGAACTATTGCTAGAGGAATAACGTTAGAAGGCAATTTTAGGAGTTTGATAACTTCTTGATCATCAAACGCACCAACCCAACAAGCCCCATAACTTAAGCTATGAGCAGCTAATAGTAAGTTTTGAGTGGCTGCTGCACAGTCTTGAATACAGTAAAGTCTTCTTCCTCTTTCTCCATAAACAGAAGAAGTTCTTGTAACGTTTGCACAAACGACGACTACAACTGGAGATTCGGAGATGAAGTATTGTCCAAAGGCAGCTCTTGACAGCTTCCTCTTTTTTTCTTCATCTCTAATAACTACGAATTCCCAAGGATTTAAGTTTCCAGCTGATGGCGCCCAAGTAGCAGCTTCTAATATTTTGCTTAAATCTTCTTCACTTATACTCTCTTTTTCATAACTTCTAATACTTCTTCTAGTCTTTATTGCTTCGATCACATCCATAAAGTAAAGAAATAAAAAAAGAGATAAAAACTTATTTTCATGAAAAAGCTACGTGTTTAATTTGTCCCATTCTAAGACTACACCTATTGCTTTCGTTCTATCCTTAAGTAACTCTTCATAAATTTTTGGAGCATCACTGTAGGGTACTTTGTGAGTAATCAACTTTGAAACATCTAGTTCTTTGCTAAGAAGGAGGTCAAAGAAAAGCTCAGTGTGTCTTTTATACGTCCAAGGATTGTTTAAAGTTTCAATTGGAGGGTGAGAACTGTTGTGTGCTCCGATGAACGTAAAACTTGGAGCATTACAAAAGTCATGAAGGTCTATTGTTGAAGGACCCCTTGGACTACTTAAAACTACAAACCTTCCAAGTCTTCTTAAACACCTAAGTTCTTCTGTAATTATGTTAGGATTACCAGTAACTTCAAAGACAACGTCAGCCATTCTTTCTTTTGTTAGTCTTTTTACTTCAGAAATAACATCTTGATTTAATGGATTTATTCTTATTATGCTGTTTGGAAGAAAACTAAGCCTATAGTCAGAAATATCAACAACAATTATTGGTTTAGCTCCAGCTATTTTACAAATTCTTGCTGTAAGCTGGCCTAACAAACCGGCACCATAAATAACAACAGATTCTCCAAACACAAGTTGGCTTCTCCTAATGCCATTCATAACGATTTCTGCAATAGCGAAAAAAGAAGCTTCTTCGTTAGAAATCTCAGTAGGAACGAATCTTAAAGAATCTTGAGAAACAGAATTGTAAAGTGCATGAGGTGAATAAGAAGCTACAACTTTTCCTATTAAGTTTCTATCTACCTTTGGACCAACTTCAACTATTTCACCTATGTTACTATAACCTGGGATAAAAGGATATTTCCCATAACTAGCCCAATAAGATTCTGGAGGAAATTGTCCACTAAGTATAGTTAGTTCAGTTCCTACACTTATTAAACTTTTCTTTGTATTAACTAGGACTTCATTTTCCTTAAGCTTTGGTATCTCTTTATTATCAAGCTTTACTTCACCTGGCTTTGTAAAAATTATAGTTGGATTTTCCTGAGTCATTTTCTCAGTAAACTTAGCATTCTTAATTCATAAGCTTTTCTATAGCAATTTAGATTAATTTAAGTATACTTTAGAAAACTCTTTTACTTAATAATTTACGTTATTTTAAGACAACAATTTCTTAAGGTTAAGTTTTTAACTAAAGAAAAAAGTTATAGTAGCGATGGTGAACATAGAAAGACTCTCAACTGGAATTAAGGAATTTGATGAACTAATAGAAGGAGGTATACCTAGAAGCTTCTTCGTTGCAGTTACTGGAGAACCAGGTACAGGAAAGACAATATTTTGTATTCATTTCATAAACGAAGGAGTAAGAGTTGGGGATAAGTGCATATACGTAACAACTGAAGAAAGCAAAGAGTCTATAATTAGACAAGCAGCACAGTTCGGATTTAACTTTGAAAAGGCGATAGAAGAAAAGAAGTTGATACTTATCGACGCGCTCATGGGAAAGGATGAACAATGGTCCTTAAAGAGTTTGGAGTTAGACGAACTTGTGGAAAAAGTAATAGAAGGAAAGAAATTTCTTGGTTTTGGCAGGTCGAGAGTTGTAATAGACTCCTTATCAGCTTTTTGGTTAGATAAACCGGCAATGGCTAGAAAGTACTCATACTATTTAAAGAAGGTTTTAAGTAAATGGGATTTTACTATACTAGTTACTTCTCAATATGCAATTACAACTTCAAGTGCTTTTGGATGGGGAGTAGAGCATGTATCAGATGGAATTATAAGGTTTAGGAGAGGAATTAAAGAAGGAATTTTGAAGAGGTACGTTATAGTTGAGAAGATGAGACAAACACAACATAGTTTACGACTTCATGAGATTAACATAGATAGCAGTAGAGGATTATATATTGTAGGAGCAACTGAAGAAAGGAGAGAAGACTATGCATTACCTAAAAAAGTAAGTGAAAAAATAAAAAAAGTTGAGCAAGAGAAAGAAAATAATCTACCTTGAAAATTAAGTTATAGATCAATAAGATGTTGTTTTTACTTAATCGAGAAGTAAGTACATATTTTATTTAGTTTTAAAAAATAGTTCCACTTTAGATATTGTGTCGATGATTAACTTGATCTCTTTTTCATCACCAAGATCCTTATTCCAAACTTCAATTTTGTTTCTGCCACTATCATAATGTACTATTAAAACGTTATCCTTGGAAGGATCCTCAAAGTTTGCTTTTACTTTATAATAAATGTCCAACTTAGTAACGTTGCTTACTCTTTCTTTATCCTTTTTTCTGCTCATGAGTCTTTTTTCTATTATTTCTTCATTGCATGTACAATAGATCAAGTAAACATTTTCATGGCAAGCTTTAGCAATTTCATAAACTTTGCTTCTTAATGCTTTTTTTGAGAAAGTTCCGTCAAGTATTATGTTCTTTCCCTGCCCTAGAAGTATTTTAGTTCTACTCAAAAGTTCCTCATAAACAATTTCGTTTTGTTTCCATATCAGCTTTTGATACTCTTCTGGGATCTTTGGCAGGAAATTAAAGATTCTTTGTAGGTCATACGTTAAAGGTTCTCTTGAATTTAAAACTTCTTCAAGTTTACCTTTCTTAAAAATTTCTCTTCTTATTAAATCTGTTCTAAGAACTAAGGCCTTTATTTCTTTAGCTAAAGCTTCTGCTACTGTCGTTTTTCCAGTTGCGGGAAGTCCACACATAACTACAAGCATCTTTCAATCGCTAGATTTTCTCTTTTTCAATTTCTTCGACCAACTTTACTAAATGGCTTAAGACTTCCTCAAACACTTCTTTTCCTCTTTCCCTACTAAAAGTCTTTGAAACTCCAAACACCCCGCTTTCAGTGAATTCCTTGGTATAAGTAAACCATGTTAATTCTTTTTCCCTTTCTCTAGGTGTTTCGTCTATTGCTCCTTGCTTATTAACCCATTCAGGATATAAGTAAGCTATTAACGAAGTCTCAACAGCGGCCGCATGACCAAGTTCATCTTTGTTAAAGTAGTTTTCTAAACTTTTAAGTGACCACCACTGAAATATGAATACTAAAAGGTTAAGTTCTTCCCTTGCCTTTCTAGCTAAAATTTGTAATGAGTTTAAGTTTCCACCATGACCATTGATTATTAGGACTTTCTTAATCTTCCATTTGCTTAAGGACTTTAAAACCTCATAAATATAGTTCATGAAAGCAAACTCATCTACAGTTATTGTTCCAGGAAAATGCATGTGATGAAAACTTACGCCATATGGAATACACCTTAAAGAAGCAAAACCTGTTCTTTTTGCAAGTTCTTCGGCAATAGCTTCAGCTATTAGAAAGTCAGTTCCAAGTGGATTTTGAGGGCCATGCTGTTCATTTGAGCCAATTGGAAGTATAATTAGGTCATGAGTTGAAAAGTATTCCTCTGCTTCTTTCCAAGACATAGAATAAATCGAGGTCTTCTTCATAACACAAATAGCATCATTTTGAGTTTATAAAACTAAGGTTTAAAGTAGAAATTGATAATCTCGAAAAAGTTAAAAAGTTCGTTTATACTAAAAAAATAGAATGAAGAATGTTTCAATATTTGGACTTGGTTACGTAGGTTTGTCAACAGCTGTTTGTTTTTCGATTAAGAACATTAACGTAATTGGTTATGATGTTGACAAATCGAAGATAGAGAAGTTAAGTATGGGTATACCAACAATATACGAAGAAGGTTTAGAAGAACTCTTAAAAGTTTCCATAAAAAATGAAAAAATAAAATTTACTTCGGATCCTAAAGAAGCTATTGCAAAAAGTGACATAACTTTTATTACTGTTGGAACTCCAAGTAAAGAAGATAAAAGCATAGACTTATCTTATGTTGAAAGCGCAGCAACACAAATAGGAGAAGCGTTAAGAGAAAAGAAATCATGGCATTTAATAGTTGTAAAAAGTACTGTACTTCCAGGCACTACGGAAGGACTTGTACTAAAAACAATAGAAAGAGTATCTGGGAAGAAATGTGGCACAGATTTTGGTATCTGTATGAACCCTGAGTTTTTAAAGGAAGGCTCAGCAATAAAGGATACATTAAACCCAGAAAGAATAATAATAGGAGAATACGATAAAAAATCAGGAGATTATTTAGAGGAATTTTTCAGACAATTCTATGATAACATACTACCTCCGATACTGAGAACTTCTCCAATTAATGCCGAGTTAATTAAGTATGCAAACAATGCTTTTTTAGCAATGAAAATTAGCTTCATAAACATGATTGCAAACCTTTGTCAAGTTTTACCTAAAGCTGACGTTGAGGATATTGCAAGGGGTATAGGTTACGATAAGAGGGTTGGAAGTTTGTTTTTAAAGGCAGGAATAGGTTGGGGAGGAAGCTGTTTTCCTAAGGATCTTGCAGCTCTAAGATCTTTTTCTAGGTCTTTAAACTTAGACTTACCACTTTTAGATGCAACGATGATAGTTAACGAATACCAACCAATAAACGCTATAAATTTAGTTGAAAGAAAACTTGGTAACTTAAAAGACAAAGTAATAGCTGTTCTTGGACTTGCCTTCAAAGCTGGAACAGATGATATTAGAGAATCTGTTGCAATAAAGCTAGTTGAGGAGTTAATTAGGAAAGGAGCAAAAGTGAAAGTTTATGATCCAGTAGCTATGAAAAATGCTTCTATGAAACTTGGCAATAAAGTTTACTATGCAGAGGATTCTCTTGATTGCATTAAAAATGCAGACTGTGCAATAGTTGCAACTGAATGGGAAGAATTTAAAAGAATAACTGCAAAACAATTCAAAGAATTAATGAAAAGGCCATTAGTTTTTGATGGTAGAAGGATATATAACTCAAAGGAATATAAGAATGAAATAGAGTTTCTTGCAGTTGGACTTGGAAGCGAAGAATTAGAAATCCCTAAAGTGAGAATGGAGACTTTTTTGAATCCTGCATTAGCAGTTAATGCTATTGTTGCAAAAAAAGAAAAAATTTTGCTAGTAAAAAGGAGAAATGAACCCTTTAGTGGGTTTTGGAGCCTACCAGGAGGCTTTGTAGAATATGGAGAAACTGTGGAAGAAGCTGTAAAAAGAGAAGTAAAAGAAGAAACAGGTTTAATTGTAGAATTAGAAAAATTAGTTGGAGTTTACTCTGAAAGAAATAGGCATCCTGGAAGGCATGTTGTTGCAGTTTGTTACTCAACTAAAATTAAGGAAAGTAAAATTAGTATAGACCTTGAAGAAAATGAAGAAGCAAAGTTCTTTAACTACAGAGAACTCCCGAAGAATTTAGCTTTTGACCACAATAAAATGATCTATGACTACTTAAAGTTAAGCGAACTATGAAATGAACTAAAAATTCTGATTTCTTAGCCATTTTATAGTTCTTTTTATTCCTTCTTCTATGCTTACCTTTGGAGCCCATTTTAGTTTCAACATAGCTTTTGTAATATCGGGCCTTCTTCTCCGAGGATCATCTTTTGCAGGAGGAAGAAAAATTATCTTGGACTTGCTCTTTGTTAATTCAATTATTAAGATAGCAAGGTCTATAATTTTTGTTTCTTCTGTATTACCTATGTTGAAAACTTCTCCTCTTGCTACGTTTGAAGCAGTAGCCTTTAAAATTCCAGTTACAGTATCAGTAACGTAAGTAAAACTTCTCGTTTGTTGACCATCACCATAAATCGTTACTGGTTGGTGTTCTAGAGCTTGTGATAAGAACCTTGAAATTGCTCGTCCATAGGCACCATCTGCTCTAAGCCTTGGACCAAAAGTATTGAAGATTCTAACTATCCTAACGTCTAAGTTGTATTCTCTGAGGTAAGCCATACATAGAGCTTCACTAAACCTTTTACCTTCATCATAGCACGACCTAACTCCAATTGGATTAACTTTCCCCCAATAATCTTCAGGAGTTGGGATTATTTCAGCATCTCCATAAACTTCACTGCTTGAAGCGTATACAAAAGTAGCATTACTTCTCTTTGAAAGCTCAAGCATCTTTAAAGTCCCTATAGAATTTGCTTTTAATGTTTCTACTGGATGAAGAACATAATCATCAGGAGCAGGCCTACTTGCAAAGTGAAATATAAAATCAAAAGTTTCATCTGTTTCAAAGTCTTCTACATCTTTTTCTATTAGATAGAAATTTTTGTTGTTCTTTAAACGCTCTATGTTTCTTCGCACTCCAGTAGAAAAATTATCTAAGCAATAAACTTTTGTATTTAAAGCAAGTAAAGTTTCACTAATCCAAGAACCCAAAAAGCCTCCTCCTCCAGTTATTAGAACTTTCTTTGTCATTAACTTTTCTTTTTCTTCTGTTGTTAGTTGGTTTAGGATTTCATCAACTTCGCTCATAAGCCTCACTTATTGACCATTTTGTAGCTTTTGTTAATAGCATCAATATATGTTTCTGGTGTACCAATATCAAGACTTTCTTCTTCGTCGGTAAGCTTAACAGCAACAACTTTTAGGCCCCAGTCTATTAGTTTTTCAATAGCATCAGTTAATTGTAACTCACCTCCTTTACCCTCTTTTATTTTTTGAAGTGCCTTGAATATTACTGGGTTGAACACATAAACAGGGACGATAGCAAGACGAGACTTTGGTTTTTCTGGCTTTTCTTCAACTCCAACCACTTCTATAACATCACTGTTAGAACTTCCTGGTGTAATTACACCATACCTTCTTGGATCTTCAACTTCATAAACTAGCAAAGTAGCATCAGCCTTATAATTTTCGTGAACAGACAGAAGTTTTTTGATATGTTTGTTATCATTAGAAATTATGTAGGTATCTCCAGCATGAAGTAAAAAATTCTCGTTAGCAAAAGGCTCAGCTCTAAGGACAGCATCTCCAAAACCCCTTGGAGAAGGTTGATTAACAAAGAAGAGAACTGATTCTTTAACCTTTTCATAGAAGTTACTCATCAAGTTTGCAATTTCGATTTTTCCGTTGCTTAAAAGATAGTTTAAAAATTCATAATCTGGAGTGAAGTGGTCTTCGATTGCTCTTTTTTCTTTTCCAACTACAAAGCAAAACTCTTTAAAGCCAACATCATAAAGCTGCTCAAATATTGCCTGAAGAAGAGGTTTAAGAACTATCATATTTCTTTCTCTTATGTAAAGTGGAAGCATTTCCTTTGGAAGTTCCTTTGTAAATGGGAGAAGTCTTGTTCCCAAACCGCCTGCCGTTATTACTGCTTTTCTCAATTCATAGAATTTTCGAATCACATGTTTAAAAATGTTTTCTAAAATTAAAAAGAAGTACCTAAACCCAAAAATTTATTACAAACTTTACCTTAAAGAAGACATAACTAAAAAATCAAGAGTTTAAACATAGTAATCTATGCCTTATTTTTTCCTGTATATTTACTAATCTTTCTTCATATTTCAAGATAAGCATTAGAACTAAGAGAAATCGTCTATCACTGGTCAGCTTCTTAAAAAGTTCAAGGTCTTTTGAGCTAAGAATGCCAAACAATGGGATTAAAGTTAGGAAAGAAGCAAAGAATATACTACCTCCAACGACAAGCCTAACTAAGTTGCCGCTCAAATTTGTAAACCAAAGTAAGAGAATGGTAACGGCAACACTTATTGAAGATGCAAAATAAATTTTTAGTGCCCAAAAAGAATTGAATATTACATTGTACTTAGCTTTTAGATAGACTATTGCAACAATTAATGAAATCAAAGAAGCAAAAAGAGAAGCAACTATCATGCCTGTGATTCCGTAACTAATCATGAATGCTCTTGCTAAGAGAATAAACAAAAACGCATTTAACATGTTTAATATCAAACTTATTTTTGTTTTTCCGATTCCATTTATAAAACTATAGACTGTAAGGCTTCCAATGGGAACTAATAAGTAAATCAATGTCATTAAACTTAGAAAGAAAGAGGCTTGAGAATAGCCTTCTCCAAGGAGTAGTTCCACACCCTCTCTAGAAAATATTATTACAGCTATTGAAACTGGAAGAATTACAAGAGAAGTATACTTCGTTAAAGCTTCATATACTGACGCATACTTTTCTGAATTTACTTTAGAAAAGGCAGGAACAAGCGCTATTGTAATGGGAGTAGCAACCATAGAAACTAAAATTAAAAAGTTTAAAGCCATCTTATAATTTCCAGCACTAAAGTTTGTTGAAAAATTTCCTATTAAGTAAGCTTGATATTGTGATACAAAACTTGTGATAAACGTCGAGATATAAATTGGGAATCCATAGCTTAGCATCTCTTTTAGTTTACTTAAGTTAAGTTTAACACTTACTTTAGAGTTTAACTTAAACAAAGCGAGAATACTTACTACAGCTGCAAACATTGTGCCAAGAACATGTCCCAAGATTGCGCCTAACGCTGAAAGACCAAGAACAACAAGAATTATTTGTGCAATTCCTTTTACGATTCCTAAGGTTGCTTGACTAATTGCAGCTCTTCTTGATTCTCCAACCCCAACAAAAAAGTAAGTAAGCAAGTTTACAATGGCTCCAAATAGTATTGAAATAGAAGCTAGAGCAACTAAAATACTGGCCTCTGGCCTATTTATTATATTTGAAGCTATGTAACTTGAAAAGAAAATAGAAGTGAATGTTGCAAGAATAGCAACTGCCAACGTTATGAAACTTGCATTGAACAAATAGCTAAAGGAATCATCTTTGCTGCCTTTGGAGCTAAGTTTAGAACAAAAGTTAAGCAAACTAAAAGCCAGTCCAAAGTCCACAACAGAAGTTAGGAATGTTGGAGTTGCTATAGCCAAACTATACAGCCCATAACTACTTGCACCAAGCAAAGCACCTATTACTAAAGTAGCAATAGCAAGAGAAACGTTTGAAATTATATTACTTAATGTTAAGGAAAAACTAGCTTTAGCAGTTTCTTGGACAGTTTCTGAAAAATCTTCCATTTGTTCCATCCCAAGATTGAGCTAATTTGAGTTTAGTTCAACATAATCTTCAGGATTTGGAGTTGAATATTCAAAAACCTTTAATCTTTCAATGGCCTCTATTCTATGTTTAGTTTTTGGTTCAATTCTGATGATATCTCCACTTTTTATTCTTACTTTTCTATCATCTAAGTATACTGTCCCCTCTCCTGAGATAATATGTAAAGTTTCATCTTTTTGTTCATGGATGTGTAATGGAATACTAAAACCCTTCATTATATACAATTCTTTTGTCATATATTTTTCAGTTACGACCAAAAATTTTTCATAACCCCAAGAAGTATCAACTCTATTTAAGAATTCTTTTCTAACTACTTCTAGATCTTTTTGAGAATCTATTGATTGCCAAAAAGTTCCCTCTTCTAAGTAATACTCAAGAAAGCCCTCATCAGCTAGCTTTGGAAAAACTAATTTTTCCATGTCACCTTCTTCATAAGATAAAAAGTAATCTTTAATCTTTTTGTCTATTATGTAAATGCCAGCATTTATATAGTATGGAAGTTCCGGTTTCTCTTCGAACCCTACAATCTTTTCGTTTGAAACTTTAACTATGCCATAAGGTGAGACAAGTTTAGTTATTGCCATACTCATGTTCCCTGGTTTCCATTTTTTTAGCATTTCTGACAAGTTAATATCTGTAACAATGTCACCATTCATAACAACAAAAACTTCTGCTTCACTAGTTTTAAGTAAGTTATTAATTGCAAACAAGGTTCCTCTTGGTTTGTCTTCAACAAGGTATTTTATGGCTATGTTATTCCATTCTTCGTTGTACCTTTCTCTTATTTTTTCATGTAGATAGCCTGCAAGTAAAAAAACTTCGTTTATGTTTGCATGCTTCATTTGAAGCAATTGTCTATCTAGTATTGTATAATTTTCTTTAATTTCAATTAAAGGTTTTGGAATAGTGTCTGTTATTGGTTTTAATCTTTTCCCATAACCTCCACATAGGATGCCTCCAACAACATTCTTCATTCCTTAAGCTTCACCATTTAGTTTTATTTATGCAAGTAAATGTATTTTTTAACCCTTATAAAGACTTCTCTAGTTCAAGAGGTCAATGAAAGTACTTATAATAGCTCCAAGAACCTCCGGAATAGGGGGAATAGCATACCACACTTCTAAACTAATTGAACAATTAAAAAGAAAAGGACATGAAGTTAGAAGTATCTCTATTGAAAATACACCATTCATAAAGATAAAAGGTCTAATGAACCCTTCTTTCTCACTTTCTTCTTCCATTAAAACTTCAATTCTTCGCTTAAAAGGAGAAAAGTTTGACATTGTTCATGCACATAACTTACCGTCTGCATTGTCAATGAAGTTACTAAACTACAAGAAGGTTCTAACACTTCATGGTATCTATAGTGAACAAGTCTCGTCTTTGCATGGAAACATACTTGGAAGTTTAGCAAGTAAGTTTGAAAAGAGAGCAATAAAATGGGCAGATGCTTTTACAGTAGTTTCAAAAAGTACAAAAGAATTTTATGAGAAGCTTGGGTTTAATGTAAACTATATTCCAAATGCTATAGATCTAGAAGATATGCCAGAGGAAAAAATAACATTGTACGAAAATCAAGTCACCTACGTTGGAAGGTTATCCTATGAGAAAGGAGTTGACTTACTAATAGAAGTAGCTAAGAGGCTTCCAAAGTTAAATTTTGTACTAATTGGAGAAGGACCATTGTACGTTAAACTTAAAGAAGCATCAAAAAAAATAAACAACTTTTATTTACTTGGCTATAAAAAAAGGGAAGAAGCTTTAAAGTATCTTGCAGGATCAAAGGTTTTTATTTTGCCTTCAAGGAATGAGGGTCTTAGTACTTCAATTTTAGAAGCAATGGCTCTTAGAGTTCCAGTTGTTGCTACAAATGTAGGAGGCAATTCAGAATTAGTACAAGAAGGAGTTACAGGATTTTTGGCTGAGAGCAACAATGTTGATTCAATAATTAATTCTATCCAGAAAGCCTTGAGGGAAAGCTCAGTAGAAGTTACTCAAAAAGCATACGAGCTTGTAAGAAGTACTTACGATTGGAAAGTTGTAATTGAAATTTACTTAAGTTTGTATAAAAAATTATTATCGTAAGCACTACGTCTGTTTTGATTTTTAAATAAACTTAAGAAAACGAGTAAAGTTTATCTCATTTTGATGTTTGAGACCCTTATAAAGTAGCGTTTTCTTAAGGTCCTTCAAGAATTTTGAACGAACAAATATTAGTTGAATAGAAAAAGTAAAAATCTTAAGAAGAAATGAAGCTTTAGGTAAAAATGGTGTTTTTGCACTAACAAAGACAGTTCTGAAACTTTAGGATTAACGGAGTCTAAATAGATTAACTTAAATTAGTTCTAGCTTTAGCCGGAGAGTGCAGCTTCCAATAAGTTATCTTCAAACTTTTCGTTATCGTACAAACCAACAAAGGGTTGAATAAACATGTCAAGGCTACCTATAGCAAACACTCTTCCATAGTATGAGACTACAATTGGGGTATACTGTGCTTCTTTATCAGTTATAAAAAGGTAAGTTTTGTTACTTGTATAGGCAGCTTCGTAAATATTGTTAGAGTAAACAGCAGAAGACGACACTACAACGAGTTTACTTATATTTCTAAAAAGTGGACTTGCTGAAATAGAACTTCCAAAAGATGATTTACTTGAAAAATTCGATACTACTATAAATCTATATATCCCCCAATAATTTCTAAAGCTATATAAGTATCCAGAAGAGAACACTATAGCAAACTTATACGCAATACTATTTATAGCACTAGGGGGCGTTCTAAGAGGAGCTGAAATTAAAATGAGTTTACCCCCTCTGTCAACAAAACTTTTTATTGCTTCTACCTCTTGATCTGAGAAACTTGTTGTAGGCGCGATTACAACAAACACTTTTGCATTTGCAAGCTTTTCTTGAAGAGAAAAACTGTCTGTTAAGAATGAAAAACTATAACCTTTTAAAACAATCTTTGTTAACAAACTTTCTATTTCTTGAGTTGAAAAAGCATTTGAGTGAGCATAGTCTATAACTACATCGTTTCCATTTTGAAGAGTTTGAACGTTAGAATAAGGATAAAATGTGAAAGCTTGAGACAAGTAATTTGAAAGAAAAGGACTATACAAACAATAAATTGCAGGTGGTGGATAGATTTCATTTAAGAAAGAAAATGTTAGGTTTTGTGAAAATGGAGACTTAGCTAGTGTAGAATAAGGAAATACATTTGGTATAAGTTCATTTAAAATTAAAATTTTATAATTACTTATTCCAGCTAAAGAAGCAGCTTTTTCTATAGCTTGTTGCAAAGAGCCAAGTTCATCAACTAATCCAAGCGATTTCGCTTCAGATCCTAAATAAAGCTCAGCTTTCTGTAAAGTTTCAGTACTTACATTTAGTCTACTTCCTCGTGACTCTTTAACATTGTTTATGAAATTTTTTAGAACTTCATCAAGTTGAAGCGGAAACCTTCTTAAATCAAATCCAGAAAGTTTATTTGGACCTGTTTCAAGTATGTTTGAAGGTGGAAAGACTGCACTTGGCATGGAAGCAATAACACCTATACTCCCAACTAAGCTCGAAGGAGTAGCGTATATGTAGTTAGCAGAAGCTGCCAAGTAATAACCACCAGAAGCAGCTAATCCAGAAACACTAGCTACAACTGGTTTTGTTTTTGAAAGAAGTCTTATGCTATAGTAAAGTTGCTCAAAAGCATAAGCAGAACCGCCACCACTGTTTATGTTTAAAACTACAGCTTTTATGCTAGAGTTTAGTTTAGCATAGTTAATCAATGATAATAAGTAATCTAGATCTTGAGGAAAAAGAACATACCCTTTAACCTCTATTATTCCAATTTGATTAGGAGCAAATAAAATAGAGGAGAATCTAAAAAGCAAAGGAGAAAGAAAGAAACCTACCAAGAAGGAAACTATAAGAAGCGATATAAGGATGAGTTTAAATCCAGTTTCTTTGTATTTTTGCATCTTTTTGTAGTTTAAAGATGCGTTTATAAATCTTCAGTTTGTAAGATATTCTTAACCAATTTTAAACTAGCAAGCTTCGAATAACTATGCAAGTAGACTAACAAGGACATGAGATTTAGTAAAAGTGTAAAATCACTCCCATGGTAATTTATGTCTAATTAAATCTGTTAAACCATTATTCCACTCTGCATCCGAAACTACAAAATGAGCTTTTAGAGGTTTTTCTTCACGAACCAACTTTACCATGATATGATTCCATCCAACTTCTAGAGTGGCAGAAGTATAGTTTGAACCATCTCCACCATAGTTTGGCCTTAGTGGAACAACTTTTTGAGTCTCATGAACAATCTTTCCATTTAACCAAAGTTTCATCTTGCTGTTATTTGGAACACCTAAAACAACTTTCTTTCTTGAAGGAGAATATATAAAATGCCTTAAATAAATAATACCGGGAAGATTATTAAAGTATTGCTCAACTTCTAATTCGTTTGTAGACCAGCTTACAGGTATCCAATCTCTACCAGGGGTAAGTAACTTTGAATCATTTTCTGGTTGGAAAAACGTGGTTAAAGTATCTTTTTCTCGAAAGACATTTGAAACAAGCCATCTGAAGCCACTAACGAAAACTAGAGGAATACTGGTTATTGAAGGACGCTCGTTTAAGTCTATGTCTATAATGCACTTGTTATACCTGTTTATGCTAGCTATAGAAGAAAGCAAAGAAAATCTAAATTCAATTTTTTCCCCTGGTTTTATGACGAATTGCCTAACACTGCTTGGTTCTATGATCCATCCACCTGGAACTATAACCTTTATTGAACCACTTAGTATTTCACTTCTAGTATTCTCTAGCGTTACAGCGAACGAATTTTTTACGTCTGGAAGAATTACTGGACTTTCTAGGTAGCTAAGAGAAGCTTTTAGTGTTATTAAGTCAAAATTTATCTCGTTTGGCGAGATTTCCCAAAGTTTAAGCTTTTGAATTTCTTTTAGTTCATTCTCTATGACCTCTTCTGCTGAAGAAAAGTTGTTGAAATCAGATAGTTGAATTTGGCCTCCATTGAAAGTTACCAACACCTTTTCAGCTATTTTTTGGATTTCGTTGGCAAGATCTTCTACCGTTGTAGGTACTTGAAGATTTTTTATTCCATTACTTATAGCTATCTTATTGCTTAATGGCTTAATCCACTCCTGAGGTAAGCTATTAGCACCATGTATTATACCAAGCAATGCACCAACTGTAGCTCCTGTACAGTCAGTATCCCAGCCACAGTTAACAGCTTTACATATAGCATCTCCAAAATTCTTTCCATAAAGCAACCCAATCGTTTGGAAGCCCAAATTTATTGGCGAAAACTGAGCTATTGGGCTATAAGCCACTTCTTTCACTCTTTGCCTTGCTTCTTTCCAATCAAGACCACTCTCATAACATTGGATTGCTGTACGAATCGCTTTTGAAGTTAAACTATTTTCGGGAATTACAGAAAGTCCAAGGTTTATAAGTTTCCTTACGTCGTTAATAAGAAAAGCTGAAGACTCTATAACAGCATTGAAAACTTCACCGAAAACACCTTCTCCTCCAGCATGATCACAAATAGCATCCTGGTAAGCATACATAGCTGCAACATTAGGAGAACCTGGAGCTATACATGCCCAAATTTCAGAACGAATTGGGCTACCCATACAATCCTTAAACCAATTGTTGTACCAACCAGATACTGGAGGTTGAAGCCCCAATCTTAGATTAGTTTTATGTAATCCGTATTCGTCAGGATTGTAAAGCACGTGATCAAGCCAGTACTCAGCGAGATCTCTAGCTGTAATAAAAATTCCTCTTTCTTTTAATGCTTGAAGCCAAACTAATTGAATTTCAAGGTCATCGTTTGGGATTCCTCCTTCAACTAGTTTTGGATACCACCAAACGTCAAACATTTTTTCTTCACCGTATATTCTTTCAAGAGGTCCTCCTAGAGTTCCTCCTGCATTTTTTCCTAGTAAACAGCCACATACTTTATCGTAATAAGTCCTCTTATCAATCTGTATTACATTATGCATATAAATTATAAAATTGTAGGAGCTATTAAAGTTTTTAGTTTTGATTTATGTTCTTAAGTACAAAAACAGTAAAACTTTGCTTAACCTATTTTCATCTTTTTTTAAGGCTTAAGGAACTTTCATCACTCTTAAACTCAATAGCTTTTCTAAATCTTTAGGTGAAATTTCTAGTGTCGAGTTAACTGAACCACCCCCTGCGTATATTACCTTTTTCGCTAAAAGTATTTCGTCTAATATTACAGGGATGTTTTCCTTATGACCCAAGGGAGGAACGGCTCCAGCCTCATATCCAGTAAACTTTAGAACTTCTTCAGCAGTTGCTAACCTTAATTTTTTAAATCCTAGCATTCTTGCAAGTAGACTTTGATTAATTTTCTTGTCTCCTGGTACTATTACTAGTAAAGGATTTCCATCATCACTTATAAATAAAATTGATTTTGCAATATCACTTAAACTAACACCAAGTTCTTCGCTTGCTTTTTTTGCACTATAAGTTTCTCCATGAAAACGTATCTTGAAGTTTATGTTTTTACTTCTTAGAAATTCTTCAAGGTCCTTTGGGGATAACGGCATGACTTTCTTAGAACTTAATATCACTTAATAAAAATTTCTATGTAAAGAAAATGATGCTAAGAAGAACGTAAGTTGCAGTCCTTATAGCTATGACTTTAAAAATTGAATACGCTGCTCTAAATAAAACAATAAAGAAATTTTATCAAGAAAAAGTTTATAGCTTGTATACACTTTTTTATAAGCTATGAAGTTTCTAGCATCAGCTCCAGGAAGGATAGCGTTGTTCGGAGAACATATGGACTGGGTAAGAAAATACGTAATTGCTGCAGCAATAGACATGAGAATTTTTATGATAGCTTCAGAAAAAGAAGGGGAAAAGATAGAGATTTATTCTTTTCCTCCATTTAAGGAATTTGATTCTTTCAATATAAAAGAGCCAGAAATACATGAAGATTCTGATTTAAAATATGTTGGCGGCGTTGTTAAAGCCTTTTTGCTAAGGAATGAAAATATTAAGCCTGCTATTCTTAAGCTTGTAAAGGCAAGCGAAGCTATGAGACTAACTAAGAGTAATTTGGAAGAAGAATTTGTAGACTTACCTATTAAAAAAGGACTTTCTTCTTCTGCCGCGCTAAGCGTAGTTTCAGCAGCTTCAATAGATATAATTAGTAATTATTCAACAAACTCAGAAGAATTAGAAAAAATTATAAGAAGTGAAAGAAACCTTCAAAAGTATGCAGAACTGGCGTACATAGGAGAAAGGAAGATACTACAAATAAATTGTGGCCAGATGGATCAGTACGCTTCCTCATTTGGAGGATTAGTTTTTATAGATAACACTACAGAACCAGCGAAGTTACAAAAAATAAAGGTAAGAAGAGAACTACCTATTGTAATAGGTGACACATTACAACAAAAGGATACACAAAGAATTCTTGCTTGGTTAGGTGAGAGATTCAAAGAAAGAGAGGAAAAATTTATGGAAGGCGTTAAAGAAATAACTAGAATAGTTTTAGAAGCAAAGAAAGAGCTTGAGAAAGAGCAAGTTAACTTAGAGAGAATAGGAGAGCTTATGAACGAAAATCAGTACTATTTAAAAAATTATTTAAAAGTTTCCGGCGATTGTCCAATTTCTAAATCTAAGTTAGATACACTTATAGAAGCTGCTTTAAATGCAGGAGCCATAGGTGCAAAACTTTCAGGCTCAGGAGGAGGCGGATGTATGATTGCATTAACAAAACCAAACGAAAGAGAAACTATAGCAAAAGCTATACAGAAAGCAGGAGGCATTTCATACATAACTAGAGTCTCAGAACATGGTTTGAAGCTAAAACTACTTAATCCGTAACTTAACGCAGTAAACTTTAAGAGTGCAAGAAGCCAAAACAAAAATATGAATTCAAGAGAAAGATGTATTAGATCAGTTGAATTTGAAGAAGTAGACAGGGTTCCTACAGTTTTAAGAGCAAGACCAGAGGTTGTTTCCAAACTTGAGAACTACCTAAATGCAAAAAGTTTTGAGGAGATTTGTTTAAAGCTTGATGTGGACGTTAGGTTCGCTCCAGGAATTAGTCTAATTGGAGGCTACTTACCTAAGAATGTAGAAGTAAAAGAAGGACCATATGAAGAAGCTTACACAATTGGTTATGAAGGAGAGTACGAACTAAGAAAAGATAAATGGGGAATAATAAGCAAGTGGTCAAGTAAAACATACACTTGGCAATATGTTGACCACCCATTAAGAACTATAAAACTAGAAGAATACAACTGGCCTGAAGTTAATGAAAGTTCTATTGACTATGTGGAAGAATACAGGAAAAGAAATGAGGATTTTTTTGTTTATAGTGGAGTGATTCATCTTTTTGAGATAGCATGGCAACTAACTGGCTTTAATGAATTTTTGGTTATGATGATAAAAGGGGATAAAAAAGTTGAGGAAATTCTTGACAAGTTGAATGAAATTAGACTAAAACAAGCTAAGCTTCTTCTAGAAGCTAATGTTGATGTGATTTACGATGGTGATGATGTAGGTGCCCAAAATACAATGATAATTTCTCCTAGTCTTTGGAGAAAGTACCTTAAGCCAAGGTACAAACTACTATCAGACTTAATTCATTCTAAAGGAAAGTACTTTTTCTTTCATAGTGATGGATGGATTGAACCAATACTTCAAGATTTGATTGAAATCGGAGTTAACATACTTAATCCTGTTCAACCAGAAGCAATGGATCCTTTAAGAGTAAGAAAGTTGTGCAAAAATAAGTTAGCTTTTGAAGGAACTTTATCCATACAAAGAACTCTACCATTTGGAGGGGTTGAAGACGTAAAAGAAGAAGTAAGGAAGAGAATTAAAGAACTTGAATCTACTGGACTTATTTTAGGTCCTTCGCATGCACTACAACCAGACGTACCTCTAGAAAACATAATTGCAATCTACGA
>JAFNIV010000027.1 GCA_017601145.1 Candidatus Brockarchaeota archaeon
ACAGCGTACCCCTCCAACTTCTTACATGGGATTATTATGGATATTCTCAAACTTCGACTCCAAGTCCTTTCAAGATCATTACCGCGTTTTCTAAGGCCTCTCTAGCCATTCCCAGGGCTCTTTCTGCCTCCTAAAGATTTGGCATAATCGAGCAAGAACTTACCATCGCCATGAAGCACTTCAAAGGAACCAAGTATTCCTCTAAGTAGCTCACGTCTAGGAACTTTACCAACTTCAAATACCAATACATCCACATCAAACCCCACATCTCCGGAATTTGCAGCATCTAGGTATCCACCATACTCCTTAGCTTTTCCAGTTATTACAAGAAGGTCTACATCTCTAGCATGTTCGGGAGCATAAACGGAGGAGCCAAACCGAACTATCTCAACTATGTTCGGATCATAATCTAGCAGCTTTTCGCAAACCTTTCCTAATTTATCCAACTTAGCGCGCAAAGTTCTCTACTGCTAATTCATTTCTGCTCTGAGAAGCTTGCACATTGTGACTGCTGAGGGCATGCCGAATCACAAGACCTCAACTAAAGCTTGTTGCACTTACTCCTTAGGCTTCTATGAGTTCCTCTTCCTTTATGAATCGTCTATACCACCTACTCACCATCTCAGGTGTTGTTACATGAAGTTCCACGGGCTCATCCAAGGCCTTGTAGACCTTAACCATCATCTCATACTTTCGCTCTATCATGCTTGTAACCACCATGACGTCTATGTCGCTGGCGCCTGTAGCCTCACCTCTTGCAGCTGATCCGAAGAGGTAAACCTTTGCCTCAGGATCTATACTTTGCACGATAGCCTTAACCTTTCTAGCAACTTTAATATAATTGCGTATGCTCATGTGACTCCATCCATGAGGGGCTTAAAGTGCTCCACAACAAACTTGTAGAGGCTTTTAGCCTCTTTCTCTTCATAAGTATAAGGCATGTATCTTGAAGCAGTGTAAGCCTCTTCGAGACGCGCTATATAATGCAAATTCGCCTCATCTTCGACAAGAGTCAGTAGGCTAGAGTTCACTTTAGCAAGTTCCCTTATAAGCCTCCTAAGCGAGTGAGTCCTTGGATAAGAGCCAAACTTAATGAGCAACTTGTACTTCAGTATAAGCTGGCAATACTGCTCTAAGTTGAATACAGCTAGATCCCATTCACCTTTCTCAAGCAGGTACTGAGTATTTACTAAGAAGGCTTCAGCCCTACGCCTAATAACCTCAGCCTCTTCAAGAGACAACTAACAACACACTTATCATCAGCTTCTTGTAAGACTTAAAGCAAGTTTTAACGGGTCGTCAACCTATGCTCTCAAAGCTTTTTGCACTTACTCCTAAGTACATGAGGAAGTTAACGTCGTTTCTTAGAAAAAACAAAGTTTTTGCTAACTCAAACTGCTTACTCTTAACGTATATCTTTAGCTTTTCTATCAATACTTTTCTTCCAAATCTCATCAACTTAACTCTTGGAGACTCAAGCAACTCTTCAACTATTTCTTTAACTCTTTGAACTAAGTTAAAGTTTACTATTCTTCCCCTTAACTTTGCTAATGCTAACGCTGCCTTGTACATTGCTTTTTCTTCTAAGCTTAATTTTTTCCAGTTTCCATTCCTGTAAGATTTTTTTCTAATTTCTAAGAGCTCTTTGTAAGAAAATGAATTCTTTAAACTTAGTTTATCAAAGGTTGGCCTAGTAGAGGCCGTACTGTTTGCCGAAGAACGCATAGTTTCTTATGGTTGCAAACAATTTATAAACTTTTCGAATAAAGAAATCTTCTTTCCTTTATTTGAACTACTAAAATGATTCCTTCAGACCGCTTTGATCTATGTTTTCTTCATCATGAGTAAATTTTTCGATCGATAAGTGTTTATGTGAGTCTAGATGAAAATTGAATTATTTTTCAAACATATGCTACAATTCTCTCCACGGCTCAGTCTCTTTGAAAAATAATGCTTAAAAAGAAATACAGGTGTAATTCTTCACGTACAATAAGTCGACGAACCTCTTCTGATTCACAGAAGCAAAAAATAATTTTGGAACTTAGCTTACCAGATTTGTTCTCCTCATCCTTTTTATCACCCTATTAATTACTCTCGCCTATGTTTGGATGGAGCCTGGTTGCAATCTTGGTGTTCAAGTCGAAAACCCAGTAGGTGGAAGCCTGATTCTCCCGGCTACTGGACAATTAAGCGACGTGTGAAGACAACAACTAGTATGAGGTTTTAAGAAGGCGTTTCGGAAGTAGCTAGCTTCCATCAAAGTAACCTTGGACTATACAAACTAGTATATTTTGATGTGAAATTTAGGAACAAGAATTATGGAATAACCTGGAAGATGTTGCAATGACGTTAGCACTATAGAAAGGCATTAAATAACAATTTTCTTTATCGCCTCTTTAGCAATAAACTTTACTCGCTGCAGGATCATCTGATGAAAAACACGTTCTCCAAGTCTTTGAAATGCTCGTCTCCAGTAACTATCTCCGCCTTCTTCACCAATCCTGCTGCATAAACTATTGAGTCGGCTAGTCCCCAGCTCTTAACCTTCCTTTTCATCGCTATATCTATTTTTGCAGCCTCTACAGCAAGCTTCTCGTCCAGAGGAAGAATGATACTTCTCTCCTTGATGAAGACTCTTTGTTTTTCAGCCATCTTCTCTCCTTCCACTCTGATTGTTTTTGCGTAGACCTCGGCTAAGCAGATCGTGGGCGTAATCTTCTCCTCCAGGCCTTCCACTATTGGTTTTACTTTCTCGCCTGCCTTCGTGCCCATGAAGTACTCTATCCATGCGTAGGAGTCAATTATATACCTCATAACCGCTCCCTATGATCCCTTAAGTCAGCTACGTCAACCCGCTTCATGGTCCCAAACATGCTTTCCTTTTTAGCAAAATACTCGATGAGTATCTCGTTTATCAGGCTTGAAATCTTCTTAGCTCCAGCTTTTTCCTTAAGAGCCTGGTATACGTCTTCCCTTAAGAGTACCGTCGTCTTCTTAACCATATACGTCACCGTAAACATCTATGTAACCGTATTTATAAGTTTTTATGCTCTTCATTTACATTTCACTTATCTTAAGATTTCTAAAACTTTCCTACTGTAAGCTCTGAAGCTGACTGTGAGTCCGTGAGCTCGCTGTAGGGAGGGTAATTGAGCCTATTTTCAGAGGTGGACCTAGTAGGTTAAAGATTCTTGATGAAAGTAGGAAATAGATTAGGTATAGTAAGATCAATGTGAAAATCATAACAAGCTAACCAGCAGAGCTCAGAATATGTTCGGATTACGTATCATTCTAGCCTTTTCAACGAGGCTGCGGAGAAAATGACATGGTTTGCTCTTGTATTAACGCTGAACCTTAACCCATGTTTTCTCTCGTAAACTATTATTTTGGTACTGAGCTTCTTAGTTATTCCTCTAGTCATGTCCGTGAAGTTGTGACGATGATAACTTTGTCCAATTTTGTATGCTTTAAATTAAGTTTGCTATTGAGCGGAAAGCATAGTTTGCGAGCACTAAGACTGTGGCCGAGAAGTATGCAGCAGGTCTTATCCTTCCCTTACCTTGTCTAGAAAGCGTTTGCATGCTTCCGCATGCTGCTCAGCCAGCTCGACTTCAAGAAACAGGTTGGAGTCAAGTAGCATCTCTGTACTCAAGGGTTCTTCTTGCCCTGATCTTTCGCGCTTCATGCTGGAGCTCTACCTCTGTTTTCTTAACGTCGGAAAGCATGCCGTAAATTGCTTCCACAGGGTCTTCAATAGTCTCAGCAATGTCTAAGACTTGCGAAACCTGTGAAAGCCAGGCTGTAAAAGCCTTTTCAGAAGCTATGCTCAACGAGCCCTTGCCATATCCATAGAGTTTCATCGCTGCCTCTCTGAACTTCCGCTCCAAATCGTCTGGAATGTAGACTTTGATTCCACCCATCTTTGTTCCTAAATTACTTAAGAAACAAGGTCCTTTATATCTTTTCCCCCTTATTCCTATGCGTAGAGCGTGCATACCCAGCAAATTCGCAGGGAGCTTTTTAAATAAGAAGTTAAGTTGAATTGCTAAGTTCGCGTTTATTAAAACAACGCTTGAAAGAGAGAGCTTAGTTAGCTAGAAAAGATAAAATAAGTTAAACTATTTTTACTTTTCACGCTAGAAAGCAAAGAAAATTTTTAGGCTAACCAAAGATTACTCTTAAGTATGGACCAATGAACTGAATTACGAAAAGAAAGACTACAAATAACGTTAGTGTATAGCTCATTGCGTTAACAAGTTTTTCTCGAGATATTTCGGAAATATTTATTTTATGCAGTGTCCAACTTAACCCTTCATGAACTATGTAACCGCCATCTAGTGGTAGAGCTGGAAGTAAATTGGTTACTCCAAGCATTAAGTTTATCCAGAATATCCAATAAAATGTTGTTGCTAACGGCCAGAAAAACTCTGATGAAATTAAAGTATCAAGAAAATCAGTGTAAGGTTTATTTAACGGAGAGTTACCTCTTAATTCAAGAAATGGAAGCATAGTATAGTCAATAAATCTTCTAAAACTAGAAAATGGAAATTTTAATGCATCGTAAGTTCTTGCTATATCTTTTGTATCTATCATTACTATTCCTAAACTTGCTTTGTTATAGTCAGAAGAATTCTTAGTATATATTGCTTTACTTGCTAGCGTTACATAAAAAATTTGGCCTCCATAAGTTCTTACAGCAACTTGATCCCCTACATTCTTCTTTAAGAGGTATTTCTGTAAGTCTGTAGAGTTTTTTATAACATGAGTCCCATTTAAGTCTTGAATTTCTGTTATTATCATCCCTGGGCGAATTCCTACTTGCTGAGCAGGCATGTTTGGAACAACATAAACTACGCCAACGCCTTCACACTTTATATGAACCATGTTCATCATAACTAACGAAAAAACAAGACTAAAAATTATTGCAAGCATAATGTTCATAAATGGACTAATTGCAAAAACTCGTACCCTTTTTAAGTAACTTGTAGCCTTTAGCTCTTCTTCATCTGGTTCAACAAAAGCTCCAATTGGTAGCATTAAGAGTATTAGGCCTACGGACTTTAACTTAACTTCAGCAATTCTAGCCATAACACCATGTGCTGCTTCATGCACGATAACAGCTATAACAAGTCCAACAATTGCATACCAAAAGTTTGCACCACTCATTATTGGATTTACTCCAGGAAGCCCTATGGCAAGTATTGGTGAAGGTGCTGCCTCAATTGGAAGCTGAAAAGAAAGCATTGCATTCCATATAAGAAGTGGAATCAGAAGTATTGAAAGAACAAAACAAACAGCTATAGCTATAGAACTAACTATTATCCAAAAACGTTTATGTTCCGCAACACGATTTATTATGTCTTCTCCCTTGTGAGAATGTATCATAAGTATTGGGCCCCAAAGAATTATGTTATACTTTTCTAGTAGTTTCTTCCTACTAAGAATATAGAGAATAACAGAATACAGCAAAAAAGCTATTGCTATTACTAAGAGGTTGTTCATTCTTTTGTTAACCCACCATTTACGCTAACATTATCTAAAAACAAATGAATTTAAGGATTTACAAGAACATTAGAAGAGATTTTCCTACTAAAAAAGGTTTCTTGCTTTGTTAATTTTCCAGTCTTATTTATTTTCTTGCTTCTCCTGTTCTTCAAGTTCGCTTAATGCAATCCCTCTCATCAATGAAGCATACATTAGTAACTTCCACGTTTCACCTACTTTGTCGCCGTACTCTCTAACTAGTTTTCTGGCAATTTCCCTTAGTTCATCTGCTTCTTGAAGTGTTAACTTGTCTTTGTCTAGTAATTCTTTAAGTCTTTTAGATTCTTCTTTAGTTAAAGGATTACTTATTGAAAACAGCCTAGATAACTCACCTCTTACAAATGTAACATCTCTTTGCTCAATAACTTTCCTAAAACCAAGAAACTCTGTAAAAAATTCTAATTGATTTCTTGTTGCTTCTACTATATTACCAGTTTTCCTTTCAATTGTATTGAATCGTTCATTGGTACGTTCTTCGGTAACTTCGAATCGTTCATCAATTTTCTTTTCTAAAGCTTCAAATCGTTCGTTTGTACGTTTCTCAGCAACCTCAAACCTTTCATCAATTTTCTTTTCTAAAGCTTCAAGTCGTGCATCAATTTGAGTAAATTTTCTTCCAAGCCAGTATGCTAAAGACCCAATTGAAGCAAAAATGGTTATTAAACTTCCCAACATTGCTACAAGAAGTTCTAGTTCTGGCATTCGCATAATTCCATTTATCATAAAGACTTAAAAACTTTTCCTTGAATGGCAAAAACTTAACTTTCGAGACTTAAATGATATTTTAGAGGGTTCGCATACGCCATCGACGTTGCGATATAGCGTTCTCCGAGGTCTACGGACAAGACGATTGATGGAGGCTCAGTCTTAAGCTGAACCTCTTTCATCACCGTTATATGTAAGCTCCAGTGGTTTCCTTTTTAAAGTAGCTTTCCCTCTCTAATGCTTAAGGAAAGCAAATGTTCTTGGTTTCTAGGAACCTGAATTGGAACCTTAATTCCACCCCTAACATGATGTACTGGAATCTTAACCCAAAATTTGGCAAGCTTATTCTCCGTCTTTTTCACATTGAAAACATCTCTGCGAAGAATCATCGAATATTCTTTCAGCTTAGGTTTCCCATTTAGTTTCCTCATGCCTCTGAGCCTGTTGCTTTGTAGCTGAGTAGAGAGGCGCATCTAACCCTTTGAGATAAGCTTGAAAGTTGTCATACTCTTCCCTAAGCATGGCTTCCTTAACTCTTGTTAATCCAAATATTTTTGCTTTAACTGTCTTCTGAACAATCATCTTCTACTCTTGGCCTCAATATACTTCCTAATCCTCCTTTTTGGACACCAAATCAGATGATAATTAATGAGGAATACCTGATGCCAACCTCTTTGTAGTCCAACATAACCTATAAACACTTCACCTACTTAAATGTTTATGACCAAATTCATCTGCACGACTGAAGTCGTTAGCTTTCTTGGACATTTCTGTAATGCTTTGAAGAACTTTGTGAAATTTTGTTGGGTCAAAATTTAAGTTTAATAGAAGTTTGCAGAACGAACATACTTCTGAGCTTGTAGGAATTCCACAGTACTTACATCTTAGGATGTCGTTTTCTCCTGAACTTAAATTTTGTTTTGAATGCTTCCTTATTAGGTTAAGCTTAATTGAGTAGTACTTATAGTCTGGATCAGAAAAACTATGCCTTATCTTAAGTTCTAAGCCAAAATTATTCTTAAACGGACAGTTTGCTTGAACTATTGGTAGTTTGTTAATTGTTGCATATGCTAAAGTTTCTTCTTCAGTAACTTCTGCCAGTGGCTTTATTCTAGCTATAAGTTTATCAAAGGCAGGAACAAGAATAGAAATTCTGTTAAACTGTCTTATGTCCTGTACTGTGACTTCCTCCCCACCCTTACGGATGGGGCTTCCAAGTTTCGTTCAACCCGTCTCTCACGAGAGCGGTGTTTCATGGAAGCTTGCGAGGTTGCCTCCTTTACTCACTCATGGAGCTTTCACGGTCACCGACCAACACTCCACGAGCTTACTCCGCATTGAAGCGGAGCGGAGGCTTATGGGCACAGTCACAGAATGACTGGTTCACTCCAGTCGCACCCCGTCAAGGAGCATATAGCTCCAAGACCTCTCGACGCCGAAGCGTCAAAACACTTAAGCATTAGGAGTATTTAAGTTTAACGCAATTCATCCCCATGCGTAAGCGTGGGGTCTTCTTGCGAGGTATGAGATAAACGATTTTACAACGTAACTAAAGATATCATCAAGATTATGTCCTGTTGCAATCTTATTAAGATTAGAATAAACGGCAACAAAGTTTGTTATGTATCTTTTTGTTAGACCACAGATTGAACATATTGGTCTTTTAACTTCCTTTGAAATTTCAGTTATACTTAAACCAAAAATTTCATTTACTCTAATAACTTTATATTCTATTCCAAGTGTCTTGAACAAACTTACAGCAACTTCCTCACTTTCTTCTGAAAAGTCATTTATACCAACGTTAAGGTGAAAGCCATATACTTTGAAGTTAAGTTCGTTTGACAGTTTATGCAGTATATGAAGTAAAGTTGCACTATCTTTACCTCCAGATGTGGCTACAAGTATTTTTTCTCCTTCTTCTATAAGTTTGTACCTTAAGATTGTTCTCTTAACTCTATTTGTTAAGTGCTCAAGAAAATGTTCACTACAGAGTTTAACCCTAAAGGGTCTAAGGTTTACTACAGCTTCTTTGTTGCAGAAGTTGCAATGCAATTTCTCTTTTACTAGCTTAGATGAAGCAATTTACATATTTATTTTTTTAACGCTTCTTCTCAGTCTCCTTTTCACTTTTTTTAAGCTTAATGTACTCTAAGTTTATCACAACAAATCCTGCTAAAAGTAAGATGAGGCTTAACACTGAAACAAGAGGAATAATGGTTGATCTTAAAGCGTCAGAATGCAGAGGATAACTGAGTCTTGCTATCAAGTAAGGAGAAGTTATGGCAAAAACTACGCTGCCAAACAAAACTAACAAGAATGCAGCTCTTACTCTATCCATTTCTTAGAGGCTATGATGTTCTTTTTAGGTTATAAAGGTTTTTCCTAATCAAGCAAAAAATAAAAGATTATTTTTATAAACTAACAAATTATTTTTTGGAGTTTAAAACTTCCTTTAACTGGAGCTAAAGTAAGGTATATGAAATTAAAATGGATTAAAAACTATATTCAAGCCCTTAAGACGGTTTACAAAAACACTTTATGTCCTGAAGCTATCAAAACCAATAGACCATCAATACTTTAGAACGCGTAGTTTCATATCAAAGGATACACACTAAGCCTAAAAATGGAAAAAGAGAAATAAAAATAAAACTTTCAAGAGACTTTCTCACTTGTAACTACTTCTACTTTTTCTAGACCTAGAGGTTTTAGTATGTAGTCATCTGTCCAATGGCGCTCATCTTCAAATTGTTCTGGCCCTATCCAGGCGGGATCACCACCAGCGTAATGCAAAGGACCGAGAGCATTTCTAAGAGTTCCTATTAGTTTTATTCTTAAATTGTTTTCTCCTTTCTTTACGAATTTTGTTATGTCTAACGAAAATGGATATATGAAGCTCTTTCCAACTTCTTGATCGTTTACGTAGACTATAGCTAGTGAAGCCTTTAGACCTTCTAGCTTTAAAGTAATTGTTTTTTTACTAACTTCTTCGTTATACAAAAATTTGTTGCTTAGCTCAAATGAACCAACATAGAAAGGATAACCTTGACTTACTAAGTTAGAAGTTTCTTTTACAATAGACTCTTCAACTATTGTTGAAGCTCCCCTTGAAGCTAATTTAACTCCAAAATCTCCAATTAGGAATAGGTTTTCAAGTTCAGGTTCAATTCCAACACTTCCTTCCAGTTCAACTTCATTTTTCCCTTCCCTCAAGTAGCTTGTTATGTTCATAACTCTTATCGAATCATCTATCCAAAAGCCTTCATCTTTCCATTCAACTTCCTTTCCATTTAACTTTATATTAAATAGTTGAGGAGTTTCCATTGCAAGTTTAATGTTCTTATCTTTAGGATTAGTTTTTACTTCAAACTCAAACTTTAAGGTAAAGCTCGTGCCTAAGCCTTCGTTAACTATTTGTCTTCTTGCCTTCCAAACAGGAAGGAGTTCACTCCAGTCTCCTTTTGTTTTGTACTTACAGTAGTCCAAAACTAAAACATTTGGATTAAGCTTCTTAACTTTCCACTCTGAAGAAATAGCTAATTTTGAAACTTCCTTTAAAGAGTACTCCTTTCTCTTTGGTTTTCCTGGAGAAAAGCTAAGTAGTAAAGAAGAAACTGGACCAAATGTATATTCGAAGTACGTTCGTCCATCCTTTTCATAGCCTTCAAATTCTGTTATTGAACCACTAAAAGTGTCTAGCAAACTAATGCTATAGGAACCAATAATTCCAACCTTTGCATCTACAACCTTTTCTCTGCTTGAATTAAAAACGAACAGAACCAGGTTATTGCTGTCTTTTCTTAAGTGATAAACAAGGTTACCTTCTTCATCCCCTTCTATTACCAATGTTTTGCTACTTTCTTCAAGGATATCCCTTAAAGACTCTGTAGTAAAGTCATTCTTAACTATGCAACTTTCTATGAATTTAAGTAGTTCTTCACTTTCTTCACCATCAACTAAACTTGGAAGTGGTTTTACGAACACTACTTTTCCGCCAGCGTTCTTAAACTCCTTTAACAGTTTTAGTGTACTTTTTGCGAGGGTTATGCTTGGAGGAACAATTAAAACTTCGTACGAGGCTTTTCCAACTTTAAGCTTTGAACCTTCAACCTTAGCATACTTTTCCATTAGCATCTCGTCTCCTAAGTCAAAGTCAATATGTAACTTAAGCAAAGAAGTCAATAATCCTCTAAGCTGATCATCAAGAGTTCTAACTTTAGAATCGTTAATGGGAGAGTAGCTTGCCCAAGCACTTCTAATTGGATGAAGTACAAGTACGCTTACTACTCTCTCTCCTCTCGAAAGCACATAACTTAGTCTTGAGAAATGATTTTCAATTAGCTCATTATATTTCCACCATGGTTGTCCCCAGTGAAAGTTCAAACCATAGTCTTTCTTTCTTCTTCCTCTCATAGAATAAGGAACGAGGTGATGGTTAAGCAAGTTTATACCCATCACCACCAACCAATCTCCAATCCACTTTCTATCTTCAAAGGTTGGATAGTTGCCTGTAGTACCATAGGCTTCACAGAGGATTCTTTCTTTTCCTAATTGATTTGCTACTGAAGAAACTTGTTTTGCAGTTAAGAAACCTTGCCAAATTTGCATACCAAGATGATCAATACCTGGAACATGCTGATACTCATAGTGGGGCATTACAGCACCTACACATAGCATTTGGCTAAGTAAAGTATCTTCCGCTAAGTAATGACCTGTGAACTTTAAATTGTTTTTACTGCACCAATCGTATATTTGTTTTGAGAATGACTCTAGGAAAAGTAAAGTAACTACTTTCCAGAAATCATGTCTCACTTTTTGATAGTTCCCAATTTCGAAGAAGAGCTTAGGAAGATTTTCAACTATATCGTAACCATTAACTTCTTTAAACTTAGCTGGAAGATTGTTTGTCCAAGGTAAAGAGAAAGGAGGAATTCTTGGACCTCTTGGTGGCGCCATTTGTCTATGAGAAGGCCTGCTTGCTGAAAAGTTTGGTTCATCTGTAAAAACTCCTGGAATTGTTTTTCCAATATCTTCCTTAAAGTTATCAACATAAGGCTTGTATGCAAACTTTATGAATTGGCTGACAGTTTCGTAGTCAAGTAGATCAACATAGCTTGAACTATTATACCAAGTTTCTCCAATTGGAGCTACGTACTTAACGAAAGTTAAATAAAGTTTTTCTGAGCTTGCCTTTTCTCCAAAAATTCTCTTGTAGCTCACTGGAATTCCATTTTTGTTAACTTCACATTCAAAACTTGCTATAACATCTTCTCCAGTGTAGTTTCTAGTATCAGAAATCATAACAATAGCTTTTGCTCTGTACTTCGAACTGGAAAAAGGTAACAGACCACCTGCAAATCCAGAAGGCCACCAAAGTTCGTCATAGATCCAGATATACATGTTATTTCTTTTTGCTTCTTCTACTGAAGCCTTAAACGCTCTAAACCACTCATCACTTAAGAATGGAGTAACAAGACCTTCTCTGGCATGAAAAAATGCCCCACCATATCCTGCTTCTCCTAAGGCTCTTACTTCTTCTCTAACTTTTTCTTCTGTTAGCAGATCGTTTATTGACCAAAAAGGAACACCCTTGAATGTTGAAGGAGGATTTTTAAAATTATCTTCCTTTATCATTTTAATTCCTTTTTTACTTATAAAAAAAGTATTTAAGCATTACTAATTGAAAGTAGTAACTAAAAAATCAAAGACTTATCACTTAAAAAGTTCAACTTCTAAGCTAAAGAGAGTCCTTCTATTTTTGCCTTCTTCTCTACGTAACTTACTGAAAACTTTGCAACTAAGGTTAATAGAATAAGGAAAATTACTAAAGCACTAAACTCAACTTCAATTGACCAAATAGTATTTGAACCAATTACAAAATGTCTTGTAAGGTCCATACCATGAGTTAGAGGAATAACAAACGCTAAAGCTTTAAGTTCTTTTGGCATGAATTGAATTGGAACAAGCATACCAGTTGCAACTTGAAAGAGAAAGTTAAGGAAGCTATTTAATGCTGAAACATTTTTGAATATAAGTAGAAGGCATGTTATTATTACACCTAATTGACTTAAAACTAAGAAAGTAAGAATTATTGAAAAAAGAGCCATTAGAAGAGATGTAAGCGATGGTAAGTTTTGCGCAAATATCGCACCTATTGTAAACATAGGCAAGATATCAAAAACAGTTCCTATTAGAGCCTGAGAAATAGAGTAAGATAACATATAATAGTACATTTTAACTGGAGATGCAAAAGTATACTCTACTTGTCCTGTTGTCAATTCGGATTGAACTTCATAAGGGGAACCCCAAACTGCAGCACCAGTGTAAGCTTGGAACGCAATACCAACTATTAAGAAAGAAAAATAGTTTGTTCCTATAGAAGAAGCAAACCTTGCAGGGTCAATAACAAAAGAGAATATGAGAAGTCCAAATCCCCAAACAAAGGACATAAGTACTTCGAGTATAAAATTCATTTTGTATCTAGTTATTGTTTTCATTCTACGCCACGTGGATAAAATGGTAAGATTGATCAGTTCTTTCAATTTTCTTTGTCACCTCCAACTATAACTTTGAAGGCTTCTTCTAGCGTTGTGCTTCCTACACTTATTGGCAGCCTTCTACCATTGCTTTTCAATATGCTTAATATAGAAGGAAGTACTTCATATGCATCCTTGCAAACTAAACTAATTCCAGAATCTTTCTCTACTGCGCTTATAATTCCAGGTACATGCATTATCTGAAGCTTTATCTCTTCTTCAATATTGTTTTTGTGTATTTCTATTGATTCGGTTCTTGCTACAAAGGATTTCATTTCTTCTGAAGTACCATTGAATAAGATTTTTCCTTTGTTAATCATAACTACTTTGTTGCTTATTTCTTCAGCTTCTAGCATGTTGTGTGTAGTAACAAGTAACGCTGCGTTAAAATTTTTAGCGTATTCTTTTATGTATTTTCTTACTCTTGATGCTGTAACAGGATCCAAAGACTTAGAAGGTTCATCCATAAATACAATCTTGGGCTTCGTTATTAAGGACCTTATTATAACGAATGTTTGCTTTTCTCCACCTGAAAGAGCTATGAAGTATGAGTCAAGCTTACTTTCAAAACCAAAAGCAATTGCTAGTTCCTCTATCCTTTTGTTGGCTTCTTCTTTACTTATTCCATGGAATGCTCTTGCAAAGAACAGCAAATTTTCTCTTGCCGTCAGTCTAAAGTATGCAGATCTTTCGCTATCTTGACCAGCATAACCTATGATTTTTCTCACCTTATGACCCTGAGTTAAAACGTCATAACCTCCAACTCTTGCTTGCCCATCATCAGGAACCAACAACGTAGCAAGTATCTTTACTAGTGTAGTTTTTCCAGCGCCATTTGGACCAAGCAAACTAACTACTTCGCCATACTTAACATCTATGCTAACACCATTAAGGGCTTTTACTTCTTTCCCTCCTGTTTTATATATTTTGTAAAGTCCTTTTGCTTCTACTGCAGTATCATTCATCTTAACCACCAACCTTCTTAAGAATGGAATCTATTCCAGCGTAAACATCCGCAATATCTGGTTCAATACCATTCAGCAAATCTGATACTTGATTCCTTATGATTCTAGCAACACTCTCTATAAATCTTCTACTTATCTCTTGATCTTCTATCCTTTGAGACCTACTTCCAGAACTAAGTACAAGGAGCTTGGGTGTAGCCACTAGCTTTATTCCAGGAATGTCTACTGATACACTACTTTCAGAAACTTTTAACGTATAGTTCATTGTTTTTAGCATTAGTCCATCTATGCTATCTTTAGCGTATACGCTTCCTTTTCTTAAGAAAGTATAACTTTCACCATCTGTTACAAGCTTCCATCCATCCCAAGACGCTTTAACTTTTTTTCCATTTAACTTTACTATTACTTTCTTTTTGTTGTTCGATAACACTAGTGCTTTCTTTTTATCCTTTCCACTTTCAACTATATTTATGAAGGGAGTAATAGAAATTTTCGACTCTCCACCTTCCTCAGAAACTCTAATTGGACCAAACCTTACAGATTCATAGAAATCTCCATATTCTTCAACTTCTATAAATGGAAGTTTTATAATCGATTTCTTTTCTTCGTCCTTTTTGCTCATGTATAAACTTTTAGCAGATTCATACTCTTCTGTTGATGCATCTCTAATCTTATTCTTTTTTCTAAGGCTAGAAGAGAAAATAATGGTAGGTGTTTTTATCGGTATTAAAATTTTTCCAATAGTAGTATTTATATCTAGATCTAAATCTTTAATTGCAACACAGCCTACGAGTATGTTTCCAAACTCTATTGGTAAGCCTATAATTTCTTCTGCTTTCACTTTTAAATTTTCACCAAGTTGCATTCCTTTACTTTCAAACGAATAAATTTCTTTTCTTAATGTTGTTTTTCTTAGCGGTACAATAAATCCAAGCTTCCAAGAAAGTATCAATAAAATCACTCCAGTTAAAAACAAAGGTAGAGTATACCTTGTAAATTCTTGCTCTAATCCAAGGTAGCTTCCAACAAAGAACATTATGCTAACTTCTAATGCAAGTGAACCAACAGCAGATGCAAAACTTGAAACAAGTCCAGTAACACCAGCACCAACTTTTATTTGTAACAATTTTGAGAAAAACATGAGAAAGACAACAGCATAAACTATGTATCTACTGTATTGAGAAATCTGAAGTGGGCTTCTAAGTAACCAAATTATAATGAGAACTAATGAAAAAGTTGAAAGAACATAAGCTAGTTCATCAACAAAGTTAAGTCTAGCTTTCCTCAAGTTCACCACCTCTCAAAGCATTATAGAATATTGCCATCAACCTAAGAAGAGCTCTTCCTCTGTTAGTTAACTCATATTCACCAGAAATATCATTTTTTTCTATTAGTTTTACATTTCTAAGCTTCTGTAGGTGATGTTGAAGACTAGATTTTGCATAATCTTGAGGAAATTCTCTTGCAATTTCACCATAAGACTTTGAGCTATAGTAAAGGATTTTTAATATCTTTATTCTATCTGGAATCGAAACAGAACGCATTGCAGCAGAAGCCATCTCTTCTGACATTTCATCGATTATACTTCCAAGAGTGTCTTCTCCTATTTGAGCGAGACTTTTGCTTATGCTTTCTCTTATAACTTTCACTAAATTTGTTGTTATTTCTTCCCCTAGGTTTGCTTCAGGCCCATAATTATAAGAACGGTATTTCCTTGCTCTCTCTTGTGTTCTTGATAATTCTTCCTTTAGCTCTTCAAAATCCATTAATTTTTTCTCTAGTTCTTCTATCTTTTTTCTAAGCGCTTCTACTTCATCTTTGGAGCTAGACATTCCTTTGGTCTATTTAATTTGGACCAATATATAAACTTTTCCCCAATATTGTTGAACCTAATGTCTAACATTTTTGTACCAAACTTTAATGTATTAAAAATTAAGTCATAATTAGAAAAAATAAGATAATTAGTCCAATAATCTTTTACAGAATATAATCTAGACTTTGATTGCTTAGGAAAACATTACTGCTTGCAGCAGTTCTAAAGCAAAAGTGCTAAGAAGAAGTTGCTAAAAATGTTTTAATTGGTACTTCATCCAACTAAAAGAGATAAGAATGCTGGAGCTAAAAACTCCCTTAAGAAGAGAAGACGTTGAAAGCCTAAAAGTAGGAGATGTAGTGTATTTATCTGGAACAATCTTTACGAGTAGAGATAGAACTCAACTAAAAGTGATTGAAATGATAAGGAAAGGATTAAGCTTTCCAATAAGCTTAGCTGGTTTAGTTGAATATCATGCAGGTCCTGTGATAAAGAGAACTAAAAATGGATGGAATATACTATCAGTTGGTCCAACAACAAGCTTTAGGATGGAGAAGTATGAAGCTGAATTCATTGAGTTAACTAAAATAAAGGGAATAATTGGAAAAGGCGGAATGGGAAAACTTACTGAAGAAGCTTGTAAGAAGAACAAAGTTTTTTATGGTATATATCCTGGTGGGGCTGGAGCCTTAGCTGCAAAATCGATAAAAAACGTTAAAGATAGTTACTTCCTACAAGAACTTGGAATTCCAGAAGCAATGTGGGTACTAGAAGTAGAAAAATTTGGACCAATAGTTGTAGCAATAGATTCGTTTGGAAATAACATTTATGATGAAATAAAAAGAAAAATGATAAAAGGTGAAAAGAATGAAAAATGAAAAATTAAAAGACTATGTAAAAGAGGCAATAAAAGTGTCTGTAACTTCTTTGCCTTACGATGTAAAAAGTAAGTTAGAAGAAGCATATGAAATGGAAGAAGGACTATCGAAGATTTTTCTTAAGGCAATTATAGATAACGTGGAAATAGCTAACAATGAAAGTAGACCAATTTGTCAAGATACAGGAACTTTTAGTTTTATTGTAAGGAGAGGAAACTTTGAAGAACATGAAGTTAAGGAGGTAATAGTTGAAGCTCTAAAAGAGGCAAGCGAAGAAATCCCGCTTAGACCGAACGCTATAGACTTCGTAACTAGAAAAAATCTAGGGGGGAACATTGGAAGATTCATACCATGGATTACTTGGGAGTATCCAGAAGACAATTTATTAAGGATAACAGTAGTTCCAAAAGGAGGGGGTTCAGAGGTTCTTTCGCTAGTAAAAATACTACCACCAGTTTCTCAAGAAGAAGAAATTATAAAGATTATAGTTGATGACATCTTTGAAGCTTGGGCTAAACCATGTCCACCTTTGTTTTTAGGAGTTGGAATAGGCCCGACAAGTGAAACAGCGACCAACGTTGCAAAAAGAGCTTTATACGAAAGAAAAATTGGAGAAAGACATAAAGAAGAAGCCATAGCCAGCTTAGAAACAAAAATTATTGAAAGAGCTAACAAACTTGGTATTGGTACCCATGGACTTGGAGGAAAAGTTTCAGTTTTAGATGTTCACCTAGATTACGCTTCAATCCACCCGGCTTCTTTAGTTGTTTCAGTTGTTGGAAGTTGCTGGGCTTTAAGAAGAGCTATACTTATCGTAGAAGATAGCAAGAAAGCAGAAATTGTCTCTCACAATATCAAACTATAAAGACTTATATAATAAATAGGCCAAATAAGTAATTGAAAATGGAGAAACTTCCAAGACATATTTGTGTAAGAGTTAAGGATGCAGATAAGGAAAATGATTTTTTAAGACCAACTTCATGGTTAACAGCTAACTTTGGGAGACTAAGAAATTGGAATGGAACTGGAGAAGTAAAACATACAACTATATTTATGACTAAGTGGGATGAAGAGGCACTTTATGTTATTTTTATAAATGAAGACAAGAACATATGGGCAAGCTACACAAATAAGGGAGCTCCAATTTATCTTGAAGAAGTTAACGAAGTATTTATAGATCCAAGTAGAAGTGGTAAAAGCTACTATGAAATTGAAATTAGCCCAAAAAATGTGCTATGGGAAGGATACATTCTTTATGATGAAAAGCCTAAACTTTACTCAGGATGGAATCCTAAAAACTTAAAATCAAGAGTAAATATTTTTGGGAGGTTGCATGAAAAGAAAAACAACAATGGTGAAGGAAAGTTTTGGATAAGTGAATTAAAGATACCATTTGAAGACTTAAATGTTGAAAAAACCATTAAACCAAACGTAGGAGATGTATGGAAGATAAATTTCTTTAGGATTGAGAGAATGCCTGATGGAGATTACCACTATGCATGGTCACCAACTTACACAGAAGAACCGAACTTTCATGTTCCCAGTAAATTTGGCTCAATAGTTTTTGTGTAGTAGAAATTTTTATAAAACTATAAAAAAGATAAGAAAACATGCAAAACATAAAGACTAGAAAAATAACAGAAGACGTAACTCTTATAACTACACTAGATAAGAGTACTAAGAAGTTTGAAGAAATTTGGGAAATATCAAGTGGAATTAACTACAATGCATACTTGGTTAAGGATAAGAATAGTTACATGCTAATAGATTCAACGAAAAACAAATTCTCTGAAGAATTTATTGAAACTATTAGAAATATTGTAAAAGATAACGAACTTAAATATATTGCAGTTCTTCACACAGAACCAGATCATAGCGGAACTATAAGGAAGCTTAAAGAAAAATTTCCTAAATCAAAAATAATTTCAACTAGAACGGCTTCAAGCTTCTTGAAGAGTATGTTCAGTATTGAAACAGAAGTTGTAAAGGATGGAGAAGAGATAAAAATTGACGAAAAAGAGGTAAAAGTGATTGAACTTCCATGGATACATTGGCCAGATACTATGATGCTTTTTCTTAAAGATGAAAGAATCCTATTTAGTTCGGATGCTTTTGGAGCATTTGGAGCAAGAGAACTTGTTTTTGATGATGAAGTAAAGTTTGAAGAATACTTAAAGGATGTAAAGAGTTATTTCGCAAGTGTTGTTTCAAAATATAGACAAATGATACTAAAAGACTTAGAAAAAATAAATCAACTTCTAGATAATGTTTCTGTTGTTGCTCCAGCACATGGATTAGTTCTAAAATCAAGAATAAAAGAAATTATTAGAAACTATGAATCTTGGAGTAAGTTAGAAAGCAAGAAAAAAATTACAATACTATATGGATCTATGTATGGTATAACTGAAGAATTTGTAAGTGAAATAAAAAGATATTTAGAAGAAAAAGTTAATGAAGTAAAGGTATGCAACGTAGCAAGAGAAGAGTTAGGTAGTATTCTTTCAGAGGTTATGGATTCTTATGGGATTATAATAATATCGCCAACCTACGAAGGAAACTTGTTTCCGCCAATGTCTTACGTTTTAGATTTGCTTAGCATAAAGAAGCTTGGAAATGGAAAAATAGTTTGTGCTGTTGCAACTAAACTTTGGGGAGGAGTTGCACCAAAACAGATTCAAGAAAAACTTTCTGAATGTGGGTTTTCACTATTGGATAAGGTTTATGAGTTTTCCAACTACCCAACTAAAGAAAACTTAAATTTGTTCTTAGAGACTGTAAAAAAGTTAGTTGACATTGGAAAGTGACTTCCTCCCCACCCTTACGGATGGGGCTTCCAAGTTTCGTTCAACCCGTCTCTCACGAGAGCGGTGTTTCATGGAAGCTTGCGAGGTTGCCTCCTTTACTTACTCATGGAGCTTTCACGGTCACCGACCAACACTCCACGAGCTTACTCCGCATTGAAGCGGAGCGGAGGCTTATGGGCGCAGTCACAGAGTGACTGGTTCACTCCAGTCGCACCCCGTCAAGGAGCATATAGCTCCAAGACCTCTCAACGCCGAAGCGTCAAAAACACTTAAGCATTAGGAGTATTTAAGTTTAACGCAATTCATCCCCACGCTTACGCATGGGGTCTTCTTGCGAGGTATGAGATAAAATCATAATTTTTAGAAATTCTGATTCTTTTCTTGTCTGTCACAATTAAAGGTAAGACTCTACTTTTTTATAAACTGAGTAAAGGTTTTTATTCCTTGGCATTAATTCGAGAAGCTATGCAAAAGGTCTTTGAAATAGTTTCTATAGGAAATGAGCTACTCATAGGAAAAGTTGTAAATTCAAATGCTTCCTACCTTTGTAAGCGAATTACTGAGCTTGGAGGTTTTGTTAGGAGAATAACTGTTGTAAGAGATGACTTGGAAGAAATCTCTTCTTCAATAAGGGAAGCCATTTCAAGAAATACTGATTATATTATTACAACTGGAGGCTTAGGACCAACCTTTGACGATATGTCTCTCGAGGGGGTTGCAAAAGCTTTTAATTTAGAACTTGAAATTAACGAAGAAGCATTGCAACTTGTGAAGGAAAAATATGATAAATTAAACGAACCTCTTACTCCTCATAGAATTAAGATGGCTAAATTGCCAAGGGGAGCTAAGCCACTTAAAAATCCAATAGGGACCGCACCTGGAGTTATACTGGAAGAAGGAAAAACAAAAATTATTTGCTTGCCTGGTGTGCCTAAAGAAATGGAAGCAATTTTTGAAGATTCTTTAAAAGAAATTATTTCAAAAGACATTACTTTAAAATTTTTAGATATGAGCTTAAGTGTTCTTAACGTTAAGGAATCGAACATAGCCCCAATAATAGATGAAGTCCGAAAAGAATTACCAGAGGTTTATATAAAATCTCATCCGAAAGGATATGAAGGAAGCCCAAAGATAGAGCTTCATCTTACAGTAACTGGAGAAGATGCTGAATCTATGAAAATGATGTTGCAAAAGGTAGCAAAACTTTTAGAAGAAAAGATAGAGTTGATTGGAGGAAAAGTAGAGAAAAATTTATCGTAGCCTTATAAGAAGAAATTAGAGAAACTAGACGAGATTTCTTAAATAAGAGAAATTTATCATGAGATATTAGTTAAAGAAGTAAAAAGGAGAAAAATATCTGTCTAGCGATTATGGAGTCTTGTTTATTTTCTCTTAGTACAGTTTTTGTAATATTGGCTTTTAAAACAAGCTGAGTTAGCTCTGTATTTTGCGTAATAAATAGTAAAATCTGAAGTATACAAGTATTCCTATAAAAAATCTCAAAGATTTTTTATTCACGTTCCATGTAGCTACTTTTTAGTATCTTGCTTTTTTTACAGTTTCGTAGATTGCAATTATGTTTTCTAGAGGTACGTCTGGTTGTAGTGCATGCGAAGGACCTAAAATAAGTCCAGTAGATTCAAGTTCTTTAATTCTCTTCCTTACTTCTTCTTTTACGTCTTCAACCC
>JAFNIV010000028.1 GCA_017601145.1 Candidatus Brockarchaeota archaeon
AAACACTACTACTGCCTTAAGCACCTGAAAAGTGTGAAGAGGAGGCTTGTCAGAATTTAGTGGTTTAGATGAATGCTTTAATTCCAAATACAATTTGGAAATCAATCTCGCAGTTTGTTCTAAACCCCGCCTTTATGACTTTCCTTCTTACACTCATAATAGCGATACACTCGATGAGCTCTTTAAGAGAGCTTTCAAGAGCAGAATTCTAGGCTTTTTGGTCACTTTTACAGCCCTAATCTGGATCTATGGAGAAACCGTTAAGGCAAAACAATATTTGACGTACTCGTTTCAATGATCTCTTTGCTTGCATTTTTCATAGTTGCCCTGAAGCTGTTCGTCAAGAAGCTTATTCCTACCAAGTTAAGGTGGTTGAGAGTGCTCGATGCCATTAACGCTTGGAGATTAGGTGCTTATCGATTAACAGAAAAGCGTTAAAACCTATTTAAAGGTTTGGAGACTCACTTAAAAAATTTGGTGGGCCAGATTCGAACCGGTACCTCTGCTGTCTGTGTGACTAAGCTTTTAAATAAAATATACTATATCTAAAAGTTAACTACTTTAAACATTATTTTTCCACGTTGATTTGAGAGTTTGACTAAGCTAAAGAAAGCTCTAGGAATTCATAGAAAGGCTTATAAGAAACCCACTTTTATATTTTGTGGGAAAAATGGAAATTGTAACAAAGATAGACAATAAGGGGAGAATACTAATTCCAAGGAGCATAAGAAAAAAAATGGGCATAAGGGGAGGAGTTAAAGTCATACTGAGGTTAAAGGAAGATAACATCGTAGAAATTATTCCCATCGATAAGCTTTACATTGAAGTTGCAGAAATATTTAGAAACAAGTTTAAGGGATGGAACGAAGAAAGTCATGAAGCAACTAAGATAATTGAGTCGTTGGTGGAAACAGATGGAGATAGTTGACACTGTTTATCTGATAGCTTATCTTTTAGTTGAAGATAAGTTACATGAAGAAGCTACAAAAATTATAGATAGACTTAGTGAAAACAGAAAAGTTTCTCAAGCTTCATTGCTTGAGCTTGATTTACTCATGAAGTCTAGAAAATTTAATTTTGAAGAGAAAACGAAAGCGTGGTCCTTACTAGATAAAGTCATACCAGTAAATTTTATTGAAATTATTACACCTCAAGATTTTCTTGTTGCCTCTGCTCTTACCAGAGATCAAAAGCTAGATTATTTTGATGCACTAGTTGCCGCACAATGCACAAATAGAAGTGCTAAACCATTAACAACCGACAAAAAAATAATTGATGCAGTAAAAAAAGTTTAAGGACCTACTTAGTAACGTAACCTTATAGGGATAGATTACAATATTTTATAGCACCTACATTCCATTATCACGATAGGAACTACATCTTACTTGCTCATCAGAAAAATGCTTTTGACTTAGTAAGTATTGGATACATTAAATTTTTAACCGTTATTTTGAACCAAACGTTTTAGATATCTATTTCATAAAAGTCAAATTACTTATAAACCTTCACTAAAATGAATAAACAAAAACAATGCAACATGGTTTTTAAATTGAGCTAATAGCCATAGCTAGCATTATTGAAATGGCTCCAATGATCTGGTTTGTTCCTATTTGTTCACCTATAGTTATATAAGAGAATAACATAGCCGTTACAGGCTCAAAAAGATAAATTATAGCAGCTTCTGTATTACTTACAAACTTTTGCCCAAAAAGTTGTAAAGCATTAGCTATTATTGTACAAAAGAAGGAAAGATAGACTAAAGGGAACACGACTTTTATTAAGCTATCAATAGAAGGAACCTCAACTAATGGAAAAAGCAAAGTTGCGCTTATTGCTGTGAAGAAACTTTCAAACGTTAGAAGATAAAAGATGTTTGAATTTCTTGAATATCTACCAACTGCGATGATCTGAAGAGCCCAGAAAAAAGCACCAGCGAGCACTATAATGTCACCAAAGTTAAGCATCATAAAGTTGCTGAAAGATAGAAAATAGAGACCAAAGACAGATAAAGCAACAGCTAGAGCTAATTTAAAAGATAGCTTTTCTCTTCTTAAAAACACTTCAATGGCATAAACTATTACTACACTAAGCCCTGTTATAAATGCAGCATTAGAAGCAGTAGTATATTCCATTCCAAGTCCTTGTAAAGATATACCAAAAAAGTATAAAATACCTAAAATAAACCCAGGCTTTAACTGTGATATTAAGTTCTCTTTTTTGTTGAAAAACGCGATCAAAGTGAGTAAAAATGTAGCTAAGCCATACCTTAGTGCAACATAGTATACGAAGCCTATTGTTCTTACTACAATTTTAATAAAAGAAAAAGTAGTTCCCCAAAGAAAAGTTAACGCTACTAAAGATAGCTGACCTACAACTTTTTTATTCAAGATCCTGAGAGCCTCATGAAAAAATATTAGTTTTTAACTTTTACCAAAGCAAAAGTTTATCTTTAAGGTTTAGACAAAAATGAGTTATGCCGCTAGTAGACCTTACAATGGAAGAGCTAATAGCATATAAACCAAAATTAACAAGAAGAGATGATTTCCTAAAATTTTGGGACGAAAACAAAAAGCAAGCAGAAGAACAAACCTTGAACTATGTTGAAAAAAGGATTGAATATTTTTCTAGCAAATTAGAAGTTTTTAAGGTTGCCTATGATGGATTCTTAGATAAGTCTCCTATTATTGGGTATTTCATAAAGAAAGCTGAAACAAAGAACAAAAATCCTGTAATTGTATTCTTTCATGGTTATGGTGGAAACAAGGGAACTGTTTCAGATTATCTTGGTTGGATTATGCTGGGTTTTTCTGTTTTCACTGTAGACTTAAGAGGACAAGCTGGAGAGTCTCCTGATTATGCAAGGTATACTTCAGGAAGCATTATTGGGAACATGACCAAAGGGATATTAAATAAGGAGACTTATTATTATAGATACGTTTACATGGACTCTTTTAGAGCGATAAACTATGTTCTTACAAGAGATGATGTTGACGAAAATAAAATAGGTGTTGCTGGAGTTAGTCAAGGTGGGGGATTGGCAATAGCAATGGCAGCTTTACATAAGAAGGTTTCTTTGTCACTTTCAAGCGTACCATATTTATGTAATTTTGAAAGAGCAATAAATGTTGCTTCAGCAGGGCCATACCTAGAAATTTTAAATTATATAAAGGCACATCCAGAGCAAGAAAAGACAGTTATGGGAGTGCTCTCTTACTTTGATAACATGAACTTAGCACCGGAGGTTAAAGTCCCAATTTTAATATCTGTTGGACTAGTAGATACAATCTGCCCGCCATCTACGATATTTGCAACCTACCAATACATTAGCTCAAGAGAGAAGAAGCTTGAAGTTTATCCAGGGATGGGACATGAAGAACCAAACATACATGTAGAAAAGAAGATGGAAACAGCCACAAAGTACTTTATTGTGCAGCAATAAGGCTAAAACAGATTAAGAAACAACAGGATAAGGAAGATCTTCGTTTCTTCCTATTATCTTTCGCTTAACCTTTAGATAATAAACATAGTTTCTTAAGGATACATCTGGAGGAACCCTATGATCAACCATTGGTATATAACCGCCACTTTCTATAAGAGGCTTTAAAGATTCCATTTCTTTATCTATTGCTCTTGGCCCTTCTATTAATGCAAGTTTATTGACGCCTCCTATGAGTAGAACTTTTCTTCCATACTGTGCCCTTAGCTTTATGGGGCTTGTGAATCTAGCTTCTATTGGAAACATACAATTTATACCACCTTTTAACCATCCAGGAACAAGGTCATCTATTTTCCCATCGCAGTCTAGAATGTTGATTTCTACTCCATATTCTTTTAGTACATCTGTTACTTTCTTGTATCTTGGAACCATGAATTCTTCAAATAACTTTACAGAGAGGAGGGGCCCTTTGTTGTATGCCATGTCCTCCCACCAACTTGCAAAATCAACCCTAACACCCTTTAATGCACGTCTAATGAGTTTTATCCAAAGGCTTACTAGAGTATCCATCATTTCAGCTACCCAATCAGGGTCCTTGTAGAAAGCTAAAGAAATACCTTGTACACCCATTAGGTCTCTAAGCCAACCATATAAACTTCCAACGTGTATTCCAAGAGGGTAATCTCTATCCTTGTATTCTTCAATTATTTCATCGTAATTAATGGGAATTCTTCCAGGAGTATCTGGATCAAAAAATGGTCTTATTTTTTCCCAATCTTCTTTATTCTTTAAAGGCCACCTAAGATGTTGAGGAATTGTTGACGTAAATTTTTTAGTTATATATATCCCTCCTAGGCCATCATCTATAACCTCCTTATCATCATACTCCTTAATCTTTCTTGAAGGTGGAGGTGGCCAAAGACCAGTTCTAACTGGAAGCATGTCTATTGTATCCCATCCTTCAAGTTTAAAGTAATCTTCAACATCGTTGTTGTTATGCAGGTGTAAAGGTAGTCCTTCAGCATGCCAACGATCGATAGTTTCATCCCAGTAACCAAACTCATAATCTGGAACTCTGTCAACCTCTTTGAACTGAAGAGTTCTTAGTAGCCTCTCTCTTTCATTCATAACCAAGCTACGATAAAAACACAAATATAAGTTTTCTTTAAAGAAAAGCTTTAGTATGGGTTTATAAAAAAAGAAGTTTTAGAGTTATTTCTCGATTCTTGTAAAAGTTGTTCGCGGATAGATTTAAAAATGCGTTATCGAAAATAATACTCTTAGCTTAAGTTGATGGAAGAAAGAAATATGTTTCTTACTAAAATAAGAAAACTGGTAAAAGAAGGAAAAATAAATGAAGCAAGAAAACAAATAAAAGAAAAGTTACAAAGAGAGGAAGATATAGAATACAGAGAAAAGCTCCTGCTTGAGTTGTTTAGGATTGATGTACTTTTAACAGAATATAAACTAACTTATGAAGAAGCTTTTAATGAATTTAAAAAAGAAGTTCCAGATATTACAAAAGAAGAATTTGAAAAACTTATATTTGAAAATAAACTTGATTGTATATATTTAGAAGGAAAGATATTTTTCTTCAAGGACTTCTTATTCAACTTCTTTAAGCTTAACTCAGATTGGGAAAGTAAGAGGACAAAAAAGAAAGAAGATGAAAGCAGACAAATTCTTTTTAAGCACCAAGATGAAATAAAGAACAAAGAGGGATACATACCATCGTTAAAAGTTAGAGTAAGACATAGTATAACAATAAACCCTGAAACTTTAAAGGAAGGAGAGAAAGTTAGAGTATGGATACCACTTCCAAGGATATGCGAACTTCATCCAACTGTAAAAATAATAAGTTTTTATCCAGTTAAGCCTTATATTTCTCATGAAAGTTCTCCTCAAAGAACAGCATATTTTGAGTTGTATGTAAATAAAAATAAAACCGAAGTTAGTATAGAATATGAATATGTTTCGAGAGCTTTTCATTTATACGTAGATTCTTCAAAAATAACAGATTACGATAAAAATTCTGACATTTTTGTAAAATACACGAACGAAGAATCTCCACATATAGAATTCACAAGTAAACTAAGAAAGCTTGCAGAAGAAATTGTTGGAGGTGAAAGAAACCCATATATAAAGGCTAAAAAAGTGTTCACATGGATAATAAAGAACATTAGATACAATCTTCCTTATGAGTACGTGCTATACGATAACATACCAGAATATGTAGTAGAAAAAAGGAAGGGAGACTGTGGTATGCAAGCATTACTTTTTATAACTCTTTGCAGAATTTCTGAGGTTCCTGCAAGGTGGCAATCAGGCTGGTACATGAATCCAAAAAGACAAAGTCCTCACGATTGGGCGCAGTTTTACGTAGAACCTTATGGATGGCTTTACGCTGATCCATCTTTTGCTGGGGGAATGCCGGATGAAAGAAAAGAGTTTTACTTTGGTAACATAGATGCATTTAGAATGGCAGCGAATAACGAAATTTCAGCTCAATTTATGCCTCCAAAAAGACACTTTCGATCAGATCCGGTAGATAATCAGAGGGGAGAAGTAGAACTTATTGATAAAAATTTGTTCTACAACTACTGGAACTACAAGACAGAAGTATTAAGCTACGAGTTTCTTTATTAGAACTTTAGCCTCCTTTACTGTACTTCAGGCTCAGTAGAAAATCTATGCTCCCTTATCTTGTGAGGATTTGAAGCAAGGTTTCTTAGATTTTTCTTCAACGAATCAAACATTTCATTGAAACTTTGTTCAACTTTTCTTTTTCTTTTTACGGGCATGCAAAAAGATATTACTTCTTTGTACAAAAAAGGATGATCTATTCCGAGCTCTTTAACTTTTTCTACTGCTTCTCTTGCTATGTTATCTGTTTCTATTAAAAGTTCAGCTCTCTTATCTCTCTCCTTTGCAGCTTCCTTTAAAGGCTTTGAGAGAAAAGAATCTACCTTCTTCAAAACTGATTCGTAAGCTGAACCAAAAAGTTTTGGCATTTTTTCATAAGCTATTCCTAAGGTAACGTAATAAGCAAACTCTATAGAGTCCATAATTCTTCCATCATCTTCATTTATTGTTGGTTTTTCTTTTAAGTACATTCTGTAAACATTAAGAGAAACATATGCTTTCTCTCTAAGGGACATTTGTTTTTCGACGTTTAGTTCCATGAGTTGATGCGCATACTTTTCGGGTATCACTATAGCAGGGAGTTGTTTTATTCCAAGCTCTTTAGCTGCAAGAAATCTGTGTTGCCCATCTATTATTATGTTTTCATTGTCTCTTTTTATAACTATTAAAGGAATAACAAAACCTATTTTTTTAATAGATTCACTAAGCCTTTTAACGTGAGATTTTGAAGGTGCTCTTTGAACTTCTATAACTTTAAGCTCATCAATAGGGATTATGGCAATTTCTTGAGGATAACCATGAAGAGGTTCTTCAATTTTAGCTACCTCCTTCATTTTCTAGTATTATTACATAAAGTAGATTCATAAAGTTTTCCTTTGGCTTTCAAAAGTATAAACAACCATTCAAAAATATAAATTTTTAAGGGTTACTCCTAGGTAATTGTTAAAGTGAACTACTCCTCGCTATCGCAAGGAGCTTCCTGCTTCCACGGACAGACTCGATCTCCACTCACCCACAGCGGAGGCCTCGGCAAGTGAGGCCGTTTCGAGGAACCCGTGTGGAAGGTGGGTTACGGAGGTCTTGCCCTCAGCAGGCGTCTCTTTCGGCCTGTCCCATGCCTACTAGGTCTGCCAGCCCTTCCAGCCAAGCAGACAATGATAGATATAATGAGAAAAATATAAGCTTTTCGGCTTTCATCCCCCTGCGAAAGCTGGGGGACTTCCCGCCATCAAAGTTAAAAACTTAATTGAAGTATTAAGACTGCGTTGAAGAAGGAGTCTGAGTTAGTGTTTCTGGAATGTTGGAGTATGCAACTATCTTCAGTATACTTGCTATGAACACGATGAAAAAGCCAACAACTAATATTGTAAGTACTGCGCCTATTAAGTAAAGTAAGGCAGAAGTACTAAATAAAGGTACGTTCAACTTACTTGCCATTAAATCAAAGCTCTTCTTCAAGAACATTGCAGATATTACGAAAGTTACCCATAAAACTAGAAGAATTGCAAAAAGAAAAACTAGAAGAGATCCAAATCTGAAACGTAGTATACTATTCATAGATGATACAGGAAGTGCACTTGCAAAAATAAGCACAAGAGATGCAACACCAAAAATTAAAGTACTTACTATTCCAACTACCTCTACAACTATTGAAATTAAATAGTTCTTGAATATTTCTTTGGTATTCAATAAATGTGAAATCTTGTCTACTGCTAGTATTTCAAGAACTAAACCTGCTATCAATAACAATAATCCAGCATAGGGGATAAAAATTCCAAAAACTGATAATATCGAACCAATTTCACCATAAGTTTTTGCATCTCTCAAATCATCCATAGACATATTTGATGTATTGAAAATTAATAAACCTTTTTGATAAAGATGAATCTACATTATTGAACTAGAGAAAATAAAAGATTTAAATAAAGTCTCTAAGTAACTCAAGTATGCCAATAAGAATTGCAGTTTATGGGTTAGGTTCAATTGGGATGCTTATTGCTAAAAATGTTATCCAGAGAAACGAACTTCAACTAGTTGCTGCCTTTGAAATTGATCCTTCTAAGGTTGGAAAAGATTTGGGAGAACTTCTTGGTCTTGATGAAAAATTAAACCTTGTCGTTTCTAATGAATCTAATGCTACTGAAGTTTTAAAGAAGAACGATGTTGATGTTGTTCTGCATTCAACTTCTTCTTACCTAGACAAGATTTATCCACAAATTGTTAAGAGTATTGAGGCTGGTACAGACTTAATATCAACTTCAGAAACTTTAGTAAATCCATGGTACCGTTACCCCAAACTTGCTTCAGAAATTGACAAGAGGGCAAGAGAGCGAAATGTTTCAATTCTTGGCGCTGGAATAAATCCTGGTTTTATTTTTGATGCTCTACCAATTTTTATGACTTTGGTGTGCACGAAAGTTAACTCAATAAAAGTTGTAAGGTCGTTAGATGCTGCAAAGAGGAGGTACTCTTTCCAAAAGAAGTATGGCCTTTCGTTACGCATCGAAGAATTCAAACAAAAAATGGAAAGAGGTGAAATAACTGCTCATGTTGGGTATGCTGAGTCAGTAGACCTTATAGCATCTGCTCTTGGAGTAAAGTTAACTAAAATAGTTGAAGATCAAGAACCAATAGTTGCAAAAGAGCATATGAAAACTCAATACTTTGATATAGCTCCTGGAAGGATTTCAGGAGTACACGGTTATGGAATTGGTTACAATGAAAGAAAAGAGTTCATAAAGGTTGAGCTTTTTGCAGAAGTTGGAAGAGAAGAATTTGAAGAAATAGCTATAGAAGGAGCTCCCACTGTAAAGTGGAAGAGTTCTGGCACTGCCGGAGACATAGCTACCGCAGCAGTTGTTGTTAACTTAATTCCAAAAGTTCTAGAAGCTAAATCAGGCTTGCTTAAAATAACAGACATCCTGCTTCCTTCTGCATTCTTAGGCTTAAAAAGAGACAAGATTTCATAAAGGTGACAAGAATGAGCTACGCTGAAAGAACAAAAACTTCAAGAGAACTCTTTGAAAAGGCGAAGAAATACATTCCAGGAGGAGCATCTTACTCGTTAAGATACTTTGAGCCATATCCTTTTTACGTTAAGAAAGCAAAAGGTAGCAGAATTTGGGATGTTGATGATAACGAGTACTTAGATTTTTGGATGGTTCACTTTGCTGCAATATTTGGACATGGCTATGAGCCAATAATTAACGCTATAAAGGAGCAACTTGATTATGGAGCTCACTTTGGATGGTGTAACGAATGGGAAGTGAAGTGGGCTGAAGCGGTTTGCAATTGGTTCAATGCTGAGAAAGTAAAACCAGCAAACAGTGGAACAGAAGCAAACATGTATGCTGTAAGGCTTGCAAGGGCTTATACTGGAAGGAAAAAAATCGGAAAAATGGAAGGAGGATGGCATGGAGGTTTTAATGGATTACATAGAGCAGTAAATTACCCTTATGAAAAGTCATCTTCGCTAGGATTAGTAGAAGAGGAGAATGTTGTTCCGTTACCATTCAATGACTTAGAAGATACAATAAGAAGAGCTAAAGAGGAAGATTTAGCAGGTATAATTTTAGAGCCAGTACTTGGAGCTACAGGAATTATTCCAGCTAACGAAGATTATCTTAAAGGACTTAGAGAATTTTGCGACAAGAGAAACATCGTACTAATATTTGATGAGGTTATTACAGGTTTTAGGTACCCTGGCGGTATGCAAAGCTACTATAAAGTAAAGCCAGACTTAACAACTTTAGGAAAAGCTGTTGGAGGTCAGTACTTTGCTGGAGCTGGTGGAATCTGTGGAACTTCAGAAATAATGGACTTACTTGACCAAATTAAGAAACCAAACTTTTGGGAGCGTTCATTCCATGGAGGAACTTATGTTGGTAACGCTTTAACAATGCGAGCAGGCTATGTTACAATAAATGAACTTGAGAGAAAGAAAGATGAAGTTTACCCTTACATTAATTCCCTTGGAGAATATGGAAGAAAGAGGATTGAAGAAATTCTTAAAGAAAATAAATTTGAAGCTTATGTTACAGGAGTACTATCGATGATTGGGCTACACTTTACAAAAGAAAAACCCATAAATGGGGTAACAGTAGAAAGAACTAAAAATAAAGAAATAAGTAGAAAAATGTTTAGCTATATGCTACAAAAAGGAATAGTTTATCAACGACCAGAAACTCCACATTTTGCTATATCTACTGCTCATACGAAAGATGATATTGAGAGACTTACCAAAGAATTTGAAGAATTTCTTAAGGAAATAAAAGAATAAACGTTTAGAACAACTTAATAGAGGCTTCTGTAAAGTGCCAAAGTTCTATGGATGGAGCAAGGTTCAAGCATCTTGCAACTCATCTTGAAGTACTAGTAGGTTCGTTGTGAAGAACAACTATAGCTTTCTTTTGCAATTTCAGAGCTAAGAACAACCTTAAAAAGTTAATAAAATTTTAGTGAATTAGGGAGACCTAAAACTGATGAATCATAAAGACTTTGTTTAGATTACTAAATAATACTAGAACTCTAAGTTTTAAAAATACTTTTTTATTGCAATTTATATTGGAATAGCTTCTATTACTTTTTTAACTTCGTTTAGTTCTTCAGTTGAAAGAGATAGTAAAGGTAACCTTGGAGCACCTACATTGTGGCCAATTAAGTTTAATGCACCTTTAACATAAGAAATCCATCGTCCTCTTCTTTCAGTTAACAAGAACCAAGGTATAAGTTTGAAGTAAATCTCTTTTGCTTTTTGTATGTTACCATCTTTAAAGAATGCATTGTACATTTCTTTTTGAAGCTTAATTGTAACATTGGCTGCGCCAGAAACCCAGCCAACAGCGCCTACCAAGAAAGCTTCTAAGGAATTCTCATCCTTTCCAAAGAATATTGTTGGTTTCCCTTTTCCAATGTAGTATGTTTCATGCACGTATGCAACGTCACCGTGAGTTTCTTTCACATATTGAATTATGCCCTCATTTGCCATTCTTACTAAAAGAGGAGGCCTTACGTAAACTCCAGTTGTCCAAGGATTGTTGTATAGCATTATAGGAATGTCAACTGTCTTTGAAATTAACTTAAAGTGATTAAACAATTCTTCTTCGTTTGGCTTATAGTAGTAAGGGGGAGTTATAAGTAAACCATCTGCACCTACTTTCTCAGCAAACTTAGATAGTTCTATTACATTTTTAGTTGAACAAGAAGAAACTCCTGCTATTACAGGAACTCTTCCACCAACATGGATTACAACCTCTTCAATTAACTTCTTTCTCTCTTGGTCATTTAAGTTGAAAAATTCGCCAGTACTCCCTTCTACTATTATGCCATCAGCACCATTGCTTATAAGAAAGTCAATATGCTTTTTAGTAAGTTCATAGTTTATCTCGTCGTTGCTATCAAATATAGTTATTGTTGGAGGAAAGACACCTGTAAAAATTTTTGTTGATTTCATAAAAAATATGAGTAACTTAAAGTATATAAACTTATTTTTGACTACAATCTCGTTAACTTTTATCATTGAAGGTATAAATGTTAAGAAATTTTTTGGTTCTATATGCTTTATAGTTGAACACTATCTAGTGTAGTTTACTTTAAATATAGTTTTAGTTTCTTAACTTTACTTAAAGTTAATAACAAAACAAGAACAAAGTTTAAAACTAATGAAATTGGTAGAAGAAATTGTATAAATGTATTAGTTTCTGTTTTTTGCCTGTAGCTTAAGTTTCTCGAACTAACTATTAGTTGACTTCTTTGCTCACCCTGAGCTACAACTTCTAATTCTTGTAGAGCTTTATTGTAAGAAAAAGTTGTTTTACTGAAGTCAGAAGAAACTGAAAAGTTTTCTCCTATTCTTAAAGGAAGCTTGAACAAAACCCTAACTTTATTGTTCTTGTTGTCTAAGGACCATTCAACTATCGATACGTTTTTGTAGATATCGTAGCTGAATTTTTCTGGAGGAAGAGTAAAGTTGTAGGGATAAATTCTAAGCAAAGCAGAAAGTAAGTTCTCTTTTTCTTCACCTTTACTTGTTAATAAACCAAAGCTACTATCGTCTCTCCAGTATGTCCACCAAGTAAAGCTTACCATGTACTTATCAAATATATTGACATAATCTCTTACCCATTCATGAGCCTTACTTGCAGAAGATCCTACTCCAAACTCTCCTACGAACAAAGGAACATTCCATTTCAATGAAAGGTTGTAGCCTCTTAAAAAGTCAGCTTCAAGCTTTTTTGAATCACCATCATAACCAGTTTTCCCATCCCATGTGCCTTCAGTATAAAGATGAGTTGACAAAACTAAGTTTGAATCGTTAAAACTAATATTTTCAAAGGCTTCTACTTCATTTCCCCATGGAGGTTCAACAAATAGAACATGCTTATTATCCACTTTTCTTATTGCATTGATGGCACCTTGATAAAACAATTGCAGCTTCTTAATAAAAACGTCTCTATTCATCAAATTATAGTTAACGTTAGGCTCATTTAGTATATCATAAGCAAAAATTGTTGATTCATTTTTGTACCTCTCTGCCACATAAGTCCACAACTTAAAGAATTCGTTTTGAAGAGTTTCATTGTTAAAGAACCCGACTTTAGCTTCATCTTGAGTAGAATATTTTTCGACAGCCCAATTCGGAAGCCCATTACCACCAAACTTTGGAGCCCAATTCCATTGATGCATATCTAGAATAACATAAAGGTTATACTTTTTACACCATGAGATTACCTTATCTACTATTTTAAGATAACTATCGTTGTAGTAACCTTCCTTTGGTTCAATATAGCTCCAAGCTATTGGAAGTCTGACAACGGTAAATCCCCAATCCCTTATCCTTTTAAAGTCCTCTTCAGAATGACCAAACCACCCAAATTCCATACCCATATAGTTCGTTCCTCTAAGAATGATAATATTTCCACTTTCATCAACAATATATTTTCCATTTGTCTTTAACCAAGGAAGGTTATTAGAGTCATTGCGCTGAGAATGAACTTTAGTTGGAAGAATTCCTAACAACAGAACAACAACTGGTAGAATTAATACCTTAACACTTAGCATAAAATGTATGTAGATAGGAAATATAAAAACTTTTAAGTAAAGCAAATCAATTTTCTAAAGTGAACTACTTTTTCTTCTCTTTCTTTTCTTTCTTCTTTCGAGAGCAAGGACTCATCTTATAGTAACTCACCTAAGAAAAAGAAATTTGCAGTTGGTTATATTTAAGTCTTTCTTCAATCGAAGTGAAGCAACAACTTAAAATTTAGGATCTAACTGATTCAAAGCAGTTTTAGAGGCAGAAGGAGATAGAAGTTTACTAAGCTGGCACTAAAACTAAATGTTTTTAAGTACGTTTCTTCTATGTTAAAGATTTAAGAAAAATGAGCAAAAAAGAGTATATAACTTTTATAGAAAGATTTTTTGGTAATGATCAAAGAAGAATAAACCACTCCTTAAAAGTACTAAACTATGCAATGCATATAATGGATAAAGAAAATATAAGAAACGAGTCCACTAGAAAAGTTGTAATTATTTCTGCTATTCTCCATGATGTAGGAATAAAAATAGCTGAAGAAAAATATAATTCCTCAGAAGGAAAGTACCAAGAAATAGAAGGACCAATTATTGCAAGGGCAATTATGGAAGAAAATAAGGAAGATCCTAGTATAATTGATAGAGTATGCTATATAGTAGGACATCACCATACGATGGAAGCTATAAATGGCATTGATTTTCAAATAATTTGGGAAGCAGACTTTATATCTAACTTAGAAGAAGGAAACATAACTTTTAAGTCTAAGAAAGATTTAGAAGAGGCTATAAATAAGAATTTAAAAACAGAAACCAGTAAAAAAATTGTTTTAGAAATATCATCTTCATTACAGAAATCATAAAAAAATTTAAATTAAAGCTTTTATAGCTGACCTATATCTCTTGGAAGTTTTATGTTTAGAACCTCTTTTCCTGGCTTCCAGTCTGCTGGTATTATGTCAAATTCTTCTGGCTTAGCAGGATGCTCGTATATGTACTTTAATCCTAGAAAAGCGTTGTAGATATGACCAACATCTTTTCCAAGCCTATCGTTGAATGACGAAATGTATTGAATGACTCCATCAGGATCAATTATTACAGTTCCTCTTTTTGTCATTCCAGTAATGTTGTTTAAGAAACCATACTGACTTGATATTTCCTTCTTTTGGTCTTCTACTAGTGGATACTCAACTTTAGAAACCCTTGGAGAAGTTTTCCACCACACAACATGTGAATATATTGAATCAGTACTTACTGCAAGAATTTCAACATTGTTTTTTGAGAAGTCGGAATAACGGCTTTGAAAAGCTTCTAAGTCGGTAGCACAAACGAAAGTGAAGTCTCCGGGATGAAAAGTTAGTATTACCCATTTACCTTTGTAATCACTCAATTTTATGCTTTTTATCTTGTTTTCTTTTGGGAAGAATGCTTTAGCACTGAAATCTGGTGCTGGCGCTCCAACTTCAATCATTTTGGTATCACCACATACCTATTAAGTTAGAAATTTATAAACATTTGGTTCGATAATCGAACCTATAAAAATTCCAGAAACAAAAAAGAAAAGAAGAAAACTTTTAGTAATTTTATTTTGTAAACGTCTTTTAAATTAATTAAAGGTATGCGTAGACTTAAAGGAAAGTTAAGAATATTAACCTTATCTACTTGTGTTTATGATAAGTATACTTCTATGAAGAAAAGCACTTTAGAAAAGAGAGCGAATAGATGTATTCACGAGATAGTCTATAAAATGTTAGAAGCCATTTCTATAGAAGGCCCAAAAAATATAACTTCATTATGCGAAGTAGCAAACATCCCTGTAGACAGAGGTTTGGCTATTGTAAACACACTCACAAAGTATGGAATTTTAGCGAACTATGAATACGAAGGAAATAGGTATTATGTGATCACAGAAATTGGTTACGATTACTTAGGGACCTATAAACACTTAAAAGAAATTTTTGACCCATTTAAGAAGTAGTGAAGTGAAAAAACTAACAAAGTAAAGGTTTCAACTAGAACGATGCGTTTTAGGTACAACATGTAAGATCTAACCTTTAATAGAAGTTTTTAATCAACTTATGTAGTAAAGATTGCCCTAGCCTTTTCTGCTAAAACTTTCTTCTTGTACCACAACATCAAAAAAGACAATTTTGGATGACTTCAACTATTTCTTCTAACTGTTGGCTCCAAATGGTTTCCTTACAATTAAAGGAGGAAAAGGGCTTACTTGATTATTTCAGATCGAAGATGAAATGAGAATGATTCATGTAGAATAGAGTAAAAAATAAAAATGAGAGTAAATGAAACTAAACTATGAGTGATGTTAAGATAAGTATTATAGGAGCTGGTAGCGCAGTGTTCTCACTAAATCTCATTAGAGACTTAGTGTTGACACTAAATCTTGAAGGAAGTACTATTAGCTTAATGGACATAAACGAAGAGAGACTGAATGCAGTATATTCATTGGGAAATAAGTATATTAGTGAAGCTAACGTTAAGTTTAATATCGAAAAAACAACAAATAGAAGAGAATCATTGAAAGGTGCTGATTTTGTTATTAATACGGCATTAGCAGCAGGCCATGATAAGCTCAGAGAAGGTTGGGAAATAGCAAAGAAGTATGGTTATAGATTTGGAGGAAGTTTTCATGTGATGCATGATGAAGCGTTCTGGATAAATTTTTACCAATTTAAGCTATTTGACTCAATTCTAAAAGATATCCTAGAAGTATGTCCAGATGCTTGGTATGTTCAACTTGCGAATCCAGTACTTGCAGGCATTACGTACTTAAGTAGAAAGTACAGAAAAGTTAAGATTGTTGGCTTGTGCCATGGCTTTACTGGAGTTTATCACCTTGCCGAAGTCCTTGGACTTAAAAAAGAAGAGATAAGCTTTCAAATTCCAGGAGTTAATCACTTCGTTTGGTTAACTCATTTTTATTACAAGAGAGAGAATGCACTTCCAATATTAGATGAGTGGATTAAAAAAGAAGCTACAACTTACTGGAAAAAATGCTACTCAAGTTGTGACCTAGGACCAAAGGCTATAGATTTGTATAAAAAATTTGGAGTATTTCCAATTGGAGATACTTGCACACCCGGAGGGGGTTCTTGGCCTTGGTGGTATCATGTAAACGAAGAAATTGAAAAAAGATGGAACGAAGATCCAAAAACATGGTGGGAAAATTACTTCATGTACGGAAAAAGAAGGGTTGAAGAATTAATTAATTTATCACAGGATGCTTCAGCTAGAGTTTCTAACCATTTTCCATTGGAAAAATCAAATGAAATAATTGTTCCTCTTATCGAATCTATAGCTTGTGACGTACCAAGAATTCTTCAGGTCAACATTCAGAACTCAAACAATTTTGTTCCAGGTATACCTTCAAACTTTGAAGTTGAAATTCCAGCATTCGTAAATAAAAGAGGAATTCAAGGAATAGAGACAGAAGGATTACCTAAGCCTTTAACAATTTATGCTATTAGAGACAGAGTTGCTCCTGTTGAAGTTGAACTTGAGGCCTACGAAAGTAAGAACAAGGAATTACTGGTAGAGCTTTTGATGATGGACCCGTGGACAAAGTCTAGAGAGCTTGCAATTAACTTTCTGGAAGATATACTAAGCCTACCTCATCATGAAGACATGCGTAAGTACTATAAGTAGAAATACAACTTTAAAATGAAACTTATTAACTAATATATTCCATTAGCATAGCCTAACAAGTTTAAGGAACTTTTGAAGTAATCGTTTCTTAATAATTTTTGAAGCTTAAAAAGACAAAAAAATAAAAGATTTAAGTTTGCACTGCAACAGTAGTATTCGTAAAAATAAGAAAATAGGCTCATATGCACATAAATGAGTTTGAGAGAAAAGGATTCTAAGAAACGAAGTAAATTTAAATAATCTTTCAACGTAGTATCTTAACAAGAAATAGTACGATGAAGAACAGTTACAAAGGAAACAGAAAAATTCATTTCGATTATCATACGCCTCCTGACTTTCAGGAAGTTGCAAGTAGTTTTGAACCTGAAACTCTAATGAAAGATTTAGCTGAAATTGGTTGTGAACTTATAAACTTCTTTGCAAAAGATTTATTTGGGAACTGCTACTGGAATACAAAAGTTGGGCATAAGCATCCGTACTTAAAAAGAGACTTACTAAAAGAAGTTACTGAGGCTTCTAAAAAATATGGAATCAAAATAGTTGCATACTATAATGTCATGGATTTGTACAACGTTCAAGCTCACCCAGAATTGAAACATAGAGGTTGTAAAGAAGTGCAAAATTCAGAAGGGGACTACGTTTGCTTAAATAGCCCATGGTTAGAAAAAGTACTTTTGCCTGAGTTAAAGGAAATATCAAGTTATGAAGTAAGTGGAATTTTCTTTGATTTTCTTTATTTTCATCAGCCATGTTTTTGTAAGTGGTGTGAACAAAAATTTATGGATGAATTTAGTTATGAGATCCCAAAAGATACAAAGAGTAATGAGTGGAAAACGTACACAAAGTGGTTAAGAAAGAGAGGAAACGAAATAGTAAGGAAAGTATGTGAAACTATACATGAAGTTAACTCAAAAATCCTTGTTGGCGTTAATTGGGCTTACGTTCAAAGACAACCAGAAACACCACCTGACGACATAGGCTTTATTACACTAGACGTTAATGAAACTGATTGCACTTCGCTAAATGCAAGTTACTATGCAAAGTATCTTAGAACACTTAATAAGCCATTCGATATAATGACAACAAGATTTTTACATTGGTGGGGAGATTGGGCATTAAAACCAGTAACAACAATGAAACATGAGTGCGCAGTAATCTTAGCTAATGGAGGACAATGTATAATTGGAGATCATTTCTATATCGATGGGAAACATGAAAAAGAAGTAATTAAAAATATTTCAAATGTTTTTGATTTCATATCGAAAAGAGAAACAATACTAGATGAAGCATCTTCGGTTCCATTTATAGCAGTTTTGCATTCAGCTGAGAATAGCTATATCAAAGGAAATGGAATAGTTGCAGATGAAAAATCAACAAGAGGAGCCCATAAGTTATTTTTAGAATGCAACCTTCATTTTGACATATTGAATGAAGAAGGATTGATTAGTAACATAGACAAATATTCCTTAGTTGTAATTCCAGAACAAATGGATTTATCTGAAACTTTAATAACAAAAATAAAAGATTATGTTAAAGCAGGAGGAAAACTTTTACTTAGTTACGACAGTTCAAAAACAAAAGAAGAGTTAGATGCTCAATGGACCAAAGAACTTTTTGGAATAAGTTTAAAAAATAAAGATAGTTTAGGGTTTGGTTATATAGTTCCTGAAGTTTCAGATTTACAAAAAAATCTGCCAAGGATGCCAATATTTTGTCGTTCAAATTTTGTAGATATTGAAGAAAAAACAGCAAAAACCCTTGCATCGAAGTTAGATGCATACACTACGATAACTTCTAAGCAAGGCTGGGAAGGATGGTTAGGAGCAGGCATAGGGTCTCCAACATTTGATAGAAGGTATCCTACAATAACTTTAAACGAGTTTGGTAATGGAAAAACAGTTTTCTTAGGATGTGAAATTTTTAAGGCATACTTCGAGTATAATGATTGGACACTAAGAACTATAGTAATGAATGCAATAGACTTGTTGCTTCCAGAAAAAGTAATAGAGGTAAGTTCGCCATATCCTATAGAAGTAACCTTGTTAAAAAAAGAAGAAAGCTACTTAATTAATTTGATTAACTGGCACTCTGAACGAGCATATAAAACGCCAATTATAACTGAAAATCTTCCAGAAATAAACAATATAACAATAAATTTAACCCTAGACAAAGCACCAAAAAATGTTCTTGTACACCCTGAGGATGAAGAACATAAAATTGAATGGCAATGGAACGGTAATAAACTAAAAATTAGGGTAGGTAAACTTCATATACACTCAATACTGGAAGTAAGGACTTAGTTAATTTTGATAATACCTTTAGCGACTTCATGAATTCATCAATTTCTTAAGGAGTTCACTGGGAATAGTTACACTTACTACGGTCATTGAATTTCACCATCTTCTATTAACATAGTAACTTATTGCTATTAATAAATTAATATTTTTCCTTTAGTTTTTAGCACTATTCTAATATAGTAACGCTAATATAGTAACGAGTCTCTTTAAGAGGGATAACATGGCTTATGATGAAGGGAAAACAACAGAAGAGTTCGAGAAAGAGAAAAGAATATGGATTAAGCTAACTGTAGCCTTAGGTATCAGCATACTCGTAGCTGGTTTGCTCGATTTACTTTTCCAAGGAGTTTCTCTTGGATTCACCATACCTCTTATCAATGAACCGGCATCCATGTCTAGAATGATATACTACGTATCAGTCATTGTTGCAGGTATATACATCGGATTCATTGGATTAAGAGAACTTGTTTTTGAAAATAGGTTTTCAGTAGAGTTTCTTATGTCAATAGCTGCTTTAGGCGCCGTGTCTATTGGTTTTCTGTTTGAAGGCACAACAGTGCTTTTTCTTTACTCCTTATCAGAGTATTTTGAAGGCTACATTCAAGACAGAGCCAGGAAAACCGTTGAAAAGCTTTC
>JAFNIV010000029.1 GCA_017601145.1 Candidatus Brockarchaeota archaeon
TAAATTAACCTCTTCGCCTAATATACTGGGAATATAGTTTCAACTTTCTTTTTTTATATTCTTCTTCGCTTGTTTCTTCAACAAACATAGGTTCCTCAGAGGATCTAAAGTATAATCTATAGTACTTGCCGCGGGAAACATCCATATGAATGCTAGTGTGCGTGTTTTGAATATCGAAGCAATAGTTTTTTAAGTAGCTCGGGAGAGGTTCAAATATCGGTTTAAAATATCGGGTTACGACAAAATTTTCCATCTTTCCGAAAAATATACCTAAAAAGAGCGCCGCTTTGGACCGTTTTTCCTTTTTTTATCTCGGATAAGTATAATAGCAACTATATGTCTTGAAGAATCTGAATACTAGGAGGCGCAATGTTTGCCACTTCCTCTGGTGGAACGCTCAGAAGAAGAAATCGCTCAGATTGTCAAGAAGAGAGTTGAAGGAGAGAGATCAGAAGTGCTTATCCTCGCGTCGCCAGAATAGATGTTCATGAAGAACCTGAAGTCTAGTGCACGTAAAACCTATATAGCCCTTACTTAGAAGGTGTTTGAAACATTGGTGAGGCGGATTCAGAATGGCAAAAGAGAAAACAATTACCAGACAACGAGACTACTGGTCAATCTCCCCCAGCGACGTTTATCAAGCCCTTGAGACCAGTGAACAAGGTCTATCTGAACAAGAAGCTCAAAGACGCCTGAAGATCTACGGGTACAACGAGTTGCCCAGAGAAGCCTTTAGTTGGATCCAGGTGCTTCTCAGACAATTTAAGAATCCGATATTCGTCATTCTAATTGCCTGTGCTATCGTAGCGGGTTTCTTCGGTCAAGCTGACCAGTCAATAGTAATACTCTCGATGATCGCTCTGTCAGTCATCTTAGGGTTCTTCAATGAGTACAGAGCAGAAAAAAGTGTTGTTGACCTGCAGAGGAAGGTATCAATCAAAGCAGTCGTAACAAGAGATGGAAAGCCATCCGAGATCGATTCAAAGCTGCTAGTTCCTGGAGATTTGGTCTCTGTTTATGTCGGAGATATCATCCCAGCTGACATGAGAATAGTGGAATCCAAGGACCTTCAGGTTAATGAGGCTGTGCTCACTGGAGAATCGTTTCCGGTAGAGAAGACCTGTGAAAGCCTCGCTCTTCAGCAACCAATACCCCAGCAGTTGACAAACTATCTATTCATGGGTACCGTAGTGGTGTATGGGAGCGGTCGGGGTGTCGTTGTGGCGACAGGGAAAAACACTGAATTCGGAGCCATATCGAGGAGTCTGGCTCGAGCTCATCCTGAGACTGAATTTCAAAGGGGAATTAAGAGCTATGGAACGATGCTCCTTACGTTTGCCCTTGTTCTCACAATCGGAATATTCGGATTGAATGCTCTTATTGGCCGTAATCTGATTGATGCTCTGTTGTTTTCTCTCGCGGTCGCTATCGGGCTAGTTCCTGAACTCATGCCCGCCATCGTAACGATCAGCCTCGCCCAAGGGGCACAAAGAATGGCGAAGAAGCAGGTTATTGTGAAACGTCTGGTCTCTATCGAGGACTTAGGTAGCATGAATATTCTCTGTACCGACAAGACCGGGACGCTCACAGAGGGGAATATTGTTCTCAGAGACTACTCTTCACTTGACGGAGGCAAAGAACAAAGGATTCTATTATATTCGCTGCTCTGTAACAGCGCGGTCTTAGGGGAGAAGGTTGTTGGTAATCCAATGGATGTTGCGATCTGGAAGTACGCTACAGATAACGGCGTAAAAGAAAGTTTGAAATCCTACACCAAAGTGGACGAGATCCCCTTCGACTATCAACGGCGAATCATGTCGGTTGTGGTCAGAAAGGATGACGAACTTATCTTCATTAGCAAGGGTGCTCCAGAATCAATTCTCTCCAGATGTAAGTACGCTGAAATCAAGGGAAGGAGAGAGCAGATCCAATCCGTTATGGAGTCAATTAATGCTAAGTTCTTAGATTTGTCGCAACTTGGATATCGCGTTCTTGCAGTCGCCTACCGGAACGTGGACTCCAAGGCTTCCTATTCAGTTGAAGACGAAAGGGATCTAACATTTCTCGGTTTCCTCGTATTCACTGATCCTCCTAAGAAGGACGCTCATCAAGCCGTCAACAAGCTGAAGGAGATGGGGGTTGACATAAAGATACTGACTGGCGACAACGAACTTGTGGCAAAAAAAATTTGTGACGAGCTCAAAATTCCAGTTAAGAGGATAGTCTGCGGTTCAGAACTCACACAGATGAGTTCGACTGAAATCAAAGCCGTAGTGGAAGAAACCACGATCTTCGCCCGAATCACGCCTGAACAGAAACTCGACATCATTAAAGCCTTGAAGGCGAACGGGCACGTAGTAGGTTTCATGGGAGACGGAGTGAATGATGCCCCTGCCCTCTATGAGGCAGATGTAGGCATATCTGTGGACACAGCAGTCGATGTCGCAAAGGACGCCGCAGACATCGTACTTCTGGAGAAGGATCTGTTCGTATTGGCCGACGGGATAGAGGAAGGGCGCAAGACTTTTGGGAATGCCATAAAATACACTCTGATGGGAACAAGTTCAAACTTTGGAAACATGTTCAGCGCAGCCTTTGCGTCAATCTTCCTTCCCTTCCTGCCCATGTTGCCTATGCAGATACTTTTCTTGAACTTGCTCTATGATGTATCAAACATGGTGCTGCCTACCGATAACGTTGATGAAGAATATATTAAATGGCCTAGACGTTGGGACATAGACCTTGTAAGAAAGTTCACACTCTTCTTCGGCCCCTTCAGTTCACTGTACGATTTTCTTACCTATGGCATCATGCTTTTCATCTTCGGGACTTCCGTTGCATTTAATTTGAGCCCCCAAAGTTCAGAATTCATAAGAGTTGCGGCGCTCTTCCAAAGTGGATGGTTCGTAGAGTCACTCTGGACTGAGGTCTTAGTGATGTTCGTGATCAGAACTCGGCGCATCCCATTTTTCACGAGTCGTCCCGGAAAGTAGCTCATTGTGGTCACGCTGTCTTGCATCGCATTCGGAACCATACTTCCATTCACTATTCTCGGCAACTTCCTCGGATTTACTGCACTCCCCACCACCGAATATTGGATGCTCCTTATACTCATGGTCGCTACCTACCTACTCCTAGTAGATGCCGGCAAAGTGTTCTTCTATAGGATCTGCAAATTCTAAGGAGGGAATTGACATTGTTAAATCTTGATCCATTCATCTGGTGGATCATCACCATTAGCTGGAGCATCGCATTCCTAATTCTGGTCAGCATTTATATTTACCAAACCAGCAGAACCAAGCGTAAGGAGAGAACCCGAACAACGGCGAACAGACTTAGACTGGTAAAGGACTTTGTGTTTGTCTGGATCCTGTTGGGTCTCCTCGTATTCTACATCGTCTCGGTCAACATAGGTTCTGCCGTTCTCTTTGCAATAGGAAACATCGTCGTCGAAATAATCCTGATCGTCTACTTGATGAAGAACAGGCATGAAAAATCCGAGCAAACAGCAGTAGCCCCGTCTGCTCCAGCAGCATTAACAGCAACCGGTAAGAAACCCATTGTACCGCCTGGCATAAGAGAATATCATGTGCCTCTCGAAAAGGAAACAGGAAAACAAGCGGAGTTAACTTATCAACCTATGCTGATTGGGGGTTGCACGTATACAGTACTCGGTGCCGAAAGAAGGCATTTACATGACGGTGGAAAAAGCTTTCATCACTCCTATCAGCGAAAAACCAGTGCCTATTAATTGGGAGTGGTTATCTTAGTTCTTCTAAGAAATTTGTTTCATAACTCTGAATGGACTCATCTGTTGGAACAGCTATTGTTTTTACTTCGAATGGGTTTATATTAACTGAAATAGATTTTTTAAGATAGCCTAGAGTAAATTTTATATCAAACTTTTTCTCTTTTCCAGTTTGTTCTATTATTCTTAAAACGATATCGTTGGAGAACTCTGCCTTTTTAAGAGCAGAAAGATACACGTTCTTGTCAGAAATTGAAATAAAAGAAAACTTTCTTGGTAAAGAACCTTTATGATTACCCTCTATGGTATAATCTAATCCAAGATTAATGGCATCAGTTAAACTCGAAATTTGATGAAAGACTTCTTTCCAGCTACCTTTATGAGGAAACAACAAATATCTAAATTCATGAGTGCCCTGGTCTATGTACACGTAGTCAACACCTTCTTTTTTTACGTTTGGTATATGGTGCGCATAGATTGGACTCCTAATGAGAGTCATTGAAAAAATGTTTTCTTCTGCACTAAAACTATATATGGCATCATTTATTATCGTTAAACCGCATTCTAAGTTTTTACCTTTGTCATCCTTAATATCTCCAGAAACATCAACCCATTTTTGTCCAGGTTCTTCTTCACCATTTGCCAGTCTTTCTATTGTACCAAAGGGTATTTCGTATATGTATCTTAAATTTGAAAGATTAAAAGGAAATAAAAGTTTTAAAAGTTTATGTTTTTCATTCCATTCAATTCTTACTCTAACTTCTATAAATTTAAGTCCTTTGTAAACTATGAAGTCTTGTATAACGCTTGAGCTGGAATATTTGTATTTAACTCTAACTCTATTTCTTACTGGTCCCTTTTCAATCAATTTAACTTCAGTAACTTTAAGTTCACTAAGCTTATTTTTATAAGAAAAAACACCATGACTCCAAGTATCACTGAGATCATCAAATACTACAGGTAAAGCAGCATTGCCACTAAACAGCTTATAGCTAAATTCTTTATCTATAATATGCCTTATAGACCCATTTTTTTCATCAAATTCAACTCTAATAAACTCATTTTCTAACGAATAGTCGCTTGCAATCATACTTTTGTTTTCTTCGCTGTTTTCAGTGCTCATAATGCTTTCGACTTTATAAGTAGCAAAACCAAGAGGAGGCAAATCTGCAACAAACACAATTCTTCTTGTACCTGCTAACGAAGAAGGAATTATTTCTTGAAATGCAACTTCTTTTCCATCTTCATCAATAAGCTTTATGTCTTTTTCTGCAGGTTCTATTTCTATTGGAAACTTTAATTCATTTGTAGATGGATTGAATATCACTATGTTAACTTTGTTGTCTATGGTATCAATCAAAGAAGAAATTCTTTGTAACGATAAATTTTTTATTTCGTTAGAAACACTTATTGCCTCTCTGAACATGTCAAAGATATCTTCATAAGCTTCTCTTATACAAGTTCCTGCTAACGAATCATGAAATTGACAAAATAGAACTTTTTCCCAAGCATTCCTAAGTTTTTCTTTTGGGTAATGGAAATTTGTAACTGTAGAACTTATAGTAGAATATCGTTCAGCTAGTATTAATGAGTTTTCAGCTTTTCTGTTCAATCTTTTAACTTCAGAAAGAACTGAGTAACAACCACTTGCATGATGTTGGAGCTCATCTCTAATTATAGGAATACTTAAGTTAGAATTTTTTATCTTATTAAAGAATTCTTCTGGAGTTCCAAACTTAATGTTTAGGCTTCTAGTTTGTTCTTTGATTTTAAGTATTTCGGTTATGTCTTCTTCTTCAGGACCACCACCATGATCTCCTTTTCCAAATAAAATTAGTAATATAGGTTCTTTACTTTGTAATAAATTCGTTATAGCTTTCTCTATATCGCTTTTTGTTAAACCATAACTAGTTGGATGGCGATAGGCTAAGACTCTTGAACCATCGTTGCTTTCCCAATAGAATATGTTAAGAGGAAGCTCTTTTTCATGGGCGCTTGGCCTCATGAAAATATAGAAATCAATTCCAGAATTTTTAAGAATCTTTGGGAAAGATGCATTATGACCAAAACTATCAATGTTATATCCAATGTTAACTTTAACTCCAAGTTTTTCCTTAAAAAACATTTGACCGTAAAGATACTGTCTCACGAAAGATTCACCAGAAGGTAAGTTACAATCTGGCTCTACCCATGAACCACCTATTGGAATCCACCTTCCATCTTTAATTAGTGCTTTTACTTCTTCAAACAGTTCTGGTTCACTTTCTTCTAGCCACTTATACATTACAGCAGAAGAAAAAACAAATGTAATTTCAGGATATTTCTTTAGTAGATTAACAACATTCCGAACCGTGTTTCTTACCGTCCAGTAACCTTCATTCCAGCGCCAAAGCCAGACTGGGTCAATATGTGAATTTCCACAGAACACAAATTCCTTTGTCATAAAGAAAAAAGGCTACAATGAGTATAAAAATTTTTTAACTAAACTTTAAAGAATTGGCAAGAAAGATACTCCTCTATCGTATGAAACCTCTACTCTAGGTTTTTCTCCGTCGAGATAGGCCTTAATTATACTCTTTACTCTTAGCTTTGATCCTCTAAAGATAGGTTTAAAGTCTTCGTAGCTTTCTTCTGCTATGCATACAATATCAGATATATTAACATTCATAAGTTCTAATTCTCTTATTATTGGTATTAGAGTTTCTTCTGTTGAAATTGCACTATCTATTAAAATTACACTATCCCCTTCTTTAATGCCATAAATGTAGTAATAGCCTTTTTCACAACTAGAGGAACAAGCTACTCCTTTATCTTCAGGAGCAAGTGGTCTCTTTCTAATTATGGCTAAAGGCTTTCCCTTTCTAGAAGCAAGTAGTTGCGCAATTGGAATTCCAAAGTATTCAAGAGCAACTATCTTGTCTATGTTATCTGAAGTTATCTCATCTATTTTTTCAGCGATCCACTCGTAAACTTCAGGGTCAGGTGAGTTATAATGCTCAGTTAAAGAACTTAAAGTATAGTAACAATACTTTTCTAAACTATCTTTTACCAACTCTTTTTTTATAACTTTGACGTTTTCCATATCTCTTTTAATTTTCGCTAGGATTTCCTCGTTAAAATTTTTGTGAATCTGTTCGGCTTCACTCAACAACATATGAAAACAACTGTGTTCTCCTTTGTGACAAGCATTACCAACTTGTTCAACTTGAAGCAGTAAAGTATCATTATCACAATCTACAAATATATGTTTAACTTTCTGAACGTGTCCACTTGTTTCACCTTTTTTCCAAAGTTTCTTTCTGCTTCTGCTGTAGTAATGGGCAAATCCAGTTTCTAAAGTTTTGTTTAGAGCTTCTTTGTTCATATAAGCTAGCATCAGTATTTTTCTTGTTTTGTACTCTTGTACAATAACTGGAATAAGCCCATTTCCCTTATCAAAGTCGAGTTCTAAACTACTAACCTTTCCTATTGGTTTCATAATCTAACTTGAACACCTTCTTTCATCAAGAATTCTTTAATTTCTTTAATTCGATACTCACCTCTATGGAAGATTCCAGCTGCAAGAGCAGCGTCTGCGCCAATTCTAAACACTTCCAAAAAGTGGTAAGGATAACCGGCACCACCGCTCGCAATAACCGGAATGTTTACAACATCGAGAACCATTTTCGTTAGATTTATATCGTAGCCTTGCTTAGTGCCATCTCGATCTATCGAAGTTAATAGTATTTCTCCAGCACCTCTTGTTTCAACTTCTTTAGCCCAAGTTACAACATCTATGCCAGTTGGTAAGGTTCCACCATAAATAAAAACTTCATAACTTCCACTCTTGAATTTTGCATCAATTGCAACTACAACAGCTTGTGAACCAAACTCACTTGAAAGTTCCTTAATTGAATTTGGATTTTTAACAGCTAGAGTATTTATTGAAATCTTATCGGCTCCATTCCTTAAGATTTCTCTCGCGTCCTCCACACTTTTTATTCCCCCTCCAACTGTAAATGGAATGTCTATAACTTTCGCAACTTCTTTAGATAAATTTACCATAGTACTTCTGTTTTCTAAGGAAGCACTTATGTCCAAAAACACTAGTTCATCAGCACCTTCATTACTATAAAGAGATGCAAGCTCAACAGGATTTCCTGCATCTTTTAGTTCTTTAAATTTTACTCCTTTAACAACTTTACCTTTGTCAACATCTAAACAAGGTATTATCCTCTTTGATAGCATTTAGTTTTCACCTACCTTAACAGCTTCTTTAAAGTTAATTTTTCCTTCATATATGCTCTTACCAAGTATAATACCATATGCACCTAGCTCGTTTAATTTCTTTACCTCTTCTATTGATGAAATTCCTCCAGAAAAGATTAACTTTGTATTAACTTCCTTTATAGCTTTGTTTATAAAGTAAAAATCAGCACCAAGCAAGGTTCCATCCTTTTCAATTGAAGTAAAAATAATGTATTTTAATCCAAGAAGACTAAGTTTCTTAGCTATATCTATAGGAGAAAGATCAACAAGGCTTTTCCATCCTTTTACAGCAACCTTATCTTTAACGTAATCTATTGAAACAGCAAGTTGTTCGCCATAGAGATCTACGAGTTGTTTAATTGTTGAAAAATTGCTGAATGCCATCGTACCAATAACAATTCTTTTAACCCCTAAATTTATAAGGTCTTCAATTTCTTCTTTTTTTCGTACTCCTCCTCCAAACTGAACTGGAATGTTGCTTTTAACCATAGCCTTAAGTACTTCTCTGTTGTCTCCAATTCCAAGAGCTGCAGATAAGTCTACAACATGCACTAACCTTGCACCATCCTTTACGAATTTTTTTGCAACTTCTAGAGGGCGATAACTATAAACTTTCATTTCATCTATGTTGCCTCTAACTAATCTAACAATTTTTCCATCTATTAGATCTATACTTGGAATAACGATCATTTCGACAACCTCAAAAAGTTTTCTAACAACTTAAGACCAACAGTTCCAGATTTCTCTGGATGAAATTGGAAGCCGTAAACTGTTTTCTTTTTTGCTATACTTGCAAAACTTACGCCATAGGTTGTTTTAGCTAATGCTATATCTTCTTCGAGTAGAGGGTAGTAAGAGTGCACGAAGTAAACGTAGCTATTTTCTTTTATTCCTTCTGTTATCTTGTCCTCCTTTAAGTTTTCTAGAGTATTCCAACCAATATGAGGAACTTTTACTCCTGAAAACTTTACAGCCTTACCCTTAAATATACCTAAGCCTTTTTCTTTACCCTCTTCACTACTCTCTAGCAAAAGTTGATAGCCCAAACAAATTCCAAGTATTGGGATTTCTTTAGATATAGCATCAAGAAGAAAGTTTCTAACTAGGTTAATTTTTTTTGCTGCTGCATCATAACTTCCTACACCAGGTATTATTATAGCGTTAGCTTCTAAAAGTTTTGAACTATTTATTTCATAACTAGCACCTAGCCTACTTAAAGCATTAGTTAAACTAGTTAGGTTGCTTACTCCAGTATCTACTAAAGCAACAAGCAAGACTAAATTTCACCCTTCGTACTCACTAACGTAGATTCAGGATGCCATGCTTCTCTTAATGCAATTCCAAGTGCCTTGAACACAGCTTCAACCTTGTGATGATTGTCTTCACCATAAGCAACATTAATATGTAGAGTAAAGTTTGCAGAGTGTGCAAAACTTCTAAAGAAGTGATTGAAGAGTTCTGGTTCTATACTTTCTACAGATGAAGTTAGCTTTAAATCAGTTACAACATAAGCCCTTCTTACAAGGTCAACTACAACTTCTGCAAGAACATCGTCCATTGGAATTTTTGCAAACCCAAAACGCTTAATGTTTCTTCTTTCGCCTAAGGCATTGTTGATTGCAGTTCCAAGAACTATAGCTACATCTTCGATGATATGATGCGTTAGGTCGCCTTCAGCTTCGAGAGATAAGTTCATCTTACTGTAGAAGCAAAGTGTTGAAAGCATATGATTAAAGAAGGCTATTGGAGTTTTTATTTCGCAAACACCTTCTCCCAATAGTTTTACTTCAGCTTTAATTCTAGTTTCTTTCGTCTTCCTTTCAATCATTTTTCTCACCTTCAGCTACAATTTTCCTTATCGTATCTGAAACTTCTTTCATTATGCCAAGGTTTGCCAAAGTAACTCTTATTAGCTTCTTATAACCAAAAATTCCATCAAATTCTCTGACAATGTATCCTTTAAGCAACATTCTGTTTTTAAAGTCTTCGATGTTTGTAAGAAAAGAAACAAAGTTTGTCTGAGAAGGAATTACCTCTATACTATTTATGTTTGAAAGTTCATTGAAGAACCAACTTCTAACTTCTTTCAATTCCTGCCAATATTTCTTAAACGTCTTTAAATTATCAAGTAAGTAAGAAGCATACTTAAGAGAAAAGTTGGTAACGGGATACAGAAACTGGTATTTATTAATAGTTTCAACTAAACTTTCGTTAGCTATAAGATAACCTATTCTAAGCCCTGCTGCTCCAAATGACTTTGAAAATGATTTAAGAACAATGATGTTCTTAAATTCGTTTGGAAGATAATAAAGTTGAGAATCAGAGAATTCACCATAAACTTCATCAATAGCAATAATACCATTAAAATTCTTAGCTATTTCAAGAACAACATCTTCGTCTATTGAATTTCCAGTTGGGTTATTAGGTCTGCAAAGTATAAATAAACTTGAGTCTTTAATTGAATTGAAGATGTTATCACCGCTTACACTGAAATCTCTATTAAATACGATTGTAGTTAAAGGAACGTTATGAAGCTTACAAGCGCTAAAGTAAGATGAAAAAGAAGGATAAAGTAAAGTGACTCCTTTATTACCAAACAAAGTTACTATTAGGTCAATCAATTGATCAGCTCCTGTTCCTAAAACAATCTTTTCTTTGTCTATGTTGAGATAATTTGATATCTTATTTACCAACTCAAGTTTTTGATCATCAGAAGGATACAATCGAGGATCTACTTCTTTAACAACTTTGCTCATCAGTTCTTCTGTTAGTTGCTTAGGAATTAAAAGGTTCTCGTTAGCATCTAGCTTAACTAAGTTCATTCATTCTCACCTCTATTGCCTTAGCATGCATTTGAAAACCTTCTTCTTTAGCTAATGTTATAGCGTATGGACCAAGTTTTTTAATTGAACTAGAGTCTGCTTTCACACTGACTGAAAGCTTAAAGAAGTCAATTGGTGAAAGAGCACTTCTTGACTTTGCTAATCCAAATGTTGGCAAGATATGATTTGAACCAAGTATGTAGTCACTTGCAGCCGATGGAGTATATTCACCTATGAGAATAACTCCTGAATTTTTTATTTCACTAGCATAATATTCAAACTTGCTGCCAATAACCTGGATGTGTTCAGGAGCCAATGCTTCTGCAAATGAGATTAAAGATGCAATATCTTCTCCAAGAACAAACACAACATTACTTGCTAATTCTTTTGAAATAGAATTTAATCTTTCTCTTACTTCTTCGATGAATTTCATCGAATCTGAGGCTAAAACAATCAAGCTACCACTCCCATGTTCTGCTTGAGAAAGTAAATCATAAGCAACAAAAAATTGATTTGCTGATTCGTCTGCTAAAACTAAAAGCTCAGTTGGACCTGCGAGCATGTCAATTGAAACCTGTTTAGAAACAAGAAATTTAGCAGCAGTAACAAATTTGCCTCCAGCTCCGAAAATTTTTTCAACAGGCTTTATGCTTTCTGTACCATAAGCTAGAGCAGCAATAGCCTGAGCACCACTGATCCTGTAAATTTCATTTATGTTCATAAGGTTGCATGCTACTAAGATTTTACTATCTACTTTACCATCTTTGTAAGGAGGAGAAGCAACAACAATAGACTTAACTCCTACTAGGATTGCTGGAACAGAAGCCATTATTAAGCTACTTGGATAAGCAAACGAACTTCTAGGAACATAAATGCCAACTCTTTTTAGTGGAGTAAACTTGTACAAAATCTCAACACCTTCGCTCTTAATTTTTACCTCATTTTTTATAGTCTTAAGTAGTTGAGTTTCTACTAATTTTAGTCTTTCAACCATCACTTTCATTGCATCTATTGTACTTACTGAGACTTCGCTTAAGGCGCTACTTATTTCTGAACTTTTTACTTCTAAACTTTCTAATTTTATTCTATTAATTCTTTCCTCAACCAACTTTAGTGCTTTATCTCCTCCTTGCTTAACTTCTTCGATGATTTTTTCAGTTTCAGAAAGAGGCAATGTAGTAACGTTACCTCTTAATTGCATAGCTACAGCTTTAGCAGAATCTTTACTTACAGCTAACATCATTCTTCTATCTTAACCTCCTCTAAAGACATAACTTGCCTAGGAGAATGAACAACTAAACCTTGGGCATACTTCCTAAGCATGGGAAGAATCTTCAAGAACGAGCTTTTTTCGATTACAGTATTAACCGCATACCAACCTTTTTGTGAAAGTGGACTTACAGTTGGCCCTTTAAGAGCAGGAAGCACAGAAAGCAAAACTTGAAGATTTTCTTCTTTAACATTGACAAATATGTGTAGCCTCTTTCTTGCTTCAACAACGCCTTTAAAAAGGCTAAGAACATCAAGTATTTTTTCTTTCTTTTTTGTTTTTAAAGAATTTTTGTTTGCTATAAGCCTAGCTGTGGAGTTGAATATAGTACATATTGGCTTAAGTTCATTTTCTTCTAACGTAATTCCTGTACTCATAGCATCTATTATGGCATCAGAATCTTCGGGGGGCTTAGCTTCAGTTGCACCAAAACTTAAAAAAAGTTTCACTTTTTCGTTACTTCCCTTTCTCATCCATGGTGTTATTATTTGTGGTTCTGAATTTCCAAAAATCGATCTATAGTAGCTATTGTTTATTATCCAAGAAAGTGATAAGTTGATATATTCTGTGTAAATTTTCAAAGGTCTGTTTTCAGCTAAAGTTTTCTTTAGCAAATCTTCAAACGAATTTATTTCTTCCCAGTTTTTACTCACTGCTAAAACTATAGAAACTGCACCATATTCAAGGTCTTGTAAAACCTCAACGTTTGCACTTGTTTCATAAATCCAATCTAAACCTGTTATTCCAATATCATAAGCTCCTTCTTCTACAAGTTGAGGAATTTCTTGGGGTCTAAGTATTTTTACACTTAGTTCTGGATCGTTGATGCTTGGCCTATATGATCTCTCTTGGCCACTTAAAGAATATCCAGCTTCTTCAAGAAACTTATAGGTTTGAAGTTCTAAAGAGCCCTTGGGAATTGCAAATCTAACTGAAGTATTTGTAGCCTTAGTGAAGGCTAGCACCTCTCATCTTTATTTTGTCCTCCGCTTAATGCTCTAAAAACAAGACTATTTAAATGTTGTATTACGCTTAGAACAACAATTTTGAATTGTGTTACATATGTTTCTTATTTTTGCGCTTACTTTGTCCTTGAAATTTTTATGATCAAAATTAGAGATTCTCGTTATTTAGCTACTCTTAATCACAAACTAGAATTTCTGACTTTGCCAGAAGAATGCTAGCAAAAATTCAAAAAACTTATTAATTAAAAAATATAAAACAAGCTATAGTTAAGAGGTACCATGAACAAAGTAGTGTATATAGATGCTTCTACTTCAGGAATTTCTGGCGACATGATCCTTGCAGCACTTGTGGACTTAGGGGCTGACGAACAAAAAGTAAAAGAAGAGATACTAAATGTTTCTAGCTTGTTAAGTGGTGTAAAGGAGGTATCAGTACGTTTTGAAGAGGCAAACTTAATGGAATTCAGGGGAAAAAGACTAATAGTTAGTGCTATCGAAGAAGTGAAAAAGAGAGAAGGAAGAGAAATTTTAGAAGCGCTAGAAAAATATAAGAATTCAAGCAAAATTTCAGAAAAAGCAAAGAAGAAAATTGAAGACATATTTATGACTCTTCTTAATGCTGAAGCCAAGGTACATAAAGAAAGTATCGAAGAAGTTCATTTACACGAAAGCGGCTCAGTAGATACTTTTATTGATGTTATAGGAACTATTACTGCTCTTGATTCTCTTGGCTTGCTTGATAACTGTAGGATTGTTTCATCACCTTTAGCCATTGGAGGTGGAACAATTACGTTTTCACATGGGACCGTTTCTGTACCAGCACCAGCAACGTTAGAAATTTTAACGAGAAAGAATTTCCCTTTTAAAGGAGGTCCAGTAGATACTGAGTTAACTACTCCGACAGGAGCAGCTATAATAACAAATATAGCTGAAGAAGTTCTTGAGCATTATCCTTTAATAAAACCAATAAAAGTTGGCTTAGGAGTCGGAACAATAAAAGAGAAAGGTTTTGTTGATATCCTTAGAGTAGTTTTTGGAGAGCAACCTAGTAAAATTTATTCTAATGATAAGGTTGTTATGATCGAAACTAACGTTGACAATGTAGATGGAGAAACTTTAGGATTTTTTGTTGAAAAAGTTATGGAAGAAGGAGCAAAAGATGTAGCAATAATACCAGGAATTACAAAGAAGAATAGACCAATGCATCTTATTTCGGTCATATGCGATCTTAACAATTATGAAAAGATAGTAGAAACTATGTTCAATGAAACTGAGACTTTAGGAGTTAGAGTTAGAGAAGTAGACAGGATAACATTACAAAGGGAAACCAGAAAAACAGAAGTAGAAGTCAATGGAAAAAAGTTTGAAATTACATTAAAAATAGCAAGAGATTTAAATGGGAAAATGTTAAGAGCCAAACCAGAGTTCGAAGACTTAAAGAGAATTGCAAAGGAATTAGACATACCTTTACTGAAGCTAAAGAAAATTGTAGAAGAAAAAATAAAGCTTAACTAAAGACAAGTTTATTCATCCTAATGATTTTCTGCAATGTAATAAGTATGATTTACTGGAAAGACGTTCATAAAATTCCTCTCCAATCTACTTAGCAAATTTATAGAGTAAATGAGCTAGAAAGAACAACAACTTCTGGATGAGTATCCTCTACAAATTTTTACTTCATTCTCTATAAAGTTTGCCAGTTTTAACGATTAAACTTTTTACAATATTGTGGATAAATGTACTTTCGTTCATTTAAGAGCACTTATTCCAACCTTTGCGCTTTTCATTTTAATAGTAGTCATAAACTTAAAATCTTTTTTACATATTGAAGAAAAGAAATATAAGGCATAAAAAAGACTATTGCCACTACATTGGACATAAGAAGTTTAATAGGAACAATACTTCCAATAGTTATTTTCGGATTTTCATTTGGTTTATATGAAGTACTTTTTCCACTTTATATGAATTTTCTGAATATATCACTTCTAGATATGGGTTTCACTTTCACGATATCAGCTTTAGTTGTAACGGTTATGAACATATTTATTGGAAAGAGATCAGATATTTTAGGAAGAAAAATATTCTTCTCTCTTGCTTTATTGCTTGGTGGAATTTCCCATCTTACTACTTCATTTTCTAGTAGCCTAATACCACTAACAATACTAAAGATACTTTTTGATTTGTCTGTTGCAATAAAAAACGCAGTTTTTGTACCTATGTTGTTTGACCAAGACAGAAAAAACTTTATTTCTACTTATTCAAGGATGTCTGGTTTAGAGTTCATTTTTCAAGCAGTTGGATTAGCTACCAGTGGATTTTTAGTAGAACTTCTAGAATATAAAATCACTTTTATCTTCTCAGGCATTCTTCAGATACTTGGTTTCATAACATTTTCAATCCTCTTTACAGAAGCATCAAGAAATAAAGCAAGAAGTAGAAGTAATGAGAAAAATAGCTTTTTCAAATTCCCTAGATCGCTTGGTATCCTTTCTATATCAGGATTGATCCTTTCTATTGGTTCATCTGCAAGTCATAGCTTCATTACACCCTTATTCTTCTCAGATAAATTTGCATTATCGCCAATTGCAGTTTCGGTACTTATGACGATTCATAGATTAAGTCTTGGAATACCGCTTATGTATAGTGATAAAATAATTAATAGGCTTAAGAGATTTCAGTTAAAGATTTATCTTATGCTATTCGTAAGCATACAAGGATTTTTCACTGCAGTTTCAACCTTACCACATGTGTTCTTTGTTTCAGCTTTTCTATGGTTACTTCATGACTTTATTGGAGCCTCATTATGGTTACCAATAAGAAGTTACATGATTCAGTTGTATTGTCGAGAAGAGAATAGGGGAGAAGACTACAACTTAGTCTCAGCGATATCTTCTGTAGGAAGTATAGCTGGGCCATTTCTTGCAGGTGTGAGCGGAACGATGAACGTAAATTTACCATTTCAGCTTAGCGGAATCATAATAATTCTATCGAATATTCCACTTTACATGCTTTAAAACTAAAAATAATTATGGAAATTTTATTACTTCTTTTAAGCAAAGAGATGCTCTTGAAAAAAATTAAAAATAACAAAATATAAAAAGAAAAAACGATAAACTTATAAGAAACAACTTTAAAATATTCTAAAATAGAGAATATAAGACGAACCTAGAGGTTACCGTAAACTTAACAGGAATATTCAAGAAACATCTATTAAGTTTCATTAAATCTATATTTTTTATAGTAGTTTTCTTGATATTTTTTCAAAGAGCACCAATAAGTCTTTCAGCAGTTGAAGTTACTAAAAAAACACTGATTTATGTACCCGATAATTTCTCAAGTATACAAGAAGCTGTAGACAGTGCACCACCTTTTAGTAAGATAATAGTAAGGAAAGGAAACTACTTTGAAAATATAAGAATAAACAAGGAAGTTAGCATAATCTCTGAAGTTGGACCAAATTTAACAAAAATAACTTATTTGGATCCTGAAGTACCAGTTGTAGAGATTCTCTCAAACTATGTGAACTTTTCTGGGTTTACATTGGTAGGCTGCCATGCAATGAGAGCAGTAATAACAGTAAAGGCTAGCAACGTAGCAATTATCAACAACATAATACTTAATGGAACTGATGGATTAGACTTAATGGATTCAAGAAAAACTGATATAAGAAAAAATTTAATTTTAAAAAATAGATTAAGTGGAATCTTCTTAATAGATTCGCACGAAAACTCAATAAAAGATAACATAGTAGAAAATAACTTCGAAGGTATAATTTTGGCTTATTCTTCATACAATGAAATAATTAACAACACTATCAATAACAATTATAGGTATGGGATATTACTTGAAATGTCAAGTAAAAATTTTTTATCTAAGAACCTGATTTTTAAAAGTGAGAGAAACTTTGGAATTTACGGGATCTTAGTTGAAAACTTTATAAATTTTTTACAGTTGGATAATGAAATAAATAATAAAAGAATCATATATTTAGCTAACAAAACAAACTTAACCATATTAGCAAACGTAGGATTCGTTGGATTAATAAATAGCACCAACATAGTTGTAAGAGATCTAAACTTAAGTAACAATTTTCAATCTTTACTTATAGTTTCTTCCTCAAATATAGTTCTAACAAATTTAACAGTTTCAAATAACTGGTATGGAGTTTATATCGTTAATTCTAATAACATAACAATCTTCTTTAATGATTTCATAAACAATACTTTGAATATATATAGTTATAACTCAACAGTTTTCGTAAGAAGCAGAAACAAGATTAACTATGAATACAGAGGGAAGATTTACTCAAATTACCTCGGAAACTACTGGAGCGATTATGTGACGAATAATAGTATTGGAGGTATTGCAGTAAAACCTTACGTTGAAATTTATATAAAGGATGATTACCCTCTAGTTTCATCTCACTATGAATACAAAATATTGGAAGTTTCAAAGAGTCAAGTTAACTTAACTATAGTTGGAATTTTATTAATAATTGCAATGTTTTTAGTTCTCATTTTATTAAAGAAGTTAAAGAATAATAAGTTTTTGATTAAGAAGCAAATGGTCTTAAAAGTATTAAGACAAAGACTTAAATATTTTAGGTAACATTTCAAAAACTTGGTGTGCAAAACTATGGAATATGTTAGACTTGGTAATAGTGGATTAAAAGTTTCAAGAATATGTTTAGGTGCTATGTCTTTTGGAAATGCTACACCTTGGATGGTGGAAAAAGATCAAGCTCTTAAAGTCATAAATAAGGCATGGGATTTAGGAATTAACTTTTTCGACACAGCTAATGTTTACTCTAGAGGTAGATCTGAAGAAATACTTGGGGAAGCTTTGAAAGAAAGAAGAGAAGATGCAGTAATAGCCACAAAAGTATTTGGAAGGATGGGTAATGGGCCAAACGATAGCGGCCTTTCTAGAAAACACATAATGAAGCAAGTGAAGGACTCGTTACAACGATTACAAACAGAATACATAGATCTTTACCAAATTCATAGATGGGATTACGAAACGCCAATAGAAGAAACATTGTCTACATTAACTTATTTAGTAAGAGAGGGAAAAGTACGATATATAGGTGCTTCAAGTATGTGGACATGGCAATTTGCTACAGCCATTTTTACAAGTGAGATGAAAGGGTATGAGAAGTTTGTAAGTATGCAGAATAGATATAGTTTGTTGTACAGAGAAGAAGAAAGGGAAATGATTCCATTTTGCAAAGCTAATGGGATAGGGATAATACCTTGGAGTCCAACTGCCGCAGGAGTTCTATCTGAAAGGTTTTATAAAGATGGAAGAATTATTTTACCTGAAAATGAAACTAGAATAAGGCAAGGTTCCGACGACTATAAAGTATATATTGAACCTCCTGAAAATGAAGAAATCCTAAAAAGAGCTTCAGAAGTAGCAAAGAACAAAGG
>JAFNIV010000002.1 GCA_017601145.1 Candidatus Brockarchaeota archaeon
GCTAGGACAAAAAGCAGAAGTATGAATAGGCAGAATAGCAAGCACGACTACATTAAGCTCCAAAAGTACGTAGATTATAAGTCTGCATGGAATGGTTATGCTACCATATATGTGAAAGCGAAGGGCACTTCGAAGACCTGCTCCAGATGCGGGTACTACAACAAAGACCTAAGAGGAGCAGTCTTCAAATGCCCAAGATGCGGACTTGTAATCGATAGGCAAAAGAATGCATCAATAAACATTTGGAAAACATTCCTTAGTATGTGGGGAGTTATGGGTTCCCCCCGAAAGGAGCAAAGCTCAATGATTCCTCCAATGAACCCTGAGGAGGAAAAGAGCGTTGAGGCTCAAGGACTAAGTATGGATTCCATACTTAGTTCAGAACCCTAAGCTTATTTGTAATCTAAGAACAAGCGAGCGATAAACTTATATTTCTTGAAAATACTTTGCTGATACGATGGTAAACAACTATGTTTTGGCAATAGATCAAGGTACCACAAGCACTAGGTCTATTATTTTTTCTACAGAAGGAGAAATAATAAGCATGGCACAAAAAGAAATAAAACAAATATATCCAAAAGCGGGATATGTAGAACATAACCCTATTGAAATATTTAATTCTGCTTTAGAAACTGCAAAAGAAGCTTTAAGGCTTTCTAAACTAGAAGCAAAAAATATAGCCACTATTGGTATAACGAACCAACGTGAAACAGTAGTAGTTTGGAATAAGGATACTGGTATACCCGTTTATAATGCAATAGTTTGGCAATGTAGAAGAACCTCAAGTTATATAGAAGAGTTAAAGAACGCAGGATATAGCCAAACAATAAATTCAAAAACAGGATTAGTTCCAGATGCATATTTCTCAGGTCCAAAAATTAAATGGATCTTAGATAACGTTCCAAAAACAAAAGAACTTGCTAATTCAAACAAGCTTTTGTTTGGAACTATTGACTCTTGGCTACTTTGGAATCTAACAGGTGGAAAAGTCCACTCAACAGATGTTACAAATGCTTCAAGAACAATGTTGTTTAATATTACTAAACTTAAGTGGGATGAGGATTTATTTGAAATAATGAAGATTCCAATCGAGATGGCACCTGAAGTAAAGAAGTCATCAGACCTTTATGATTTTGTGGATAAGGAGTTTTTAGGAGAAGAAATTCCAATAGGTAGTCTAGTTGGAGACCAACAAGCTGCCTTATTTGGACAAACTGGTTTTGAAGAAGGCAAGATCAAATGTACTTACGGAACTGGAAACTTTATACTGCTGAATACTGGAGATCGAGTCGTTTTTTCAAGGAAAGGTTTAGTTTCAACAATTGCTTTTGCTGCAGGATCAAAGGTTAACTATGCTCTAGAAGGAAGTGTATTCATAACAGGCGCAGCGATTCAATGGCTAAGAGATGGTTTAGGTATAATAAAGGAGTCGAAGGAAGTGAATGAGCTTGCAATTAAAGTTAAAGATAATGGCGGTATTTACTTCGTTCCAGCATTTGTAGGTTTGGGGGCTCCATATTGGGATATGTATGCCAGAGGAACAATAGTTGGAATTACAAGGGGAACAACAAGTGCACATATTGCAAGAGCAACTTTAGAATCCATTGCGTACCAAACAAAAGATGTAATTGAAGTTATGGAATCAGAAACTGGAATAAAAATAAAGGAACTTAGAGTTGATGGAGGTGCGAGTGCAAGTGATTTGTTAATGCAATTTCAGTCAAACCTTTTAGGGGTATCAATACTACGGCCAAAAATAAAGGAAACGACTGCTTTAGGTGCATCTATGCTAGCAGGCCTATCTGTTGGCTTGTGGAAAGACTTTGAAGAACTTAAAGAAATCTGGAAAGAAGAAAAGAAGTTTTTACCATCAGAAGAAGAAATGCTAAAAGCAAAAAATCTCTATGTAAACTGGAAGAAAGCTGTAGAAAGGGCAAGAAATTGGAGTTTAGAGTTAGAAAGAGTATAAGGCTAAATCATTACTATCAACTTAATATAACCCTTTTTTCTTTTAACGTTAGAAATTCATTAATCAATTGTAATTACTCAGTATTTTATAAGACTATTAGGCTTCTTTTGACTTCTTTAGCTTTTAGAGCCATTTTCTTAAATCCTAATCTCAAAGTTTTTCTAAAAATCGTCTAGATTTTTATTACTGGAACTTTACCAAATCTAGATAACTTAATTTCTCCTCCAGCTTTACCGTTAGCTAAGATTAGTCTTATTCCAATTTTTTTCTTTCTTGCCTTCGAAATAGAAATTGAATCTAAAACTAGTTTTTCTATTACTTCGTTCTTTAAATTAGCTGAAACAGCTACCATATCTAATCCTGCTACACAAACAGATATCGCGCCAATTAATTCAGTGATCGTCATCTTTCTACTTGCAAAGTATTCCTTCAGTAAAGAATCTTCAGCAACTGGTAACATTACTTCATTAAAGCCTATCTTTTTTATCTTTTTTGTATTCATTATCGCTTCGTTAAGTTTCCAAATAGAGGTATAGAAACCTGGAGAGATTTCAGTTATATCCCCAACTTCTTCTATTAACTTCAAAATGCTTTCTTTCATCCATGGGGACAAAGATAGATCAATCCCTAAGAATTTCATGTTTGCATATTTTTGAACTCTGAGAGCTTCGTTCTGAATTGGTCTTGCTATAGATTCGATTGTGTCTGACAAATCCTTTTTGTCACCTAGTCTATTCAATATGTCGTTTACATATCTTAGGCTTAATGAAAATCCAAAGTTTTTAGCAGCTGTGTCTGGAAAATATGCAGTTTCTGGCTGGCCTCCAAAAGAAATCGCAAATCTTGTGCATGCTTCTTCTCCATTACTTTCAAATATTTCTTTTAATAGCTGTATTGAATCTTTTGATTCCTTTATTGGTAAATCCCCTGTAAGATTTCCAATGTTGAGAGAAAAAAAGAGCCTATTACTAACGGAAAACAACTCTACAAACTTAGTGCGAATTTTCCTAAGACTATTATAGTCAAATGGAATAGCAACAAAGTCTATGCCTAATTCTTTAATTAGTTCTTCTGAATTTTCAATAATTTTTTCTAGGTCTCGTTCACTAACCTGTTGTGATGAAGCTCCTTTAAACGTAGTTGAGTGATCTTGAACTATTTTGGGAAGAATAACACGAGTAGTCCATATGTTTGTTTTAAATTTATGCTTAACAGTAGAAACTTTTTCCTTTAGATCTTCTATTTTAAGTGGCCTATAGTTTGAAAAATTGCCTAGGTGTATGGCTAGTGCTCTAATTAGAGTCATGACCAACACTTCTAAAGGTCGCTTTTAAGATTATTGTAAGTGAAGTATTGTACTTGGGTTAGAAGTTAAGAATAGAATTCCTATTTTAGAATCGCTCAATCCAGTGGCTAAGATGAGTATTGAAGGAAGGAATAAGACCATTAATTGGAATTAGTGATTTCTTTAATGAATCTTATCGTATAAGAGTTTATGATGAAAAATGCGATAATGGCCTACTTAAGATATGCATTAAGAACTCATTATAAAAAATAGAAGAGGTTGTAGTCGTATCTGATTTGACATTTTTCATGACTTAGTCAGGGTTTCTCGGTTCTTTGGTCAAAAGCTTCATCTAACTAAGCTCTGAACTGTGTTAAAACAGTCGTTAGAAGACTAATATTTGGTAATAATAGAAGAAATGTTAAGAGATTTCTAATTAGTCTCATTGTAGTCTTTTTAATCACTAAACTTAATGTACTTTAAAAAGCACATTTCTAACTATCTAAGTCAAGTGGGCCGGGCCAGATTTGAACTGGCGACCTTCTGCTTATCAGACAGACGCCCTAACCATACTAGGCTACCGGCCCTACATTTTCGAGTAATGTGTCTCTCATTTTTAAATTTTTCTCTAGAGGCTCCTATTTGGCCTTTCATGGCTCTTTGTGAGTACTTTAGTTTGTAAGCTTTTACAAACTTTTTATAGCTCTTTTACATTCATCTTTAGTTACGTCGACTTAATTTATAACCTTTTAAAAGACCAAGTTATTTTCAGTAAGCTTGTTGTAATAATGTTTTAAGCAGCTACTTTTGCGTTAATTTGTTGAAAGAATTATTAGTTATCCAAAAAACATTACTTTTAGTAACTTAATATATTGAAAACTTTAATGATAGATATCCTTTTTATCAAATTTCTCAAAAATATTTGAAAAGCTTTAAATAAATACTAATTGTTAAATGCATTGAGTGTAGTTGAGGAAAAATAAGTTAATGGAATTAATAAAAGAAGGAAAACCTACGTTAGGTACGCGTGTTCTAATTTCATGGCCTGGGATATTCGAGCTAATAGGCCAAACTGAACTTTTTGATTATGTTGAGTTTGTTGCAGAATATGCTCCATGGACTTTATACGACCTAGAAAATATCGCTAGAGTATGTGAGCTATACAACATGTCTTCTATGATAAAGCTTGATGCAGTTCCTAGAAGCTATATTGCAGCAAAAGCTTTGCAATCAGGGATACAAAATTTTCTTTTTTCAGACATAAGGAATGTAAAAGATGCTGAAGATGCAGTAAAGTCTGTTAAGCTAGAGCCAGAAGGAATTATGGGTATTGGCAACTTTAGAGTTGGAGGATATGTCTTCGATAAATTTACAGTATCTGATTACAGAAAGTATGCAGAAAATATAGTAGTTGCATTTATGATCGAAAAAAGAAGCGCTGTAGACCAACTAGAAGAAATCCTTTCAGTTCAAGGTGTTGACATGGTACAATTTGGTCCGTGGGACTATGGCCTAAGTATAGATCTAGCTGGTCCGCCTGAAACTACTTGGGCTTTAGACAATCCTAAAGTAAAAGAAGCAGAACTAAAATGTATAAAAACTGCGATAGAAATGGGTAAACGCCCAAGAGTAGAGCTAAGTGACGTAAACTTAAAATCAATAGAACAATACATAAAGCTAGGTGTTAAAGATTTTAGTCTTGGAATAGATATAAGGATACTTTATAATTTTTGGAAAGAAAAAGGTCAGGAACTTAGGAAGATTCTTTTAAAACTTAAATAAATTTTTTAAGTTTAATATTACCAAAACTATAAGCCTTCTATTACTCATAAAAGTTTGTACTTTGATATAAATATAAATGTTTTAATATTGCCAAATTGAGTTCTCAAAAGCTTTATTACAGCATTCTTATTATATTTTTTTGAATGCGGGCCCGGTGGGATTTGAACCCACGACGGACAGGTTAAGAGCCTGCTGCTCTACCATGCTGAGCTACGGGCCCTATGTAATGGATTTTGTATCACAAAAATTTAAACTTTTCTCTAAAAACTAGAACTTGCAATAGAAACCAAAAAACTCTTTGTTAAAAGACGAATCCTAGAAAAAATCTTTATTTAAGCCGTTTATGTTGAGTTGGAATTGTAAATTATGAGAAAAAAGAAGGTAGTAGTTGCCTCAGGAGTATTCGACATAGTTCACATAGGTCACATAAAATATTTGAAGAAAGCAAAACAAATCGCAGGCAAGAACGGAGTACTTCTTGTTGTACTGGCTAGAGATAAGCTTGTTGAAAAAATTAAAGGAAAGAAGCCCCTAGTGAACGAAAAGGAAAGAAAGGTGATAATAGAATCTCTGAAGTTTGTTGATAAAGCCATTCTTGGTCCTTCAAAAACTGACGTTTCTGAAGGTATAAGGAGCGTAATTCAAAAGTACAAACCAAGTGCTATAGTCCTAGGTTACGATCAAGAATGGCTTAAGGAAACAACTCAGAAAATAATTAGTAGTGAAACTGCATGGAAAAGTATAAAAGTAATCAAGCTAAGAAAATATGGTTCACGAAATTCAAAGTCGAGTATAATAAAGAGGTCCTATATCCATAACTATTTGCAAGATTAAAGTTATATTTCAAACATTATTGTTATTTCGTCTCCATCTTTTACATCTAACGCTTTTCTTAAGAAGACATCTGAAATAAGTTCAACTACACTTACATTGTAGCTAGTTCTTTCTGACCTAACTATTGCACATTTTACGTCTTCATGTTTTTCTATCTTTGCAGGGTAGCAAAAAACATCTCCAAAAGTTCTTTCGAAAGAAGTAAAACCATTAAGTTTTACTCCTTCTTTGTTGTAAAGAATTTCAACCTTGCTTATATCTTCATAAGAAGATAACTTTAAATTTAAAGTTCCTGGATAAGGGAAAAAATTTAGTTTATCTTCTATTTGCCTAACGTATTGCTTTTGTGAAAGGTAATATGCTCCTTCTCCCTTACCAGTAAATATTTTTCCTTTTATTTTTATTACTCTTGTTTTTATTTTGTTTAGAAGTTCTTGTGTGCGAAGAAAACCAATGTTCTCAACTAAAAACCCAAACCCCTCTTTTGTAATCTTTATTTTTTCTTCACGTTTTCCAATTTCTCTTTCTATCAGTCTTTCTTTTTCAAGTTCTTTTAAGATCAAAGAAACTGACTGTTGAGAAAGTCCCAGAAGGTCTTTTAACTTATTAGTACTGGTAATAACATAATCTTCCTTACCAGAAATCTTTACTAAGTTAATTAGAAAAAATAAGTACTTAGCCTTCTTACTAAAGCTTTTCGCTTCTGGCTGCTTTTTTTCAGAAAGCATATTGGTACTGCACGCCTCTAGGTCAGTTCACTTTAAATATTTTTAACTTTTGCGAAATCCTTAGCTCAAGTCATATTGTTAGATTTTATTAAACAAGAATAGGGTGTTATATTTAAACTAAATCATCTCCTCTTTTTCTTAAAGCTAAATTCCCAAAAACTAAACCAATTAAAAGAATTATCAAACTTATAATCGATATCATTGGATCTCTATTCTTCAGTTCTTCTAATGTTACTTGGTAATGAATTACTGTAGGTTCCTGCCCAAAAAATTCAAAATACAATGGTTCTGATTTGAAAGTAAAGCTAGATTTTTGCATTGCATTTATTTGGTACGTTTCACTAAAATTTTCTACTATAATCGTTACTCTTATTGCCTTATCCGAAATAATAACAATCGTGAAATTTTTGCTTAAGCTTAAGAAATCGTTTGAAATTGTAAAGTTGTTTCCTCCAACAATAAGATCTACGTTTCTTGAGCCATTAAAGCTTAAAGTTCCACTCTTTTCTTCTCTAACTTTATACGGTAGAACGTCAAAAAGTGCTAAGCTCCAACTTATTCCAAAAAGTAATATCGCTAAGATAAGCAATACTTTGCTATTTTTCATTTTTACTCTTTCTTATAAAAAAGAAAGTTGTTACTATTAGTATAAAAAGTAACAAAAACAACATTACGATAAGCGGTATGCCTTCAGTAACTTCTTCGTTATAGGAAAATAAAGCATATGTCCCATTGTTTTCGATTTTTACTCTAACTATATTAAGGTTTTCAAAAAGATTCATTGTACTTGTTTTTTCCCAGTTTTTCCCGTCAGTAGTATATAAGACTGTTACTTTTTCGTTTGGCTTTTTGTTAAAGCTAAAGTTAATATAAATAGAAGATCCCTGATTTGTATTGACAAATATACATACATTTAGATAAGTATAGCCTTTTGGAACAATACTAACTGTTGCGCTTTTTATTGCAACTTTTCCTGAGAAAGAAAAGTTAAGTTTTTCAGAGTTAAACATTAGATTCTCTACATAATTGTATTGTCCTGATTGACTTTTTATATACCATTCTGAGATTTCTTTTATGGTCATATTTTTAATAATGTTGAGTTCAGAATTGTAAATGTATACCCCAACGTGAACATTACTTAATTCATTTCCAACAATCAAATTAGAGCTTGAGCTGTCAAAAACAATTCCATTTTTAGCAGAACTAATAACGTTTTTTATTATTTCTACTCTTGTAGTTTTGTATGTTGTTATAGCATGAGCTGAAATGTTCAAAAAGTTATTTTCCTTAATCGTGTCGTTATAAGCATTGTCAATTTCAATCCCTATTGTACTTTCAGTAACAGTGTTGTTAAAAATTGAGTTGTTCATTGTAGCGTAAAGCTGTATCCCTACTGTTTCATTTCTTATAAAATTAGTTGAAACATTGTTGTACCTACAATTTTGTAAGTCTATTCCATATAGAGAACTCTCGATTCTATTTTTTAAGACGTTGTTAAAGTGAGACGTATCTATAAAAATACCGAACTGAGAATTTATTATAAAGTTATTCTTTACAGTTTCGTTGCTTGAAAAAGCAGTTAAATAAATTCCGTAGAAGTTGCTGAACAAATAGTTGTTAAAAATAGTATCGTTTTGAGAATCAAAAAGATATATACCATATTGGTTGTTTGTTATATTGTTCTCTTGTATAATGTTTTTTCTACTCCCACTTAGTGCTATCCCATACTTATTATTCTCTATTTTGTTTTGCTTAAATTCGCTTTCAGATGTATAGTTTAACATTATTCCAAAATCGTTCCTTGTTATACTATTGTTGATTATATCATTCCCAAAGGTCTTGTCTGAGTAAATTCCAAAGTAAGCGTTCATTAGTATATTGTTATAAATTTGACTTAATCCACAGCCATTAGCTATGTAGATCGCTGTACTGAAGAAGCCATTAGTAGTTATGTTAAATCCTACTATCTTAACTTTGTTTGCCGCTATCGTAACCACTGGTTTGGTTCCAACGCCAACTAGCGTAACTTTTCCGTCTGCAATTAATGAGATTCTCTTATTTATAACTATGTTTTCTTCATACGTACCTTCATGCACTATTATTGTATCTCCATCGTTTGCATTTTTTATTGCATCACTTATCTTAGCAAAATACGATTTTTTTTCAACTTCTATTGTTCTGCTAGCTTTTACTTGGAGACCACTAAGTAAAACTATAATAATTATAAATAAAAGTAATCCTCTCCTCAATAAGCTATAAGGCGAACGTATCATCAGGCCTAAGATTTTTTGTTAACTTTCATTAATAAATTTTTAAGAATTTTACTTCTTTAAAAAGTTCTCTGCAAAGTGGCACGCAACAAAGTGGTTTTGTGAAATCTCCCTTAATTGTGGTTCTTCTTTTTTACATATTTCCATAGCATAAGGACACCTTGGATGGAATCTACAACCAGATGGAGGAGAAACTAAGTCTGGCGGTTCACCTGGAGGAATCTCTTTTATGACCTTTCTGTTTTCTGGATCCGGTTCTGGAATTGCCCTAAGTAAAGCTTGAGTATATGGATGAATTGGTCTTTCTATGATTTCATCAGACAATGCTTCTTCCATAACCTTACCAGCGTACATTATTGCAATTCTTTCTGAAAAGTATCTCGTGGTTGCAAGATCATGTGTTATGTAAATAAAGGAGATCCCATAATTCTTCTGCAATTCCCTTAACAAGAAAAGTATCTCAATTCTTACAGAGGCATCCAACATACTCACAGGTTCGTCTGCAACTATAAAACTCGGTTTAAGAATTAGAGCTCTTGCTATAGCTACCCTTTGTCTTTGTCCTCCACTAAGCATATGAGGATACTTAGAAGCCATTAGCTCTACAGGAGTTAGTTTAACGTTCTTTAAAGCTTCAAAAATCATTTCTCTTCTTTCTCTTTCATTTCCTATCTTATGAATTAATAGAGGTTCTTCAAGTATTCTAAAAATTGAAAAGAAAGGTGGTAAACTACTAAACGGATCCTGATAAATTATTTGGGCTTGTCTTCTATACCACAGTAGGTCTTTTCCCTCTAAATTAGTTACATCTTTTCCATTAAATATTATCTTTCCTCCTATTGGTTTATATAGCCTAACTAAAGTTTTTCCAAGGCTAGTTTTTCCACTTCCAGACTCCCCTACAACCGCTATTGCTTCTCCTCTCTTTAAGTTTAAGCTAACCTCGTCCACTGCTCTTATGTAGTATGGCTTAGAAAAAATACCTCTTTTAACTTCGAACCACGTTCTTAATTTTTCAACATCGACTAAGTAGCTCATCTTTTTCCACTTAGTACAACCAACAGGAAATAGTAGTGCCTCCCTCTATTTCTTTGTTCTCTGGTTCTTCTTTTTTACATATTTCCATAGCATAAGGACACCTTGGATGGAATCTACAACCAGATGGAGGAGAAACTAAGTCTGGCGGTTCACCTGGAATGAAGTTAATCTTCTTCTTTTGTTTCAGGGCCGGTACACTCTCCAGTAGTCCTTTAGAGTATGGATGCTTTGGATTTCTATAAAATACATCCGCTGAAGAAGTTTCGACAATCTTACCAGCGTACATTACTGCAACAGTATCTGCCAGTTCACTTGTAAGCGCGAGATCGTGCGTTATGAATATGTAGCTAAGTTTTAATTCCTTCTTTAGTCTCTTAAGAAGGTTCATTATGTTTGCTTGTGTAATGACGTCAAGTGCTGATGTAGGTTCGTCTAATATTACTATGTGGGGTGTTAGAACCAAAGCCATTGCTATTACAATTCTTTGTTTCATCCCTCCACTTAATTGATGTGGATACCTATTGATATATGATGGATGAATTCCTACTGTCTTTAAGGCTTCAGCCGCTTTTTTAAGAGCTTCATCCTTTTGCATACCCTGATGAATTATTAGTGGTTCTGCAATTTGAAATCCTATACTTAATACTGGGTTCAAAGAATTCATAGCTCCTTGAAAAACCATTGATATTTTTTTCCATCTCACTTTTTTTCTATATTCTTCTTCATCATACTTCATTATGTCGACTCCATCCAACAATACTTCTCCTTCGTATTTTTCAACATTCTTTGGTAGGATTCTGTAGATCGCATTTGCAAGTGAACTTTTTCCACTTCCAGACTCTCCTACTATAGCTAAAGTCTTCCCCTGTTTTAGCTTAAACGATATTTGATCTACTGCTTTTACTATTCCTCTTCTCGTTCTATAGTAAAGTGTTAAGTCTTTCCCACTTAAAATTTCTTCAGAAGTCACTTGCATCATTCTTCTCTCAACCTTGGATTTAAGATTTTCTCTAGAGAATATCCAATTGTCGCAAAAGCTATTGCAATTCCGAATATCAAAGCTATAGGTAAAAGTATCCACCACCAATAACCTTGATAAACAGCTCCAAGATTGTATGCGTCGTTCAACATTTTACCCCATGTTGGTAAAGTTGGTTCTCCAAGACCTAAAAATGCTAATCCTGCCTCTAGGAATATATAACCAGGAACTGCTCCAATTAATCCTGGAATTATGGTTGGCAAAATCCTAGGCCAAAGATAAAAAAGTACTATTCTAAGATCACTCGCTCCATAAGAAGTAGCGGCTTCGATGTAACCTTCTTCTTTCACTTGCATTATCAAACTTCTTGTTCCTTTCATTCCTCCTCCAAATATGCTTAACAGAACAACAGCAACAAGAAGCGACCAAATTGTGAGTTTGTAGAACATTGAAATTATTATAAGTATGTTAAGAAATGGAACTATCATGTAAATCTCAACTATTCTTTGTATAATTGAGTCTACAAGACCTCCTTTCCACGTAGCAAATATTGCTATAAATGTTTGAGTAATCGTTATTAGTAAAGAAGCAGTTAGTCCAAAAGAAATTGCTACAGGAGCTCCCCACAAAAGACCCATCGTTAAGTCTCTTCTAAAGTTGTCTGTTCCAGCTAAACCGTAAACTTTGCCATAAACTAAGAGTTTAGCATCAGCTGTACCGTTTAAGTCTTGCATTAGTACGTTTATTCTTAGCCCATATAATCCTTTTAGAACCTTTGCCGTTCTGTAGGATTCCATTCCTTCTTTTGCTTCTGCAAATAAGGCAACTTGAGGTTCTGTGTAATTTAATTCTGAAGTGTGAATCGAAGTTTTTACAAAGTTTGATATTGTGTTTATAATCTTTGGGTCTTGAGAAATATAGTATGTTGTCCTAGAGGAAGTAATGGTTGAACTTATCAGCTGAACTTCTTTTCCATCTGGTCTTTCAAAGTATACGTTTACGAAAGGAAACTTACCAGAAAAGTTAGAGAAGATGATAAGTGTGATTTCGCTAGGGAAATCATCATAGTCATAAATAAAGTTTTCAACGATGTTTATCTCTTTAAATCCAAAACCTCCTAGTATGTTTTCTTGTTTGTATGCCCTTTTGTCTTTTGCGTTTCTACTATCAACTATAATTGTTTCTGGTAATTTTTTTCCAATAAAGTAATTTACCCAAACTGGTTGTGCTAACCTTGGATTGTCTTGCCAATGTGTTGGATCATTCCAATACTTAATTACATAGCTATATGGATAAACTATTGGAGCTAGTACTGAAAGAAAGATGTAAAAAATAAGTAAGATTATTCCTATCCGTGGAGATTTTCCTTTCCACAGTTCATCAATTATTCCTCTTATTTTATTCAAGCTACTCATCTCAACTTTACACCCTAATTCTCGGATCTAAGTAGCTATACAAAATATCAAGAATGAAAACAGTAGCTGCTAGGAGGTAAGCGTACACTATTGTTGTCGCTATAATAACAGGAGCGTCCATTGCAGAAATTGCTTCATAAGTCAGTCTGCCAAGCCCTGGCCAGGAAAAAACAGTTTCAGTTATTATTGCTCCTCCCCAAGATCCTATTAATCCTAAGGCAAGCCCTGTTATAATTGGTGGTAAAGTTGGTCTAAATATATATCTATATAATAAATCTTTCTCTGGTATCCCTTTAGCTTTTCCCATAGTAACGTAATCTTCAGAAGAAAATAACAAGAAAAAAGTTCTGCTTCCATATATCCCCATAAAAAACCCTGCAACTATCCACGAAAGCATTGGTAAAATCATGTGTTTTAAAACACTAAGGGCATAAGAAAAAGGATCTTCTGGTGGTGGTACATCAACCATACCTCCGTATGGCAGTATTTTTAGATATGAGGCAAAGATAAGAATTAGTACTATTCCATAAAGCCATCCTGGAATAACAGAAGTTGGCGCAAGAGAAACTACAACTTTATCGAACAAACTTCCCCTTCTCCTTGAAAGATAAAGTCCAAGCGTAGTTTGTATAATAAAGTTAATTATTGTAAGAGTGGTAAAAAGAAGAACAGTAGCCGGTAAACGTTCAAGAATGATGAGCTTTACATCGTTTGAACCTGTGTTACTTGTTATGTATAGCGATCTCCCTAAATTAAGTGTTATAGCATCTTTTAGATAAATAAAACTTTTTATTAAGAAAGGTTGGTCTAAGCCTTGGCGTTTTACTTCCAATTCATACATTTGGTTTATTATCTTATCTTGCTCTTCTGGAGTAAGCCTTCTATACATTGGATCCCTTTTTACCATTTGACTCAGTTCCTCATAAAGTTGCGATTTTTTTATTTCGTCAATGTAACCTCCTATATTTACTATAACTATTGTCAGGTAGGTTGCTATAACTACAGTTAAGAACAATGCCAAAGCTCGCTTAGTCAAGTAACTAGTAGCTCCCATTTTATCGCCTTTTTTACATTATTGGTTTATAAGTTTTACTTCCAGAAGACAAAAGACTTAAATACATGTTGCGTTACTACTTTCTAGGTGAAAAGGATGAAAAAGGAAAATATTTCCATAAGTTTAATACTAGTTTTCATCATACTTCTATCAACTATAGCGCCTACATTACTCTTTAAGTCTGCTCCTGAAGTACCAAATGGTCCTTGGGTTGATGAAATAGCTTTTTTTGAAGAACCAGATCCAAACAAAGCTGTTGATATGTTGTCAACAGGAGCTGCAGACGTTTACTTATGGGGGATAGGTGATCCTGCAGTATTTAGCAAAATAAAGAGTAATCCAAACTTAAAGTACGGTGTCGCCTATGGAACGTTTAACGATATAGCTTTTAACCCAGCAGAGTTTAAAACAGGCGATCTTAATCCGTTTGCAGATCCTACTATAAGAGAAGCAATGAACTACATTATTGATAGAAATTACATTGCGAACGATATATATGGAGGGCTTGCAATTCCAAAATGGGTTTCTCATGTTTCAGCATTTCCTGACTATGGAAAGCTTGCAGATGTTATTAAGCCACTTGAATTTAAGTACACATATGACTTTGAAAAAGGTAAAGCAATAGTTTATGAAGAGATGGCAAAGCTAGGAGCAACTTTAGAAGAAGGAAAATGGTATTATAAAGGAAAGCCAGTTGTTATAAACTTAGTTATTAGAATCGAGGATCAAAGGAAGCAAATAGGAGATTACTTTGCGTCTCAACTTGAAAAGTTAGGCTTTACTGTAAACAAGCTTTACAAATCATCAAGAGAAGCTTCTCCAATAGTTTATAGAGGAGATCCGACTCTAGGGCAATGGAATGCTTACACCGAAGGTTGGATTACTGGAGGGATAAGCTTAGACGATAGTGGTGACTTAGGATGGTACTACACCTCATTAGGAGCTCCAACTAGTGGTACCTTCATGGCGTATGCGAGACCAGACCCATTACTTTACGAAATTGCGCAAAAGTTATGGAGTGGGCAATATAAAAATGATGCTGAAAGAGTTGCACTTATGGCTCAAGGTCTTCCATTAGCCCTTAAAGATTCGTTGAAAGTTTTTGTAGTTGATCAAATTTCTGCATTTCCTTATAGGTCGAACATACAGGTGGCAACAGATTTTGGGGCTGGGTTTAATAATCCAATCTGGACAAGAACTATACAATTTGTAGGACAAACTGGAGGCACTGTAAGGGCTGCTAGTCCACAAGTTCTTGTTGATCCTTGGAACCCTGTTGCTGGGACAAATTGGCTTTTCGATGGACTTATTCAGCAGGGAATAAATGATTATGCATTTATCACAAATCCATATACTGGAAAGAATATGATGAACAGAGTAGCTAACTACACCGTTCAAGTTAATAGTAGTGGAATTGAAGTTCCAACTAATGTCATATATGGCTGGGATACTAAAAATAATACTTATGTGTTTGTTAAACCTAATACTTTCGCTACTACAAAAGTAGTAGCTGTTTATGACACAAATCTAGGAACGTACCATGATGGAACACCAATTTCAGTAGAAGATTTTATAGGTTTGCCTGCATTAAGTTTCGAGAGAGTTGATCCAAACAGTACACTTTATGATCCAAGTGCAGTACCTAACTTTGAAAGCTGGAGATCTTGGTTCATAGGTAGTAGAATAGTTAATTTAAATCCGTTGACGATTGAGTATTATGGTAACTATTCTAATCCAATAGATCCAAGCCTTACAGCAGCTAGCTACATAGGTTGGCCCAACTTTCCGTGGGACCTTATGGAAATAACTAGGTTGGCTGAAGAACACGGAGAGCTTGCTTATTCTCAGTATAAGGCTACAAATAAGAGTATCGAGTGGATGAACTTAATAGGAGGCCCAAGTTTAAGTATTTTAGAAAAATGGTTAGATTGGGCCATCCAGAATAAGTATGTCCCAGAAGACCTTAAGAAAGAAGCTGCTTTCTATGGTATACAAATAACTCCAGAAGAAGCTGTTGCTAGGTATCAGGCTCTTAAGAACTTTTACCAAACTTATGGTCACTTCTACGTTGCTTCTGGTCCATTCTTCTTGTATAAAGTAGACTTTGCAGCTCATCAAGCAGTAATTAAGGCATTTAGAAACTATCCGTATAAAGCAGATAAATTTGCTTTTCTAACAACACCACCAATACCTGAAGTAAGTACTTCTGTTCCTTCACAAGTTGTTCCAGGACTTCAAACAGTGATAAACGTTACTTTGAGTTATAAAGGTCAACCATATCCAAGCAATAAAGTTCAATATGTAAAGTATCTCGTTACAGATCCTTATGGTAACATGGTAGCGAAAGGTGATGCAAATTTTGTATCAGAAGGAAGTTACACAATTACGTTGGATCCTCAACTAACTGGGAGTTTCACTCCTGGAACTTACACTGTATTAGTAATTGCAACAAGCACAGAAGTAGCAATTCCTGCAACTCTCACAACTCCATTTACGGTAATTCCTGCTATTGCTTACTTCCAAACTTTAGTTAATTCAATGCAAGCTGCATTATCAGGAAGACTGTCTGGAATAGAGTCATCGGTAACGAGCTTATCTTCCAGCGTTGATAGTTTGAAGTCTTCCTTATCGTTAGCATATGGACTTGCGATACTATCGCTTCTTATTGCTATAGCTGCAGTTGTATTAGCGCTGAGAAAGCCAAAAACCTAATTTTAGGAAATATTTAGTTTTATTATTTTTCTTTTTTGTTAAATTTTTGATAAAGGATTTCCGTTAAGTTACTAACTATTTACTTAAACTTCACTCAATAAGTAAATAAGGAAAAAGAGTACTAAGTGTTGAACAATAAGTAAAGGCGAATTAGTTAAATTTCAAAAAATTTCAGAATTACTAATAAGATATTCTATGAGACTTATGTTAGCGAGCTTTTCTTGTAAAGATGGCTTTATATAAGTGATATTTAAAAATATCTATCCTAAGTTAGTAATTTTTATCGAATAACAAGAAAGACTTAAATAATCCCATTAAACCGGGGTCAACCTTTGAAGGTAAAAATGAAAAGAGAGTATTTATTGCTTGGAATAGCTGCTGTCATCATAATTCTTGCAGTTGCTGCATACTTTCTATGGCCAAAACCAAACTTTCAAGTTTCTAACTTAAACTTAAGCGATACAACAGTTCATCCTGGTGATGTAATTACTTTAAATGTAACGGTTACTAACAGCGGGTCTGCTTCCGGTACTTATAAAGTTGGTATAGGCCTAGATGGTTCTGTTGTTTACTCTGAGGAAATTACCCTTAATCCTGGTACTTCTCAAGTTGTTTCTTATAACCTAACAACAGCTAGTTTAAGTTCTGGAGTTCATAAAGTTTCAGTTGGAAGTTTAAGTCAAAGCTTTTGGGTAATAAAGCCACTTTTTGCTGACAAGAGAGTTAGAGAAGCATTTGCATATGCTTTCGATTATAACACTTATATAAAGGACGTTCTTAAAGGTGGTGCTATCCAACCAAACGGGCCAATTCCTAAAGGGATGTTTGGTTACGACCCAACAATTCCAACTTATACTTATAATATTACAAAGGCAAAGGAATTGCTACAAGCAGTAGCGAAAGATTATGGCTTTAGTCCAGATAATCCTATAACAATTAAACTTTACTACAACACAGGTAATGCTGCTAGAGAGAAAGCTTGTTTGCTCTTAGCAAGTGCAATAAATAACTTAAATGTTGGAATAAAAGTAGAAGTTATCTCTTTAGCTTGGCCACAGTATTTAAACATGCTTGAAGCTAAAAAGCTTCCGTTATTCTTCCTTGGATGGGCTCCCGATTACATAGACCCAGATGATTACCTTGTTCCTTTTCTACACAGCGTGAAAGGAGTTTATGCAACAGAAATTAGTTATAAGGATCCTGAAGTTGATAAACTTGTTGATCTTCAGTCTCAAGAGTTCAACGAAACAAAAAGGTTTCAAATAATTTCTCAAATTCAACGTTTAGTTTATAATGATACACCATATGTGTGGACTGATCAACCAGTAGGAATTTTCTTTGAAAGAAAATGGTTGAGTGGATGGTATTATAACCCTGCATTTGCAGGAAACTATTACGCTACAATTTCTAAGCCAAAGAATGTAACAAATCCAGACGTAATATACGTTGAAACTATTGGAGAACCTCAGTACGTTGATCCTGCTGTGGATTATGAAACTTCAGGAGGTGAAGTTCTGCAGAATGTTTATGAGACTTTATTCTGGTTCAATGGTACTAGTGCAACAGATGTTATTCCATGGTTGGCAGAAAATTATTCAGTTTCAAGTGATGGTCTAAGTTATACAATTCATCTAAGGAAGGGCATATACTTCCAAGACGGCACTCCATTTAATGCCACAGCAGTTCAATACTCACTGGAAAGAGCAATAATAATAGCCGATCCTAATGGGCCTGCGTGGATGCTTGGTCCAATAAAGGGTGCAGAGGCCTTAATGGAAAAAATCTGGGCAGGAAATGCTACACAAGCTGACGTTGATGCATGGAAAGCTCAAAAACCGATAGAAGTTCTTGATACTTACACTGTTAGAATTAATCTTGATAGACCCTATGCGCCTCTTCCAAAAGTCTTAGCATTTACCGTTGCTTCTATTGTTTCTCCTTCATATGTAGAGGCTCATGGTGGAGTACAAATAGGACAACACAATGACTGGATGGATAAGCATACATGTGGGACTGGTCCATATATGCTTGAAAGTTGGACACCTGGAGTAGTTACGTTAAAGAGAAATCCAAACTATTGGGGTGGGCCAAATGGAAACATACATCCCAAAGTAGAGAGAGTTATAATAAAAGAAGTTGACGATCCAAACACTAGACTTACTGATCTCCTTTCGGGTCAAGCAGACACAGCCTATATAGTAAGAGACATGTGGCCTCAACTCATTGATATAAACAAGTGGTATGCAAATCAAACTGTAGTTGTCTTAGATCAGTACAAGAATGACATAAACGCAATAGGTCCATTACCAACATTTGATATCGATTTTCTTGGTTTCAACTTTAACTACTAGGCCTTTCTTTATTTTTTATTTTTTCTATATTTTTTAGAAAGATTTATAAGCAGGATTTTTTCTTTCCGGCAGAAAAGAATGAAGCTTTATGAGTATGTTATCCGAAGGCTCTTTATGTTGGTACCTGTAGTCTTAGGCGTAACCATTATGACCTTTTACTTATCAAGAGTTGTACTTGATCCTCTAGCAGCATACGTTACGGAAAAAACTCCCGCTTACTTAATTCCTGTTATTAGACATCAGCTTGGTTTAGATCAGCCTTTTTATGTCCAATACCTTTATTATTTAAGAGATTTAATAACATTAAATTGGGGTTGGTCTCGAGCTGGGCATATGTCAGTGGCAGATGCAATTGCCACATTTTTCCCAGCAACCGTCGAACTTACAACAGTAAGTATAATTATAACGTTACTAGTTGGAATCCCCCTTGGAATAATTAGTGCGCTAAGGAACAACAAGATTGAAGATCATGCATCAAGAGTTTTTTCTTTAATCGGTATTTCCATGCCAGTTTTTTGGCTTGGATTAAGTTTGCAATACTTGTTCACTTACTGGACACGAGTTCAAGGTTGGTTTGCTCTTCCCAGTACTGGGAGATATGACCCGATTCTTTTTGCTTCACATCCAGTTCAAAGGATAACTGGTCTTTTAATACTCGATTCTTTAATACAGGGCAATTTTGTTATGGCAGTAGACGCTTTTTTGCATATCATCTTACCTGCGATCACTTTGGCTTTTTTAAATATAGGTGTTGTGACAAGGTTAACAAGGTCTTCTATGCTGGAAGTTTTAAGACAAGATTACATTACTTTTGCTAAATCATATGGTTTACCTCAAAGAATTGTTATCTACAAGTACGCTCTAAGAAATGCTATGATCCCAGTTGTAACTTCAACAGGATTAATGATAGGTGGTCTCCTGGGAGGTGCTATCATGACAGAATCGATCTTTGCATTTCCTGGAATGGGTTGGTTAAGTTATAGGGCAATAATCTTTAATGACTCAAATACGATTATGGCTTATGTGGTTCTCTCAGCTTTTGTGTTTGTTCTAGTGAACTTATTAGTAGACCTGATCTATGCTTGGCTTGATCCAAGGATAAAGTACTAGCGGCAAAGGTGAGAGTTATGAAAAAAGTTAATGAATGGGAACTAAAGAAAAAAGAAGTAGGTTATGCTCTATGGTTATTTTCAAGGAACAAGTTAGTTGTTTTTGGATCTTTGATTGTAGTTTTTTATACAATTCTTGCAATATTTGGTCCATTCATAGTTAATCCAAAAATCTCTGAGCAAGTAGACCTGAGTAATGCTTTAAAGCCTCCAACTCTGCAACATATATTTGGCACAGATGATTTAGGAAGAGACCTTCTTCAGCTTATAGTTCTTGGTGCAAGATTTGATATGTCTATCTCTTTAATGGTGGTTTTAACTGCCACATTAATTGGTGTAACAATAGGGTCAATTTCTGGTTATGCTGGAGGAAAAGTAGATGAAATAATAATGAGGTTCACAGACATACTCCTTGCTTTTCCTGGATTGGTTTTTGCAATGGGTATTACAATGGCTCTTGGTAGGTCAGCTGTAAATCTCTTTTTAGCATTAACTTTAGTCTGGTGGACTGGTTATGCTAGGATTATGAGAGGTCAAGTGTTATCTGAAAAGGAGAAGCTTTATGTTCAAGCGGCAAAAAGCTTAGGAATTCCAGATTTTCTTATACTGTTTAAACATGTCTTTCCAAACGCAATTTATCCAATACTTGTCTTAGCTACTATGGACATTGGCGGAGTTATGCTAAGTGCTGCAGGATTAAGCTTCATTGGTCTTGGTCCTTCTCCATTTGAGCCTGAATGGGGTCAGCTTATAAATAGAGGTGCAAGTTATTTGTTCATTGCTCCTTGGATAATGTTCTTTCCTGGCCTTGCAGTACTAACTGCTAGTTTAGGATTTAATCTCATAGGAGATGGTTTAAGAGATGTACTTGATCCTAGATTAAGAAGGTGAAATTAAAAAATCATGGATGAGAAAATACTTGAAGTTAAAAACTTAAGAGTCAATTTTTATACATACAGAGGAGTTGTAAAAGCTTTAAATGGTGTAAACTTAGACTTAAATAAAGGTGAAATTTTAGGTTTAGCTGGAGAAACTGGTTCAGGAAAATCTGTAACTGGTCTTTCTATTTTAAGGCTTCTTCCTCAAAATGCTAGAGTTGTAGAAGGTGAAATATTTTTCAAAGGAAGAGACCTGCTAAAAATTTCTGAAAAAGAATACAATCTAATAAGAGGAAAAGAAATAAACGCTATCTTTCAAGATCCACATACGTACCTTAATCCTGTGTTTACAATCAAAGAGCAGTTTAAAGATATCCTTCTTTCAAAGAAGGACAGTTTAAAGAATTCTTCGAAAATTGACATTAAGAAATTAGATGAAATAATGGTTTCTGCCCTTAAAGATGTAAAAATGCCTGCAGTGGATAGAGTCCTTAGAATGTATCCTCATGAACTTAGTGGTGGGATGAAGCAAAGAGTTATGTTAGCGATTGCTTTTTCATTACAACCTTCCTTAATAATAGCTGATGAGCCTACAACAGCTTTAGATGTGACGATTCAAGCTCAAGTTCTTGAGATTATGAAAGAACTACAGAGAAAGTACAATACATCAGTTATTCTTATAACTCATGACTTAGGAGTAATTGCTGAAACGTGTCAGAAGGTTGCAATAATGTATGCAGGGCGAATTGTTGAATATGGCAGAGTTTCTGAAGTATTTAGGAATCCATTGCATCCTTATACTAAAGGCCTCATGGAAGCTTTACCACGAGCTGACATTGATGTTAAGGTTAAAAGTATTCCTGGAACGGTTCCAGATTTAGTTTCTCCTCCCTCAGGTTGTACTTTTCACCCAAGGTGTCCTTATGCTATGGAAATATGCAAAAGACAATCTCCAAGACCATCTTATGTAAAAGAAAGGATGGTTGAGTGTCATTTGTATTCTTAAGTGGTGTTAAAATTATGGAACATGACGACATTTTAGTAAAAGTTGAAAACCTAAAAAAGTATTTTCCAATTTATGGTGGAATACTTCAAAGAGTTGTCGGTTATATCTATGCTGTTGAAGATGCTTCTTTTTACATTAGAAAGGGTGAGACTTTAGGCCTAGTAGGAGAAAGCGGAAGTGGAAAAACAACAGTCGGAAGAATTCTAGTTAAGTTAGAGGAACCAACTGGAGGAAAAATTTTTTACAACAGCTCAGATATAACCAACATAAAGGGAAGTGAACTTAAAAAATATAGAAGAAAGGCTCAAATTATCTTTCAGGATCCATATGCTTCATTAAATCCAAGAATGACCATAAAAGATAGTATAATAGAAGTGATGAAAGTTCATCGTTTACACAAAGGTGAAGAGTACAATAATGCTCTTAAACTGATGGAAAAAGTTGGCTTAAGTGAAGAACATCTTTATAGATTTCCTCATGAGCTAAGTGGAGGCCAAAGACAAAGGGCAGTGATAGCAAGAGCATTAGCAGTTGAGCCAGAGTTTCTTATCTTAGATGAGCCTACAGCATCTCTAGATGTTTCTGTTCAAGCTCAAGTCTTAGATTTGTTAAAGGAACTACAAGAAAAATATAACTATACTTATCTCCTAATTACCCACAACTTAGCAGTTGTAAGGTACATTAGTGAAAGAACTGTTATAATGTACAGAGGAATGTGGGTTGAGACAAGTCCTACTAAAGAATTATTCAATAAAGCGGAACATCCTTACACCCAAGCTCTTTTAAAAAGTGTGCCAATTCCTGACCCGGAAGTAAAGAAGGACAAATTCTTAATAAGTGGAGAGCCTCCTAATCCAACTACACCAGTAAAGGGATGTCCTTTTGCTGATAGATGCCCCTATGTTATGGATATTTGTAAGAATGAAATGCCTCCTGTTGAAAGTATTGGAGACGAACATAAAGTAAGATGTTGGTTGGTGAACAAAAAATAAACATTAAAGACTTCGTTGCGTTGTTTATAGCTTTCTTAGAAACAGTATTTCTACCTTTAATTGTATTTATCTTAGTTGCAATTGTTATTTCATTTTTGTTAACTTTATTCATTAAGTAGTCTTCTTTGTAAAAAGAAGTTCTTTTTACAGTTATACATTATATTAAGAAGTTTGACGAATATGAAGAACAAAAGATAAAATTTTGGGATTATTCTTCTATTTTTCTTTCAATTATTTTAGCAACTTCTTCCAATAAATTCTTATCACTTTCAGTAAAAGCATTTAAGTAATCGCTATCTATATCAATTTCACCTATTGTTTTCCCATTTTTAATTATTGGTACTACAATTTCAGACTTCGTAGAAGAGAAGCAAGAAATGTACCTAGTATCCTTACTGACATCTTGAACTATTACTGTCTTTCCAACTTCTGCAGCTAATCCACAAATTCCCTTTCCTAAAGGAATTATCTTATGCTCTGTTTCTCTTGGTCCAGAAAACGTTTTTAAAACTAGCTCATTGCCCTTAATAACATAAATCCCAACCCAATTATAATGATTGATTTCGTTAAGTTTCTTTACCACATACTTTAAAAATTCATCTTTTTTCATATCTTTCGTTTTTGCTTCTAGATCTTCAAGTAAGCTAAACCCGGATGTCATTTTTTAATTCCTAGATTAGGAGATTAAAAAATATTTCTTAAGAAAAATTAATGAGAATAATTTTTTTCATTTTGAAAGATTACTTAAGTTGCTCTTGTAAGCTTTTTTTATATTTTAGAAGAACTTAAGGTCAAGAAAACTTGAAAGATAAAATCTATAAGCTTTCATTAGGTTTATTTATTCTTAAAATGAGAATTGTAATTGGTATAACAGGTAGTAGTGGTTCCATCTATGGCATTACCGCACTTGAACTTCTTAAAGAAGCTAAAGTTGAAACATACCTAATTGTAACAAAAAATGGATGGAAAGTTATTCACGACGAAACGAATTTTACTGAAGATTATATTAAGTCGCTTTCTTTTAAGTACTACGACGAATCTGATTTTGATTCTCCTTTGGCAAGTGGATCTTTTGAGTATGATGGACTCTTAATTTCTCCTTGTTCAATGTCCACTGTTGCGAAAATTGCAAACGGCATTTCAGACAATCTTCTCACAAGAGTTGCAGATGTTTGTATTAAGGAAAAAAGAAGAGTTGTCGTCATGCCAAGAGAAACTCCATTAAGTCCAATTCATCTAAAGAACTTGCTCAAGTTGTCAGTAAACAGTAACGTTATAATAATGCCCCCTATGCCGCTACTTTATCTAAAACCAAGGTCTATTGAAGAGTTAGTTAAATATTCTGTGGCGAGGGCTTTATATTACTTTGGCATAAGAACAAGCTACTTAAGGAGCTGGAAATAGGCCATTACTAAGGTTAGTTTTTGTTTTCACTATCTTTTTTACAAGTTTTTTATGGCCCTCTTTTTTTAAGAAGTTTAAAACTTCATTTAAGTTTGGAATAGCGCTTAGTCCTCCATGCTTAGATATTTTGAGGGCTGCAACAGCATTTGAAAATGTTGTTGTTTCTTCTGTACTCAACCCTCTAAGTATCCCAAAAATTACGCCTGCAGAAAAGCAATCTCCAGCACCTGTATCGTCTATAACTTTAACACTGAATGCTTTAGCACTATAGGTCCTACCATTGTAGTGCGCTAAACAACCTTTTGAACCTCTTTTTATAAAGAAAACTTTTTTCTCTATCTTCGCTATTCTTATTAAAGCATCAGTAAGATTCCTCGATTCAAATATTACTTTTGCTTCTTTTTCGTTCATAGTAACTACCTTAGAAATTTCAATTGCTTTTCTTGAAGCTTCAATGGCATCCTCTTTTGATTTCCATAAGTCCAGCCGTAAGTTTGAGTCGTAAACTACAACCATATCTTTTCTTAACTTATTTACGAAGTTTATCACTTCCTTAAGTTTCTCCTTTTTTCTTATTGTAGCTTCTGTAAAGTGAAAGACTTTTGCACTTTGAACTTCTTCTACAAGTTCGTTGTCAAAAACTACATAATTTTCTGGATCTGAATAGCCCGGAAACCTATAAAAATAGTAAACTTTCTTTTTTCCTCTGTATTCATAGAAGCTTATGCCTGTTTTTATTCCGCGAATCCTTCTTATGCTCCTTGTAATTACTTTATAACTTCTGAGATCGTTTAACACCTTTTTTCCTATTTCATCATCTCCAACGCAACTTAATAGTCCAACTTTTAAGCCAAGTTTTGAAGCTGCAACAGCAGTATTAGTTGCAGATCCTCCAGAAGTACCAAGATATTCGTTACTTTCCTTTATTCTTTCGTTTAAAGACTTTGGAGATAGCTCTAAAAATGCTGAACCGAAGACGTAGGCATCCATCTTTACAAAAGTATAGTTACAAAAATTTAGAAATACAAGCACAAATCTATATAAGTAAAATAAATCATTTTACTCGATTTTTACTTCTTTGTTCTTTTCAGCTGAAGCATAGATTGCATCTATTATCTTCATGATTGTTAGTCCTTCCTCTGGAGCTGTAAGCAGTGCTTCTTTTCCTTTTATAACATTAACAAAATGTTCTATTTCTCTCTTGTAGGGATCAACATGTTGGCAAACAAGATTCTTTTCTACGATGTTTCCATCTTCAATTTCTGTAATTATTTTAGGCGGATTATATGATACTCCAGCTTTGTTTCCAAATATGTTCACGTTAAAGGTTTCATCAGTATAAGTTGCCCAGCTAACTTGAACATACAAAGTTATCCCTTTTTCAAATTCTACTAATCCGACAGCTAGGTCTTCAACATCAAATGGTCCTCCTGGTTCTGGAATTCCCCATCCTCCAAGTCCCTTATTTTGGACTCCTATCTTAGAAAAAGTATATCCTTTTGCAGATTTAGGTTTTGGAAATCCAATTAACCAAGTTGCTAAATCAATCATATGTGGTCCTAAATCTATAAGTGGTCCCCCTCCTGAGTATTTCTTTGTAGTAAACCAGCTGCCCATGCCTGGAATACCAAGCCTCCTAAGAAGGTCGGCCTTAGAAAAATATATTTCTCCAAGTTCTCCTTGTTCTATAAGTCTCTTAAGCACTTGGGCCTCAGAAGTAAACCTTTGAGTCATTCCAAGCATAAGTACCTTCTTATATTTCCTATAAGCTTCTACCATTTTTTCGGCTTCCTTAGAATTTATAGCCATTGGCTTTTCGCACAAGACATTTGTTCCCTTTGATAATGCATAAACTGTAACACTAGAATGTAAGTAATTTGGAACCGCTACAACAATTCCGTCAGGTTGTTCTTTATCTATCATTTCTTCATAGCTTGTATAGATTTTACTTACTTTTGTTTCTTCACCTAGGCTCTTAGCTCTTTCTTCTTTTATATCACAAATTGCTACTAACTCAGCATCTTTAGTTACTTTTACATTCCTTGCATGAATTCTTCCTATACTTCCTGCACCAACTAAGGCTATTCTTACTTTCTCCATTTTTATTCACACTCTTATATGTCTACATAGTGTCGTATTTAACTTTTTATTTTGGTAGTGTAGGGCTTACTCTTACTGCTGCATCGAAACCAGAGTACCACTTCTTAATTTCTTCTTCCCCGTATTTTTCTTTAAATTTCGCTATGACATAATCTACCTCTTTTTTGTTTTTTAAAATTTTGCATTCTCCTAATATTTTCATGTTGTCTACTTCTACTTCTATTTGAGGGTTTATTGCTACATTTTTAAACCAGTTTGTTTTACTCCCAGAAACGGGGAGAAGCAAGATACTATTGTTTTCAAATACATACCAAACAGGTGTTGAGATCTTCTTTTTGGTCTTCCTTCCAACAAAAGTAATTTTTATCTCTTCGTTTTTCTTTAAAGCCTCTGCAGCATCTTTCCACGACATAAATAATATTATTTTTCTAAACTTTTTAAGTCTTTTGATACTAAGTATTTTTTCTAATTTTGTCTATAACTTCTTGCCAATTTTTTACATCAACACCAAACTTAAGAAATTTTACATTACCAACTTTTTCTTTTATTTTACTTAAGTGTATGTCTCTATCGTCAATATACAAGATTTCATTTGGAGAAATGTTTATCCCCTTTTCGCTTAAGTTCCTTATTATTTTTTGTATCATTAAGTGCTTATTTGGATGAGGCTCTGCTATAGGAAAAACAAAGTACTTTTCTATTCCAAATAAAGATAAAAGTTTAAAAACGTTTTCTGGTTCATTCCAGCTTGCCAACGATACTATTATTCCTTTTTTACTAGTTAACTCTAAAAATTCTATTAGTTTTTCGTTTAACTTTACCTTTACTCCGTTTACATCCTCAGCTATTTCTTTTGACACAAGTTTAAATGGACTTCTAAGTTCGGTAACGTTGTGATGATCCCATATTGTTTTATCTGCATCGAGAATAATAAGCTTTATCATTTTTATATATCTATTCTATAGGTTATACGGTTTCAAACTCATACTTTAGTTAAAGACAACTTTAACCTAGCAACTTCCTTATCTCTTCGAATACTGTTGGTATTGCTCCCTTTTTCTTCATTTCATCTATAGCAAATTCACTATCTTTAGGGTTAACGTTAACCCCCCTTATGGCATCAACCAACAAGTAAGTCTTAAAGTTTAGCTTTAAGGCATCTAGTACTGTATTCTTAACGCAGTAATCTGTAGCTAAGCCCCCAACGAAAACTTTTTCAATTTTAAGCTCCTTTAATAGTTCTTGTAGTCCAGTGTTCTCAAATCCAGAATAAGCTTCTTTGTCTCTTTCATTTGCTTTAGATACAACAATTGCTATGCTTGGAAAATTTAGTTTAGGGTGAAATTCTGCTCCAAGTGTGTTCTTTATGCAATGGGGCGGCCAAGGTCCGCCTCTTTCCTTGAACGATATATGGTCTGATGGGTGCCAATCTCTTGTGAAGACTATAATATTTTTTGTTGCTTCAAAAACCTCTATGTATTTATTCAGAGGCTCTACAACTTTATCCCCTTCTGGTACTTCTAAGGCTCCACCCTTACAAAAATCCCTTTGAACGTCCACTACTATTAAAGCGTTCTTCATTCCTTTTCATCACTTTATGTTATAAAAATTATATTTTAGCTTTTCTTTTTAATCGTACTGTTTTATTAAAATAAAAGCATTAAGGAAAAGATTAATAATTAACTAAATTCCCTTCCAATTTTGCGATTAGAAGGTTGCAATCAAATAAACGTAGGAAAAATGAGCAAATTCCAGTATTTTTAGGTAAAGAAAATACAGATGATTTTATTAGAATAATCTCAAAAGAAGCAACCTTCAAAAGATTACCAAATTCAAATGAGTTTGAGCTTCTGAGAGGTGTTATAGATAGTTCTCTTATCATACTCTATGTAACTGGAAAACTTGTTTATCAGAAGAATGAAAAAATTAGAAAACTTATTGAATTCTTATTTTACGAAAAGTTTAAGGACGAAAGTACAACTGTTGGTTCAGACGAGGCTGGTAAGGGCGAGATTGTTGGTCCTTTGGTAACAGCAGCTGTTGCTCTAACACCAAAACAAGCTGCTTACTTAAGTTCGGTTGGAGTTACTGATAGTAAACTGATTCCAGATAATAGAATTGAAATGTTAGCAAAAGAAATAATTCATAATTGTCAGGCAAGCTCTACGTTATCTATTTATCCGATGAAATTTAACATTTTACTCAAAAATTATTCTTCAAAGGGGCTTGGGTTGAATGATATTTTGGCTTTAGCCCACTCCATAGTTATAAGAAGAGTAGTCTTAAAGCTAAAAGAAAAAAGCTACAGTATAGTCATAGATGAATTTGATAGCTCAAAAAGTAAGGGGAAAATAAAATGGATCGTAGAAAAACTAAGAGCGCCCAACGTTCATTCGTTTACAAAGGCAGAGTCAGTACCAGCAGTAGCTTCAGCAAGTATACTTGCTAGGTACAAGTACTTGAAATGGGTAAGTAAGAACTTAAGTAAAGAAGAACTTGAAGAGTTAAGAAGGGATCCTACAAGTTATGCAAGCAAAGTTAATTATAGTCCTTCGTTGTTTAAGCTAGCTTATTTCCATTCTTCTTTTAAAAATAATTTTTAGTACTCTTTAAGTTAAGACCTAATATAGCCTTAATTATTATTTTTCGTATTTTTGGCTCTTTTTGAAAAAATGCTTCATTTTTTAGGTCAAAAACCAAAAAACTCATTTTTCTTAATGCTTTATACTTTCCTGTTGTTACTTTTGTAATTAATCAAAAAATTACTTACATTTTTAACTTTATATTAAATTATCGTAAAAAAATCTAAAATAAGCGATTTTTAGGCAAAAATAGAGAAACATTTAAATTTACATCCAATATTTAATGGAATTGGAAAAATGATGGATTACCTCGGAACACAAATAATTGCTGAATTATTTAAGTGCAAGCCCAAGCGTCTCAACAGTTTAGCTACTGTGAAAAAGGCGATGCTCGAGGCAGCAAAAGCCTCGAACTCTACAGTAGTAAGGAGCGTCTTTCATAAGTTCAGTCCACAAGGAATCTCTGGAGTTGTTGTAGTTGCAGAATCGCACTTAGCTATTCATACTTGGCCAGAGTATGGATATGCTGCTGTAGATGTTTTTACTTGTGGCAAGCATACAAAACCAGAAGAAGGCCTAAAAGTTTTAGCTAAGTTCCTAGGTGCAAGAAGAATTAAGTTCAAAAAGATAAAGAGAGGCATACTAAGTGAAGTAGAAGATGATGGTAGGAAGTTATTACTTAACCCCAACAAGTGATAATTTTTTTCAACTTATTCCTCTTAAAAGGATATTGTACTCAAAGGAGAGTAAGTACCAAAGGATTGAAATAGTAGAAACAGCTAAAGGAGTAGCTCTCGTACTAGATGGGCTAGTCCAGATTCACGAAGATGATGAGTATATTTATCATGAGTCTCTAGTTCATCCAACTTTGATTGGTATTGATCGTCCAAGGAATGCGCTTATAATTGGAGGCGGCGACGGATGTGCTGCAAGAGAGCTTTTAAAGGACGTTGATATAAAGAAAATTACATTAGTTGATCTTGACAAAGATGTAATAGAAGTTAGCAAAAAATTCTTAAGAAAAATAAATGAAGGCTCGTTAGAGAACAAAAAAGTAAAGATAGTGGTAGGTGATGGAAGAAAGTTTTTGGAAGAAACTGAGGATAATTACGATGTTATTGTTGTAGATGCTACAGATCCTACTCCTTCTGGACCTTCTCTACTTCTTTACTCAAAACAATTCTATGAATTAGCTAGAAGTAAATTGGAAGACGGCGGTGCTTTGGTAACACAAGCAACAGTTTTTGGGTCTAACCAATATGTAAGAATATATTCAACAGTAAAGAAAGTTTTTGGTAATGCCGTTTGTTCTCATTCTTTTGTGAAGTCGTTTGGAGATGAATGGGGCTTCGTAACAGCTATTAAAAATAGAAAAAGTGTGACAAAAGAAAAAAATGAGGTTAGACTATGGATTAAAAATAAGTTAAGAAAAACTCTTAAGTACCTAAACGAAGAAACTTATGTTGCAAACTTTTCTATTTCAAATAAAGTAAAGAAAAGAATCGATAAAGGCTCAAAAATCATAGAGGATTCTGAAGCAATCCAAGTTAAAACATCCAAAGTTTCAAGTATTTGGGCATTCGAAGAATAATCAAAAATATATCTAAAAGACTCATTTTAGAAGAAAGAACAACATTCTATAAAAATATAAAATTTCTGAGTAGTCTATAAACCTTTATGTAACTCAGATAAAGCCAATTTCCTTGAAACTTTATATACTTCTTTGGAATGTAGCCTTCTAAATCCTTTTAGGATTTTCCAGAGATTTAGACAAAACTGATGAGTATATACCCAAATAGTTGTGAGCTGTCTTTTACTTCTCAAAACCTTTAGCTTATTAAACTAAGCCTAACTTCTGCATTCCTTCTTAGCTTTACATGAATTTTGACAAGAAAGCCTCTTCAGCAGTTTCAAAATAGAAAAGTTTAAGTAGTGGTCTAACTCCCTTAACTCTTTGATAGAAGAAGAACTCTTACGCCCTCTCTGTTCTGGAAGCATGGCTTCCTATGAGGGCAGGTTGATGAAATGCGAAGATAGAGACATAGTAGTAGTATTGAACCTTCAGATTCGGGGAGAAGGGTTCCCCCAAAGAGCCCTCGATGAAATAATTGAGAGGGAAGGGTTAAGTAGGAATGAAACATCATCTATCTCTACTTAACTCAGAACCCTTAGTTTAATAGAGTTTTGAATTTATGTAATTTGAACAAGCTGCTCAGCCTCAAGAACCGAAGATCTCCAGAATTTAGTCGTGGAGAGTATCAATATCACTAATTAAGGTTATTAGTTAAATTAAAATATCTCATTAACTTTAATAAATTCTTATGGTTTGTAACAAATGTAACTATTTTACTTATTAAGATATAAAATACATTGGTAGTTTAAAGAAAACTTTTTATTGAAAAGAAAACAAGTTGTGCGAGAGAATGACTGAGCTAAATGAAGTAATAACTAAACTCCTTAGACCAAACAGTATAGCAGTTATAGGAGCTGCAAGAGAGCCAGAGAAAATAGGTCATGTTGTAGTAAAAAATATCTTAGAAAGTTCTTTTCCAAAAGAAAAAGTTTTTCCTATAAACCCAAACGCAGATGAAATTCTGGGCTTAAAGTGTTATAAGTCTATCAAAGATGTTCCATATAGCATTGACTTAGCAATCATAGTTGTTCCTGCAAAAATAGTACCTCAAGTGCTTAAAGAAAGTGTAGAAAAAGGTGTAAAAGCAATTGCTATAATTTCCGCAGGATTTAAAGAAATAGGCAACGTAAAAGAGGAGCTGGAGCTTGTTGAAATTGCAAGGAATGGAAGTGCAAGGATTTTAGGCCCCAACATAGTTGGAGTGGCAGATACAGTGAAAAAAGTGAATGCAGGCTTTATACAGCAGTTACCCAAGCAAGGAAAGATTGCTTTTATCAGTCAAAGTGGGGCTTTAGCAATAGGCTTAGCAGGCTGGACTTCACTGAAACAAATTGGTCTATCTGACTTAGTTAGTATAGGTAACAAAGCGGACTTAAATGAAGTTGACTTCATAGAATACTTTGGAGATGACAAGTGTACTAAGGTTATAACTTTATACTTAGAAGGTATAGATGATGGACAACGATTCCTAAAGGTTTCTAAGGAGGTAAGTAAAAAGAAGCCAATAATAGTACTGAAACCAGGGAAAGCACAAAGAACTTCGCAAGCAATAAAGTCTCACACTGGCTCTTTAGCTGGTTCAGATATAGCTTATGAAGTGGCTTTTAAACAAGCTGGAGTAATACGAGCACCTACGATAGTTGAGCTCTTTGATTGGGCCACTGCATTCGACTTGCTTCCATTACCTCATGGTGAAAATTCTGTCATTTTAACAAATGGAGGTGGAGCTGGAGTTATGGCAACGGATGCTGCTGAAGAGTTTGAAGTAAAGCTTATGGATATTCCAAAGGACTTAGCAGAAAACCTTAGGAAATTTATGCCTCCTTTTGGTAGCGTATATAATCCAGTTGACCTAACTGGAATGGCTTCTTCAAATGATTATGAAGGAGCACTAAAGGCACTATTAGAAGATGAAAGAGTCGATAACGTAATAGTACTATATTGTCATACGGCGCAAACTAATCCATTAGATGTAGCAAATGCTATCATAAGGGCAAAAAGTTCACTAAACAACGGAAAACCAATAACTGCATCTTTCATTGGAGGAAAAGAATGCGATGATGCCATAAAATTACTTATTTCAAATGGAATTCCAGCTTACGACATACCTGAAAAAGCGGTTTCTTCCCTTGGCCAACTACTAAAATACAATAGGTTCTTAGAAAAACAGAAATTAACAATAAAGGAACAAGAAGTTAAAGTAGATAAGAATAAAGCAGAAAAAATAATAAAAGCTGTGTTAAAGGAAAAAAGAAATATACTTCTTCCCTCTGAAGCTGCTGAACTTGCAGAATCATATGGCATACCCGTAGTTAGTAAAGTCAGAGTAAGTAACATAGAAGAAGCAATAAAAGCTGCAAATAAAGTTGGATATCCTGTAGTTTTAGAAGTAGAGTCTCCAAATATACTTCATAAAGTTGATGTTGGAGGAATCATACTTAATGTTAAAGACCAAGATGAAGTAAAACAAGCGTATGAAAAGATTATGGCAAGCGTGAAACAAAAGGCACCAAACGCTGAGATAAGAGGAATACTTGTTAGAAAGATGGTTCCGCAAGGGAGAGAAATAGCCATAGGCGTTCATAGAGATGCTGTCTTTGGTCCACTAGTAATGTTTGGAAGTGGTGGTACCTTCATAGAACTTTACAAAGATGTAACTTTCAGGGTTGCGCCGCTCACGAAAGAAGATGCGGAAGAAATGATAAATGAAACTAAAGCATCAAAACTTATTGAAGGTATAAGGGGTGAGAAACCTTCAGATAAAGAAAAAGTTAAAGAAATCATAGTTAGGGTTGCAAAATTAGCGGAAGACTTCCCAGAAATAGAAGATGTTGATATAAATCCCTTATTCGTTTATGGCGTTGGCGACTATAGTGTCGCAGCTCTTGCTGCTGATGTAAAAGTAATTTTAAGAAAATCTTAAAACGAAAATAAAATTTTTATTTTTCTGCAAAATTTCATATATTTTTAGTTGCAAACATTATTAAAACTTCCTATTTACAACAAAGTCTGCTATATTTTCTAGAATAATTTTCGCTTCTGTTTGCTTCAATGGTTTTAAAGTTTCTTTTAATTTTACTTTGTATGAATTCAAAGTTTCAAATACTTCTTTTTCTGCATTTGTACTCTTTATAATCTTTATAGCCTCTAAGATTTCTTCCTTTGCTACTTCCTGCTTTGATATCATTCTAATAAACTTATTTCTGCTTTCATCATCCATTTCTTTCATCGACAGTAGCACAACAATGTTCGCAATTTTATGTTCCATTATGTCCTTACCAACACTTTTTCCTATGAGTTCTTCGTCTCCGTATATATCAAGATAGTCATCTGTGATCTGAAACATTACACCAAGATTGGTTCCATAATTCCTAAGTGCAGTTATTTCTTCTTCTGTACCTCCTCCAACTATCGCACCAGACTCGCAACTTGCTCTAAAAAGAGCAGCTGTTTTTTTGTCTACCATGTAAAGGTAATCCTCTACACTAATGTTTGCTCTTCTTTTTGAGTTGATAAATGGATCGTCTTCTCTTATTCCTCTTTCAAATAATACTTCAAGCATAGCGCCTTCAAGTATTTCATCTATGGTTCTTGATAGAACTTTAATTAGTCTAAGAAACTGTGGGGTCTCCTCTAAAGCTCTCACTACTGCTTCTCTATACTTTAGCCCAACAAGAAGCGAAGTCAATTCTCCAAATGCCTTTCTTAGTGTTGGTACTCCCCTCCTTGTTTCTCCCTTGTCTATTATATCATCAAAAATTAAAGTAGTATTGTGAGCTATTTCATAAGCTGCAGCAACAGGTAGAGCAGACGCTATGTCTCCACCTACCGCTTGAGCACTTAGTAAGACTAAAGTGGGCCTGATTCTCTTTCCTCCAGTTTTAATAGGGTAAAGCATTGCTTCCTTAAACTCAATCGGAATATTTTGAACCAAGAATTTTTCTATGTTGAGGTCTACATCTTTACTATAGGCAAGCAACTTCTCCAACTCTTTATCAGGCTGAATTAAAACATTAATATTTTAAAAAGATTTTCTTAGTAGTTAACGTCTCCTAACATTTTGTCGAACTTTAAGCTGATACTTACTTCAACAATCCCCTAATTTAATCAAATTAGTTTCTTGTATTGAGTTAGTTTACTTAAAATTAAAAACAAAACTCCACTCATCTAAGTCTTTTACAATCTTTTTTAGTATCTCTTTCGAAGTATTTTCAGGTAAACATAAGAATACACTAGCAATATGTTTACAAAACTGTTTTGTGCTCGCTCTTTTCTTCCAATCCTCGCAGTGATGAATTATTCTTTTTTCATTAACTCTTATCTCAAAATCATATTCCTTTACTTTACCCTTAATTTTGTTTTCGTTCATTTCTAGTATTTCAACTTTACTTTTTTCTTCTTTAGCTCTTTCAAATCTCTTCTTGTCTATAAACACTAAAATCATGTCATCTACATTTTCGCTGTTTAACGCATTAAATCCTTTCTTTTTCGTCTCTTCTATGGCAGTACTTTCAAAATACCCTAGTACTTTGTTTAGTGCTTTTTCTTGTTTCTCATTTGCTATTCCTAAAATTCTTATCATTTGTAGAGCATTCTTTGGCGCATAGCCTCTAAAATGATTGTTGAAATATCCATACAAAGTTTCCACTTTATCTTTAATTTCCCCTATTTTTTCCCTCCATTCTTTAAGTTCCTCTTCTCTATACTCGTAATAGTACCAAGGCCTTTCCCCTCTTCCATGCCATCTTACATACGCTAAATTGCTTGTTACTTCAAGTACAGGTGGAAGGAGAGGTTCATCTACTATGCAGTATCCTACGTTGTAACTCTTTAAAATTTTAAACGTGTCTTCTTGAATCCACGATTTATCTCTAAATTCAATCACAAAATCATATTTGCTTGTATCTAAACAACTTACAAAACTAGTGAAATTTTCTAGAAGCTCTCCTTTACTTTTTGGAGGTAACTGTATCAGTAATGCTCCTAGTTTTCCACTCTCCTTCAAGGGTTGAACAAGTTTAAGAAATTTATCAAGATCCTCTAAAGTATCTTTTCTTATGTCTAACAATTTTTTATGTGAAATCTCTTTTGGAACCTTCATGGAAAACTTGAAATCCCTTGGTGCAATCCTAGAAAGACCACTTATAAAAGAAAGACTTGGAAAACTGTAAAAAGTTGAGTCAATTTCTACTGTTTGAAAAATTTCAGAGTAGTACGAAAATTGTTTTTTGTCGTCATCGTAGAACGGCCCTATCCACTCTTTGTAATTCCATCCAGAAGTTCCAATTAGCATCTTCATTTCTTCTTTTTCATTTTAAGTTTACAAAGAGCGATTAATAAATGAAACTATTACCTTTTAAGCACTTCTACTTTGTTCTTCCACCCAACTATAAGTATGTCTACCATGTTTAGAAAAAGACCTGTTTCTATGATACCAGGAATGCTTTTTAGCTCTTTTTCAACTTCAGTTAATTCTTTTCCCTCTGGTAATGTAACATCTATTATCGCTCCTCCTAAGTCTGAAATTATAAGTCCGTATTTTGCTTTACTAGCTGTACGAACCGTTGCTTTATAGCCTCTTTCTTGCAGTTCTTCTAGTACCATTGACGTAAATTGAGGAATTACTTCTATAGGTAAAGGTTGCCTTTCTCCCAACCTTCTTACAAGTTTCGAGTAGTCTACTAAGAACACCTTCTTTTTAGAGAAGTATGCCAATACTTTTTCGGTTGTTAAGGCAGCACCTCCTCCTTTTATCATGTTCATATTTTGGTCTACTTCATCAGCGCTGTCTAAGTAAATCTCTATCTTTTTAACAGAAATTGTATTTGCTACGTTTAAGCAATAGCTTGAAAGAACTAAGGCTGTTTCCAAAGAAGATGGAACAAAAACCTTATCTCTAAATCCTCTTTCCTTTATTTCTTTTAGAAGTACTCCAACTGTTGAACCAGTTCCTATTCCTATTATTTTTGACTCCTCAATATATTTTAATGCTTCTTTTGCAGCAAGAACTTTTGCCATCTCAATGTCATTACTCATCTTTCATCAAGAATTACTCATATCTTCTTCTTTTATTCATTTTTATTTTTTGTAAATACACAAGTACAATAGTCGAACTTTGCTTTTATCATTTTAAAAGAAAAAATAAATGGGATAAAGTTTATTAAGTTATTTTTCTCAGCTCTTAGACAAAGAGTGCATAAATTGAGTGAAAAAATAAAAGATACAGAGGCTCTTTTTGTCATTGAACCCTCTTCAATATATACTAGAAGTTTTGAAAAAATACTTGGAGCTAATGAAGTTCTTATAAGAAAAATTATAATACCTATTGAAGTTGTTAAGAGTTTTGAAGAGAGGGCGAAGTTCGGTGATGAACTTGGTATTAAAGGCTTAAGATACTTAATCGAATTTGCTAATAAACTAAATATAGATGTTAATTTTATTCGCTCCAGAAATCAAGACAATGACCCAAAAGAGTCTGCAAGAGAAATAGCTTATAACACAAAAGCTACACTACTAACGAGCGATCCCCTTCTCTATAAGTCAAGCATCGCTATGGGTATAAGATGTGTCTATATTGAACCAAGTAAGAAAATTTCTTTAAACGACTTCTTTAAGCCTGGTGTAATGTCAGTTCATTTAAAAGAAAATGTGACCCCAAAAGTCAAGAAAGGAGTACCTGGTAAGTGGGTCTTTGAAGAGGTTTCTCATGAACCAATAGGTAGAGAAGCACTCGAATCGCTAGTGCTAGAAATAATGGCGGCAGTTCAATCATCTTCTGTTGATAGTACTTCATTCATAGAGATCGATAAACCTGGATCGACAATAGTTCAACTTAAAGACTATAGGATAGTCATTACAAGACCTCCTTTCTCAGATGGATTGGAAATAACTGCAGTTAAGCCGATTGTAAAGAAGTCTTTGATGGACTATAGCCTTTCTCAAATAGTTATAAATAGAATTGAACAAAGAGCAGAAGGAATACTTATTGCAGGTTCACCAGGCATGGGAAAGTCAACGTTTGCACAAGCTTTAGCTGAATTCTATAGATCAAAAGGTAAGATCGTAAAAACAGTAGAAAGTCCAAGAGATCTACAATTACCTCCAGATATAACTCAGTATTCAAAAACAGCTGCTTCTCCCAACGAAATACATGATGTCCTACTTTTAAGTCGTCCCGACTATACCATTTTCGATGAACTTAGAACAGACCCTGACTTTGATTTGTTTATAGATTTAAGGTTAACTGGAATTGGAATGGTTGGAGTTGTGCATGCTACTTCTGCAATAGATGCTGTTCAAAGGTTTATTCATAGAGTTGACTTAGGCCTTGTGCCCTCAATTATAGACACTATACTGTTCATGAACAGAGGAGAAGTTGAATCTGTTTATGTGCTTGAAACTGCTGTCAAGACGCCAGTTGGCTTGGCAAGGGCTGATCTAGCACGCCCTACTGTAATAATGACAAACCTCTTCACTGGAAAGCCCGAATACGAGCTTTATGTGTTCGGAGAAAAAACTTTTGTAGTGCCTATAAATAATGCTAAATCTCAAAAGGAGAAAGCGATAAACGAAGCAGTCGAAGAAGCAATGAGTGGTTACATTAAAGAATACAAGGTTGAAATCGATAGAAGAAAGATCAAGGTCTCCATTCCAACAAGGTATATGAAGGACTTCACTAAAAAAGTTCAAAAAAACCTAATAAAGGTAGGGAGAAGATTTGGAATGGTTGTAGAGCTTGAGCAAGTGAGAGAAAATCAAGATTTTGTTTAATTTTCTTCTAAAAAGTTTTTATTCCTACAATTCAAAAATAGAGTTATGACGAACATCTCATATAAAATTTGGGGCATCGTCTTAGTTTGCCTTTCAGTTCTAGGTTTACTTTCATACTTTTACCTTATTTTAAACGATTTGTGGAAGTATGCCGTCATGATAGCTTCTACCCTTTTTGTAATTCTGTTTTTTGGGTTAATTGGATGGTTGGGATTAACGATTCTTAAGATAAGATGGCCTGCTGAACAAAAAGGAAAAACTTAAATTTTCTATTTTATTTATACTTAAAGAAATTATGGCTTGTCAGACTCATTTGAGGAGTTAATTGTCTTAGTTTCAAATGACTTAGGACTTGCTCTTGCTTCACTCCTTGAAGGCATAAATAAAAGGAAGTTGGACAAGATTCAGGAAGCATCTGACACATTAATTGGAATTTCTAGTAAGTACAGTAGTAGACTAAAAGAAGAAAGACACTCTATTCTATCTTTTACCCTAAGAGATGCTGGGCTGGAACTATGGGCAAGAACTAAGCAAATATCTTCTAGAAGCTATTTAGAAGATGATCATAGATACTTTAAAGAAATCTATGACTCTCTAAGTGAAATTAAAGCTTCTATGGATTCTGGAGAGTACAAAGCTGAACTTGATAAGCTAAGAAAAGCTAAACTTAAAACGTAGTTCTGTAACTACTGACAGTTTTTTAAAAACATTTTTGTTTACCTAAGTTTAATAAACATGTACTAAAGTTCCTGTGAAATTCTTAAGATAGAGAAAATACCTATTGTGTAACTCATAAAATTATAAAATGAGTTTCAGAAAACTTGGAGTTTCAACTCTTAATAGCTAAAACTTAAACATTTTTAGATGGAGTGAAAAGTAGCTAGAGGAAAAGATAGGGCCAAACTTAAGGCCAGTACAAACATATTTGAATGTTTGTACTATAATATAGTTTTTAAATTGAAAAAGTTTTTATAACGTTATTTTAACAACAACTCATACAAAGCTGGTTATGCTACCAATGAGTTCGTATTTAGAAGATAACTTCATTTTCCTAAAGAAGCCATTTGGCAAAAAGGAATCTTTATCTGTCCTTCAGCCTTACGTTAAAGCTTGGTTTGAGAAAAATTTTGAAGACTTAACTCCGCCACAGCGATTTTCTCTAAAGCTAATTTCTGAAGGAAAAAACGTGATTATAACTGGTCCTACGGGTTCAGGGAAGACCCTAGCTGCATTCTTATCAATACTTAGTGAACTCTTTAAACTGGGAGAAAAAGGAGAACTACTAGATTCAATTTACGTTGTTTACATTTCGCCACTAAAGGCTTTGGACAATGATATCAAGAAAAACCTAACGATTCCATTAACTGAAATTAGAAAACTTGCTTCAGAAAGTGGAATAAATTTACCAGAGATAAGAATCTCTCTTAGAACTGGTGACGTTTCAAGCTCAGAAAAGCAAAATCAACTAAAATTACCACCTCATATCTTAATAACAACACCCGAGAGTTTAGCTGTTATTTTAAATGCTCCTAAATTTTCTATTTTCTTAAAAACTGTAAAGTGGGTGGTAGTAGACGAAATTCATGAATTAGCGTCGAATAAAAGAGGAGTTCATCTTAGCCTATCCTTAGAACGTCTTCAAAACTTAGTAAGTCATGAAATAGTTAGAATAGGACTAGGGGCAACTCTTTTCCCACTAGAAGAGGCTGCTAAGTTCTTAGTTGGTTATGAAAACAATGCTCCTCGCAAGTGCTACATTGTTGATGTAAGCTGGGATAAAAAATATGACTTGAAACTTATAACACCTGTGAAAAACCTTGTGTATTCTTCTGCAGATGAACTTAATGATTCCTTATACAATATTCTAGATAAAGCTATATCAAAAGGAAAAACAACTCTAATATTCACTAATACTAGAAGTGGTACAGAAAGAGTTGTTTTTCATTTGAAAGAAAAATGGAGTAATAAATACAATGATCAAAATCTAGGTGCTCATCATGGCTCTTTGTCAAGAGACATTAGACTTGAGGTTGAAAATAAGCTAAAGAATGGTCAAATGAAAGCAGTTGTAAGCTCAACAAGTTTGGAGTTAGGCATAGACGTTGGATTCATTGATCAAGTGATTCAAATTGGTTCGCCTAAGAGTGTTAGCAGAGCAATACAAAGAGTTGGAAGAAGTGGGCATGGATTTAAAGATGTTGCAAAAGGCATATTTATTGCGATGGATAGGGATGAATTAGTAGAATTAATCGTTATGCTTCAAGAGGCAAGGTCAAGAAACTTGGACAGCATCGAAGTTCCCAAAAAACCACTTGACATACTTGCTCAGCATATAGTTGGAATGTCCCTTTATAAAAAATGGAAAGTTGAAGAAGCCTTAAGTTTAATTAGGTCTTGTTATGCCTACAGAGATTTAACAGAAGATGAACTTATATCTTTACTGAGATACCTTGCTGGTGAATATGTAGAACTAGAAGACAGAAAAGTTTATGGAAAAATATGGTTTGATCCTTCAGATAAAACTTTTGGAAAAAGAGGTAAATACACTCGAGTGATTTACTATTTAAACATTGGTGCAATTCCAGACGAAGTAAAAGTTGATGTTTACAAACTTCCGGGTAAGAAGTTCATTGGTGGTATTGAAGAAAGTTTTTTAGAAAGATTAAGGCCTAATGACATTTTTGTGCTTGGAGGAAAACTATACAAGTTTAGGTATGCTAGAGCGATGAAATGTTATGTAGAACATGCTCCAAAGGGTAGTACTCCAACAATACCTTCTTGGTTCTCAGAAATGTTACCACTAAGTTTTGAGTTAGCCTTACAAATTCAAAAATTTAGAGAAAACCTAAAAAATATGTTAGTTAATGGGAAGATAAAATCAGAAATTATAGAATGGTTGAAAAATTCCTTTTCAGTAAGCAAAGATGTTGCAAACGAAGTATATAGCTACTTTAAAGAACAATATCTTTACACTAAAACTATTCCTGGATACATGGAAATTCTTATAGAGAAAACTAAAGATGAAAAGGCAAGTTACTTAGTTTTCCATGCACTCTTTGGAAGGAGGGTAAACGATGCTTTATCTAGGTTTTTCTCCATTATTGTATCTGACGAGTTACGAAAAAACATTGGAATAGTCATAAGTGATACTGGATTTGCACTAATAATGCCAAGATCCTATAATTTAAACTTACAAAAACTTATTGAAAAGTCAAAATCAATGGATTTAGAAAGTGTTCTAAAAGACAACGTAAGAAGAACTGAGCTTATGAAACGTAGATTTAGACATTGTGCTGCAAGAAGTTTCTTAGTCTTAAGAAATTATAAAGGATATAAAATAAGCGTTAACAAACAACAACTTAGTTCTCAAACGATCTTAAATATAATTGAGAATAAGGATCCAAATTTTCCCGTCCTAAAAGAAACATACAGAGAAATCCTTCAAGATGTCATGGATCTAAAAAGAGCGAAGTTAGTTTTAGATTGGATTAAAGAAGGAAAACTAAAAATAAGAATAATCGAAACAAACATACCTTCACCATTTGCTCATAACTTAATTATACTTGGCGAAGAGGATGTTGTTCTGATGAGGGATAAGAAGAAAAGACTTCTTGAGTTACATGAAAAGATAATGGAAAAAATTTCGGCGTTAGGGTAATGGAAACTAAAAAGTTCTATGAACTTTTTAAAAATGTAAAAGTTTACGATTCTATTCCAGCTTTATTTTTATCTGACATAAGCACAATAGTAATTTCAGACCTTCATTTAGGCTATGAAGTTGCAATGGCTGAAAAGGGAATATTTTTACCAAAAGTTCAATACGAAAAAGAAATCATCCTTCTGAAACGTTTGTCTGAATTTAAGTTTAAAACATTGGTTCTAAATGGAGATATAAAGTATGAATTTTCTGAAACTTCGTACCACGAATACAAGGAAGTCCTCAATTTTTTTGACTATATTAAAACTAAGTTTAAAAATATAACAATTGTAAAAGGAAATCATGATACATTCATTACTAGAATAACAAAGAAATTTCAACTTGAAGTTGTTGATGAAATAAAGATAAACAAATATTTGATAACTCATGGTCATGTTTTACCCAAGTCTTTTTTTGACGAAGATTGGGATACAATGATAATAGGGCATGAGCATCCTTCAATTGCATTGTTCGACGAGCTTGGAGTAAAAGACAAACTAGAATGTTTTCTCTATGGTAATTTGGTTGATGGCAGAAACCTAATTGTCTTACCTGCTTTTTCGTATATCTCAACAGGATCTGAGGTAAATCTCTTACCTAAAGAAGAACTTCTTTCTCCAGTTCTTAAAGAGTATGCTTTGTTAGACGATTTTAAAGTTCTAGCAGTTGATGAAGAAGTAGGCTTATTGTATTTCGGAAAGTTAAGAAACTTAAGAAACATAACAACTATGTAGATGAAATTAAAAAGATAGACTTTTCTAGCCTTTTGTTGGTGTTTTTCATGACTATTTAGCTTCTTCAATTTTTACAAGCTTTATTTCATTGAGGATATGAGTTTAATAAGAAATTATAACATTAAATTTAAAAATAAATCATTTAAATCTTTTAACAATTCATCCTATTGCTAAAAATCAAAGGTCTTCTATTGAGGTTTTGTGAAAGCAAAACAGTTATTAGTAAAGCAGATTATTAGTATGTGAGTGGCGATGACTCAAAGAGTAATCATAATGGGTGCTGCAGGGAGGGACTTTCATAACTTTAATGTTTACTTTAAAAACAATCCAAACTATAAGGTAGTTGCTTTCACAGCAACTCAAATTCCAAACATCGAAAATAGAAAATATCCCCCTGAGCTAGCTGGACCATTATATCCTAATGGAATAAATATATATCCAGAATCAGAGTTAGTGGAATTAATAAAGAAAGAGAATGTTGACCTAGTTTGTTTCTCTTATTCAGATGTTTCTCATGAATACGTTATGCATAAAGCTTCAGAAATACAAGCTGCCGGAGCTTCTTTCCTTCTTCTTGGTCCAAAAGATACGATGCTGCAATCAAAAAAGCCAGTTATTTCTATCGTAGCTTCAAGAACAGGTTCTGGAAAGAGTCCAACAACTAGGAAGGTGTCAAAAATACTAAAGCAAATGGGTAAAAGAGTAGTTGTTGTTAGACATCCAATGCCATATGGTGACTTGAGGTTGCAAGTGGTTCAGAGATTTGAAAGTATAGACGATCTTAATAGATACAATTGTACAATAGAAGAAAGAGAAGAGTATGAGCCTCATATCGAGAATGGAAATATAGTTTATTCTGGTGTTGATTATAAAAAGATTTTAAGAGAAGCTGAGAAAGAAGCTGATGTAATTTTATGGGATGGTGGAAACAATGATTTTCCTTTTTTCAAGTCTGATCTCATTATTACTGTTGTTGATCCTCTTAGACCTGGACATGAAGTCATGTACTATCCTGGAGAAACAAACGTTAGGATGGCTGATGTCATAGTAATAAGTAAAGTTAGTTCTGCTCCTAAAGAGAACGTAGAAAAAGTTAAAAATAATGTGAAGAAGTTGAATCCTAAAGCTGAGATAATAGAAGCTGAGCTTAAACTTCTAGTTGATGAACCGGAACTAATTCGTGGTAAAGTTGCAATTGCTGTAGATGATGGACCAACTTTAACACATGGTGAACTTGAATATGGAGCAGGTTATATTGCTGCCTTGAGTAATGGTTCTATTAAAATCTTAGATCCTACTCCTTATGCGGTAGGCGAAGTAAAAAGCCTAATAGAAAACTATAAGCACCATCTAAAGTCAATGCCAGCTGTAGGCTATAGTAAAGAACAAATAAAAGACTTAGAAATTTCTTTAAATTCATCTCCTGCTGAAGTAGTTGTAAGTGGAACACCAGTAAATATAAAAAGATTACTAAAACTGAATAAGCCCTTAGTTCAAGTTAAGTATGAGCTGCAAGAAATTAAAGGATCATTAGAAGATGAGATTAAAAAAAGAATAAAATAGTCTCTTCAAAGAAATTCATGTTTCTTATATGCAGTGTGCAAAGTTTTGTATTTTTAGCTCCTTCAATGGAAAAGGTAAACATTTTTTGGTTTGGAGGCAACATCTTACTTAAACTCGGAAATAGTTAAAGTTCAAACTTTGAAAGCCTAATTTCATAATCGAAGAAAAACAAAGAATATTTAGTAGAGACTAAAGCAATAAATTAGAATCCCTAATAAGCCTGTTTTATAGCTATTAGGAAAACAAAAAGACAAAAATTTTTAGACTAAAATCATAATATACTAAGTTAAGGATTCTTAGCTTAACATTTATAAACTTAAAAAATAAAGGCAATAAACTATGAAAAAGGATCTTCTTTCTGTTCTGGATCTAAATCCAGAAGAGCTTAAAAAAATTTTCGAACTGGCAAAGGTACTCAAAGATGAAACTAAACTAAAAAAGAAAGTAAGAGAAGATCTTAAGGGGAAAACTTTAGCTCTCTTGTTCGAAAAGCCCTCCACTCGAACAAGAGTTTCATTCGAAGTTGCTATGTATTTATTAGGTGGAAATTCTCTTTACTTAAGTGCAAACGAACTCCAACTTTCACGTGGTGAGACCATTGGAGATACAGCAAAAGTTCTTTCTAGATATGTTGATGCTATTGCAGCAAGGGTTTTTTCCCATGATAGTTTAGTTGAATTGGCTAAAAATTCCTCAATTCCTGTAATTAATGCTCTTTCCAACTTAGAACATCCTTGTCAAGCTATTTCAGATATGTTTACGATCCAAGAAATAAAAGGAAAAACTACAGGATTGAAGATTGCCTATGTTGGGGATGGTAACAATGTTGCAAATTCTTTAATGTTGGCTGGAAGCATGCTTGGAATGGAAGTTGCTCTTTGCACACCTGTTGGATACGAACCAAACAAAGAGTTGTTAAAGAAAGCACTAGAGATTGCTGATAATCAGGGAGGAAAACTTTTGATTTTGCACGATCCATTGGAAGCAGTAAGAGAAGCTGATGTCATTTATACTGATGTTTGGGTCTCAATGGGCTTTGAAAGAGAAAGAGAAGAGCGAAGAAGAATTTTTTCTAATTATCAAGTGAACTCATATCTTTTGGGAAAAGCAAAAGAGGATGCTATATTTATGCATTGCTTGCCTGCTCATAGAAATGAGGAAGTTACAGATGATGTTATAGATGGTCCTCATTCTGTAGTTTTTCAGCAATCTGAAAATAAACTTTATGTTCAAGAAGCAATTTTAAAACTCTTAATACCATAAAATTGCTTGTATTTTTTAGAAATGTTTAAATAAGACATTCACTGTTTTAATTGTCTTAAGTGCTATTTTTATGAAAATACGTTACTCAACTAATATACTTTTAAAGAACTTAGCCTTTTTTCTAATTTCTTTGTCCTTATTTACTGAATTAGTATCAGCTGAAAGTTCAATACACCTAAGAGGAGTAATTTCTTATAATGTTAACATAGATCCTGTAAAACTTACTCAGGATGAATCCTTAGTCTATACACTCTACATAAGCAACCAAGAAAGCAGTGCTTCCATTTTAATGGTTAAAATTGTTTTGAAAAATGTTGTTCCAGATTCAATAAAAATCAGTGAAGGTAATGCAAGTATTGTTAACATTAGAACCTACGGTAATTTAACTATAGTTGATTTAATGGTAAGTGCACCAAGTGGAGATAGCACCATAGAAATTAAAGCTAAGCCAACAGTACCCCCCATAGGAGTTAATTGTGCCTTATTAGTTAATTCAAGAATCCCAAAGCTAAGTTACTTTAAAAACTATGAGTTTCTGAGCCTTAATGTTAACGATTCAATAGGTTGGAACATTACAATAACCAACAATGAAGCTTCTAATAGTTACTTAAGCAACCTTAAAATTCCTGTACTTTTTTCAGCTGAACTCAATAGTCAGTTTTTAGAAGTTAAAGATATAACTCCGCAACCAAACTCTTCAACGTCAGAAGGTACTTATAGTTGGACTCTAATTGTAAGCAATACTACTACAATAAGTATTAATGCAAGAGTAAAAAACTTTAGTGATTGGGGTACAATCAGCTTATCTCCGTATACTCTTTCTTATTCGTCATATCAACTTGATAAAGCTAAGGATGCCCTATTAAATGCTAATAAAAGCTTAAGCGATTATCTTAATTTCTTAAATAGTAGCTATTATTCGGTAAATAGTTCACTAAGTATTTTTACAGAATTCAAAAATAAGCTAGATTTCTTGGCTAATTCATTAAGTTTAGAAGGGGAAACTCTTCAACTAATAGGAAAAAATTTAACATCTGCAGCAAAGAATCTTGATAATACTATTCTGGACCTTGATGTGGTAATTTCTTCAGTAAGTACTGCAGCAAGTTTCTTAAGTACGCCTCAAGTTGGTTACTTCATAAGTGATTTACCAGAATTGTTGCAAGAAGCAAGAAACAGCTTACAAAGCATTAGTTCTTCTCAAGCTTCAGACATTTTGCAGTTGCTAGAGTTAAACCAAACTTTAAGTTATGTCTATTACTACACTACAAATAGCTCGTTAAAGCAAAGCGTTCTAAATTCAATTAATATAGTAAATGGATTGATAAGAAATGCTAGACAAAGGCAAAGCATATTGAACAATACTCTAAACTTCTTATCTCAGGTTAATGCTGAAGATTTGAAAAATACTCTAAGTACTGTTAGAAACCAAGTTCTAAAGTTAAGTTCTTCTCTTTCAAGTATGAAGAATAACATACTTTCGTTTAAAAGTTCATTGGTGACGCTTGGCAATTCTTTAGTAAAAGCTGGCGAAATGAATATTGAACAAAGTAATATCATAAAAAACGCAACTAGAAACCTTGAAGCTCAAATAAACACTACACAATCCCAATTGAATGAACTCATGAATAAAATTAATGATGTTGAAAAAAATCTAGAAAATGTAAGAAATGAGATAAAAAGCTTAGATAATAAGCAAAAAGAACTGATTTATATTTCTCCTGAAATTTTAGATGAAAATTATATAGCTACAATAAATGGGGGCGGAAAAATATTTCAAGAGAACATAACAAGTGCTTTTAAAAAAGATTCTATATTTATTCAGTATTTAATACTCTATAACAATTCAGATAAACCTATAGTAATTCCAATTTTTAACTTTGCTAAAGAAACTAAAGAAAGTCTCTTTGACCTTAATGGAGTTCCATTAAACATAACTCTGGGCTCCTCTAGCAGTTATGTTACTGTAATTGCCAGAGTAGGAGAAGTAAATGACTTGGAGGAAAATTATTTTGCTAATATAGTACAATACAATATAGCAAACGTAAACATTTCAAAAAATCAATTTAATTTTAACCCTTCTAAAAAGCAAGAATCATTTACTAACTATCAATACTTGCTAGTTCCAATTTGTATAGTTGCTGGATTTGTTGTTGTAGCAATGTATTCCAAATCTTTAATCCAAAAATCCAAAAGAAGAAAAAAGTTAAATAAAATATTAAGTAGAATCAAGTTACCTTAAAACAGTTAATTATCTTATAACCTAAGAGTCTCTCTTTTCTGCTCTATTTCTCGTATTTCGTTTTCCAATGTTTCCTCATCAATTTCTCCATCTATAAATCGTCGTTTTACAACTTCTTCTTCAAAGTCTATGATTGATTTATATATTTTTCCTTCGTCCTTATTCAAAAAATTTTCACTTTCTAAAACTTTCATCTTTAAGAAATCTTCTGGTGGCTTTTCATATATTATTCCATCTCTAATGAATTTTATATTCTTTGTAAAAGTTGCAACCTCAGCATTATGTGTAACTATAACAAAAGTTTTCTTTGTTACTTCGTTAAGAAATCTTATTGTAGATAAAAATTTAGATGTGGACTCTAGATCAAGGTTTCCAGTTGGTTCATCAGCTAAAATCACTGCAGGATCGTTGGCTAAGGCTCTTGCTATCGCTACCATTTGTTGTTGGCCACCAGAAAGTTGTCTCGGTGTGTTCTTAAACCTCTGTTCTGGTAATCCAACTAATGAAAGTAGTAACTTTGCTCTTATTTCTGCTTCCTTACTGTTGTACTTTCTTGAGAATAGCATTGGCAGAGCAACGTTCTCAACTGCTGTTAGATACGTTACTAAGTTGAAGAACTGAAATACAAATCCTATCTTTTCTCTTCTAAATCTAGAGAGCTCACTTTCACTAAAGTTTGTGACATCAATAGAATCTATTTTTACTGCACCTTTGCTAGGTCTATCTAATGTTCCTATTACATGAAGAAGTGTCGATTTACCTGAGCCAGAAGGCCCAACTATGGAAACTAAGTCTCCATAGTTTACCTTAATGTTTACGTTCCTTAGTGCATATATTTTATAACTTCCCATTATGTAATACTTGTCTACGTTTATGCACTCTAGTGCGTATTTTTCATTCATATCTTAACGCCTCTATTGGCCTTACTTTACTAGCTTCATAAGAAGGCAATAAACTTGAAGTAAAGCTAACTAGTATGCTTACTATGAATCCTTTCATGTAGGATTGTGCATCAAATACGAACGGAAAACTCAAACTTTTTATTATATAATTAGGCAAAATATAATCTACAAGACAATAGGCTCCAATATACCCTAGTATTCCTCCAAGAAAGCCGCCAAAAACTCCTAACATTATTCCTTGCGAAGAAAATATAAACAATATATGCCATTGTTCTGCTCCAATTGACTTTAAAACTCCAATTTCTCTTCTTTTTTCTGTAACACTCATCGTTATGGCATTCATTGTGCTAAGACCCGCAACTGTTAAACTAACCCCACTAATTGCTATCATAAGTGCATCTATAGTATCTAGAATGTTTGTCAAACCCTTTAATAAGTCCCATTCTGTTAAAACTTTCGCTCTGGGGTTTATTGACTTTATTGCAGTTATAACATTGTCTGCAAAAGTAGTATCGTTGAGCCTTACGACAAAATATGTAACGTAACCGTTCAAACTTAACAATTTTTGAGCTGTTTCAAGACCAACTACAATTACAGCCCCTTTGCCTGCTGCTAAACCTTGAAAGAATCCTCCTATTTCTGTAGTGCCTACAAGTTTTAAACTAACCCCTGATCTCTCTGTTTGTGTAATGACTTTTATAGTTCCATTAATTTTTACATTCATCTGTTGCGCGCTAATATCAGTTGTAAGGAACTCATAACTTGAGTCAGAAGTTGGGAGTCTACCTGTTGGCATAGGTACAAAAGAAGGAATCTCTGAAATTGGTACTCCCAACAAAAGTGCTCCCGATCCTTTAACTATGCATCCTCCAAGAATAATTGGTACAACTTCTTTCACTCCTGGTATTTTACTTATTTCTCCTCCTACGTAAATTGGAATTGGTTCTACATCTTTATCTGAAAAAATTATTGCAGAACCTAATAAAGATTCTACATCCATCTTTACTCTTTCTTTCATTGAGGCAGTTAAGCTACTCAGCATTATCATAAAAGCCACTCCTATTGTTATCCCGAGAAGTGTCAGTACTGTTCGTGCTTTCCTAGCTTTCATATCTCTAAATGCATACTTAAACAAGTAAGTCGTAAGCCCCATCTAACTTCTTAATATTTTTTAGGATTGATTATTATTTAACTTTTTTGAGCAATAAACTCAACAAGAAAAGCTAAGATTCCAGTTTTTAAGATTAGTTATCAAAAGCTTAAAAGATGTTTAGGTAATATATTTTTCAACTTGTTTCTCATAATGTAGCTTGAGTACTGAAGCTAGTAAAGCTCAAAATTTAGGAGAAAGAGGTTGCAAGCTGCGATAAGCCTTGAAAATAGTGCTTTCGTAATAAAGCAACTATCTTTTTATAAAATTATAAGGTAAAATCTATAAGAGGTAAAAAGTATTTATACTTTTGATTCTCTTTTTATATAAAACTAATGATCGTGTACTATTATACTTCAAAGAGCGAATATGACCAGATTATAAGAACAAAAGAATTTAGACCGTCTTATTTCTTAAAGGTTGTAGATGCTTCTTATGGTGAAGGCTGGTACTTTACTGATTTAAGCCCAACTACACCAAATGCTGTATTGTACAGTCACTTGTGGTATCAGCCTATGCCTAAGCTAGTTGAACGTTTTTTGGCATTTGATATAAACCCTAATTTCCTTCAAAACGTTCGCCCACACGTTTACAGATTAAGTTTAAACGTTCTTCGAGAACCTGTGATAAGACTAAACATGGAGTACTTATTAGGAAATCAAGTTATAATTAAATTTATAATGGGTGGACAAAAATAACAACCCATTTTGTCTATTTTAAAGATAAGCTTAATAACTGAGCATAAACAATTCTAATATTTTATTTCCTTTTTTAACTAAACCTTTTTGTCAAAGTGAAAAACACCAAATTACTTCATGTCTTATGTTATAAGCGATTTTTGTGGTTAAGATACTTCTCTTAACTGATATACTTTTAAAGTTGCAGAAAGAGTATTAAACATTCAGCAATATACTTGAGCTATCCCAAAAATTTACGTAAAAACAAAATATGTTAAAAAAATCTAAAAGTATAGAAGAAAAATGTAGCTAAAAAATAAAAAAACCTCCTTAAGTTTTCTTTTCGGTTTTATCTGAAAATCTTCGTTTAGTTTTTTATGGTTTCTTCTCCGTTAATACTTTTTCTAGCTCAGCTATTCTGTCATTAACATACTTAAGCCTTAGTTCTAACTCTGATTTCACGTACTTTAGATGTTCCAGTTCTTCTTCAGGCGTTAGTGGATAGTAATGATGGTATTTCCATCTCCATCCTGGGTACCATCCCATATCTCTTTTCACCTCTGTACCATTGATACCCATAATCAGTATATAAATGTTTCTTTGATACCTAAGTAACCTTTATAAGTATAAGCATAGCATTCATAACATGCCATTTCATCACCCTCGTTTCCACAGAGGCCCAATGCATAGCTGGATAATGCCTGTAGGAGGCTTGTTACCACTCATTGTTTTAAAAATACTTAGTAAAAATCCAATGCACGGTTATCAGATAGAAGAAGAACTTTCTAAACTAATTAATAGGGAAGTGCCTGAAGGCTTCATTTATGGTTTGTTGAAAAGGCTAGAATCCAAAGGATTAGTTACTTTTCAGTGGGAGACCCCTCAAAGTGGACCTGCAAGAAAGGTTTACAAACTGACTGAAGAAGGAGAAATCTACCTAAAAGAAAGAATAAAATCAATAGAATTGATAAAGCCTATAATCAATTATTTATTATCTTAAGTTCATTATTTATACTAAATCAAAAAGTTAACAATTTTCTTACTTAAGTTTTACAAGTAAAGTTTCTTGCGATGTGAGGATGTTTCTAATACTTCTTATTATGAAGTAGTTTTATAAAAAGTTTTCAATTTTATCTTACTTTTAGAATTTCTATCAATTTTTATAACTATTTTTGTTATTCGTATTAAATTTTTAGTAGACTAAAGCATTTAAATTAACTTAGCTCGATAAGTTTTAGCAAGATGAAGTAATTAGATTTATTGATAAGGTTAGGAAGTTCACGATTAATAAGTCCTAAACTGTTATAATCAAAATTAAGCAAAAGTTACATAAAGTTTTTATTGCAGTTCGTTTATATTTTCCTTAATTTTTTCAAAAGCCGCAACTATGTCATCCATGTCTTCCCTGGAACCTAAAAGTATGTTTTGGCTAATCCAAAGTCCTTCTGAATAGCAAGCTTTCTCTGCTACAGGTAACTTTAACTTAGAATAGTCGACAGATTTACCATAGTATGAGCAAGAAAGTGGGCATTTCTTAAAGTACTCAAGATATGGTTCCTTGTAAAGAGGCTTTGTGTACCCTACACTAACTGGAATGCCTTCAGCTTGAAGAGCTTTTGCTATTTTTTCTTTCGGCAATCCTCCAAATACTTCAGAGTTATACTTAAATATATAAAGGTGATAAGAACTTCTAGTAATTCTTTCATCATCCTTAAGTACACTTATACCATCTATCCTCGCTAGTTTTCCATTTAAGTACTTTGCATTTTCCATTCTTTTCATTGTCTGCTCATCAATCCTCTTAAGCTGTACTAGAAGAACAGCTGCTTGAAATTCGGTCATACGGTAGTTGCCACCAGGAAGATAATGATCATACCATGCCCCTTCTGGTAATCTTCCACAATTATGAAGGCTCCAAGCCTTTGTGTATAATTCTTCATCGTTAGTAACTATCATTCCTCCTTCTCCTGAAGTTATATTTTTACTTGATTGAAAACTAAAAGCTCCCATATTACCTATAGCTCCAACTCTTCTTCCTCTCCATTCAGAACCCCAAGCTTGGCAAGCATCCTCTATTATACATAAATTGTTCTTCTCAGCAATCTTTAGAAGTTCGTCCATGTTTGCTGGCCTTCCTCCAATATGTACAGGAAGGATCGCTTTTGTTTTTTCTGTAATTGCATCTTCAACTTTTCTTGGATCTATGTTGTAAGTGTCCGGCTCTATATCGACAAATACTGGTACCGCGTTAACATAAAGTATAGCAGTAGCTGTTGCCATAAAAGTATACGGCGTAGTTATTACTTCATCTCCGCATCCTATTCCACAAGCTCTAAGTGCAATCTCAAGTGCAGCAGTTCCATTAGTAACTGCAACTCCATATTTTGCATTTTGATAAGAAGAAAATTTGTCTTCAAATTCTTTCTTCTTCCTTCCTCCTATTCCCCAAACACCACTTTCCAGTACTTCTTTTAGTGCGTTTAGTTCTTCTTCATCGAATATTGGCCATGAGGGAAATGGTTTCTCTCTTATTGGTTTTCCGCCGTTTACGGCTAGCTTTGCCATAATTTTTAAATTCATAGAGAAAATATATAAATTTTTAAATTTTGTTTGTCTTTTACTTTACTCGTGGGACTCTAAAACTCTGGATTCAAATACAAGCTCAGCTTTAATTTATTAAGTAAAATGATATAAGTTTAAGTAGTTGACGAACAAAAACAAATAAATACTCTTATACGCATACTATAGAGTGAAAAAATGGTTCTAAAGTTAGCTCTTCTAGGCACTGGGTTTGTAGCAAACTTTCACATGTCCGCATTTAAGGAAATTCCAAACGTTGAAATAGTAGCCGTAGCCTCAAAAAATCAAACTCACGCCGAACGTTTTGCAAAGAGGTGGGGCCTAAAGAAAGCTTACTATGGTGAAGATGCTATAGAAAAAGCTATTAAAGACCCCGAGATAGAAGCTGTTGATATTACTCTCCCTAACTATTTGCACTCTTCAACAGTAGCTTTAGCAGCAGAGAACCATAAAAACGTTATAGTTGAAAAACCCTTAGCTAGAAACTTAACCGAAGCCCAACAAGCACTCAACGCTGCAAAACGATATGGTATACTACATGCTTACGCTGAAAACATGCTCTTTACACCTCACATGGAAAGAGCAATGGAAATGGTTAGCAAAGGTGCAATAGGTAACGTAATATTAGTAAAAAGTAGAGAGGCACACTTTGGTCCCCACTCTGCATGGTTTTGGGATCCTGAGCTATCTGGAGGTGGTGCTTTAATTGACATGGGTTGTCATAGTGTTGAGGTTGATAGAAAACTAGTAAAAAAGAAGCCTGTTAGTGCATTTGCATGGGGTGCTACTCTGTACCACCAAACCAAAGCCGAGGATAGTAGTATAATTCTAGTAAAGTATGAAGGCAATGAAGTAGGTCAATCAGAAAACAGCTGGACTGCTCATGGAGGTTTAGACATAAGGTTTGAAATTTATGGAACTGAAGGTGCTATATTTATTGATTTAACAAGAGAAACTGGAATAAAAATGTTTACTGTTGCTCCAGAAGAAAAAGTTGGGTATGTAATAGAAAAAGCAGAAACAAAAAGAGGTTGGTTGTTTCCGATATGGAGAGAACATGAAATATATGGATACCTTTCTGAGCTATCGCATTTCGTAAATTCTTTCATAAATGGAAAAATGCCTATAGAAAATCTTGAAGATGGTTACGTTGTTAATGCTATAATTGACGCAGGATATAAATCCATGAAATCTGGAAAATGGGAACTTATAAACTATTAGCTTGTACTTTATGAGGTGATGTCATATGTACAATGAAAAGCTTGAAAATGAAATAAAGAAAATCTCATCAGTTCCATGCAAGCTTGGTGGATGGCACGAATTAGTTGTAGAAAAATCTGAAGAGTACCCTGATGGTACAATTAAGTATATCTTAGTATGTAAAAAATGTAAAGAGCACTTTGAAGTTGAAGTATACTAGCAACCGCAAAAGATCTTCATACTTTTTGTTTTTAAGTAGTTGTACTCTTTTTTAATATTTTGAATGATATAAGTAGTGTAGAACTAAGTATAGTGAATGTAACAAGACTTATTATTGAATAGTATGCCATATTTACTAAGTATGTTCCTGGACTTATAAGAAAGTCACCTAAAGCTAAGATCATAGGATAAGATGAAGCAAGTGCTACTAACACAAGAATTATATTCTGAGTCTCCTTTTTGTTTAAATACCAAGTAACAACAAACCTAGATAACTGAAAAGACACCAACCCTAGTAATATGTATGCTCCTCCATTTTTAAAGAATGCGCCTAAGATCAGATTGAAGTTTGAAATAATTGTTATAATTGTAACTGCATTTAATCCTTGAATGGCCAAGAATGCTTGGTATATTCCGTTAAGTGTTCCTAATGTCAATAATACATAACCAACTAGGCTGAAAGCAATGTTTGTTACATATTGAGGTAGCGGGAGTTCTGTTTCAAAAATTGTATAAAACTTGTTTTTAATTTTTATATCGAGGTTGAATCCTTTTATAAGCATTGCTAAACCAAAAAGGAATACTGTTATAAACACTCCCTGAGTCAACAAATTCAAACTGGAAAGCAATGAGTATAATATCAATAAGACTCCTGAAAATCCTAAGGTGTATCTTTTGAATCTTTCATCAGTAAATAGCATCTTAATGTATCTTCCAAGTATTACATAAGATTCTTCAACCGATTTGCTATGTTTTACAACAACTCTTATTACACCTGAAACGGGTAAGTTTGCTTTAATTACTGGAATTATGTCTTCATCTCCAAAACCATCAGTTACGATAAAAACGTCTGTTGGGCCATAAGCCTTTGAGACTTGTTTTATTTCTTCAATCACTTTCATTGAAGAATAAGGTTCTCCTTCTTGAGAGCCTGCAACTATGGCAACTTGACACTCATAACCCTCAGAAACGAGCTTATCGTAAGTTCTCACGGAAGCAAATATCGCATTTGCATCTGATTCTTCTGGATCTGCAAGCACTAACTTTAAGCCAGCATCAACAACAGGACCTCTTCCAACAACTGGAGTCTTTATGCTTGCCTTATTGCCTAGATCGTCATCTAAGTCTACGCAAAGTACTAAAATCTTTCTCTTTCTTTCCTCTTTCAACTATCTTTCTTAGATCAAAGGAGTTCTAGAAGGAATAAAATCTTTTCTTTTACTGAAGCTTCTGGTTTAACTCATAGTAGATCTTTAGTTCATCAAGTGAAAGTGACTTCCCTTCCTTCAATTTTTGTTCTACTTCTTGTGCAATTTTACTCTTAATTTCTAATTCTTCCTTAAGTTTTCTTTCCTTAGTGTAGTCTTTCTGTGTTCTTAGCGAAGACATCAAAAGATAAGCTTTTGCATCTTTCTCAACGAGTTTCATAAAGAGGTCATTTTTCTGTTTTACTAGTTCTTGAATTTCATTTCTCGTTTTTTCTAAATCTTTTATCAAGTTCTCTCTAGTACTCTTTAGTTCCAAGATTTTCTTGTGGTATGCATCTGATGACTGTATGAGCAAGCTCCTTTTATTTCTTAATTCAGTTACTTTGTCCTTCATTTCTACCATTTTATCCTTTATTTCTTTTTCCTTTTCTGTAGTCGTCGATAGTTTGTCATAAGACGTAATTATAGATCTCAAATGCTCTATTTCATTAACTATTAAAGCTTCTTCCTTAGGGTTGTGCGGCTCTGTTACGAGTTTCCACTCTAATTGGCTTAATCTCTTCCTAGCTTCCTCTTCACTCATTTTGAACTTAGCTTTTAGTCTATTTCTTAGAGCATCTCTGGTTCTTAGTTCGTTTCTTAATGTATTAAGTTCTGAAACTATTTTATTGATTTCTTCTTTTATTTTCTTTACTTGAGCGTTACTTTCATCTCTTTGTTTCCTGTTTTCTATTATTTCTTTGGATATGGCTCTTATTTGCTCTACTAGCTTGTTTCTTTGTTCTACTTTTTCTTTTAATGTTTTTTTAACTTCTTGAAGTTGTTTCTCTAGTTCTCTTGCTTCTTGGCGTAGCTCGTTAAGTTCAGGGATTACGCTCAAACTTCCTGCGTTTTTCTCTTTTTTACCTAAATAAAAACATTTCTGTTAGTCCTAGCTATGATGGAGGCCCGTATTTCGTTTCTTCTCCCCTAAAGAAAATTCGTGATATCGAAGCATAAAGGTCGATTATTCCCTCTAAAGTTTTAGAAGATGTAATTATTGGCTTTTCTAAAAACCCGAGAGAAGGAATTGACTTTACTGCGTTCTTTACATATAAATATTTTTCAGCATCATATATTCTTCTTACGTCATCTATTATTGTTTCTTTATTAGTAAACCACTTAAAAATTTTTTTAATGGTGTCTTCACTTACTAAATCTGCCTTTGTTACTACCGTAATAGTTGGAAGCAAGAACCTAGAGTAAACAGCAGCCTCAAGAAATAAGTTTGATATAAAGTTCATAGGTTCGGAGGAAAACGCAGCATCAACCAAATAAGCTATCGCCTTATTCCCTCTAAATAGTTCTTCTGCAAGAACTAATCCACCACTTCTAAACGCAAACAATTCAATTTGTCCAGGTGTGTCGACAACAAAGAGGTCTGCTGTAGATTCATTGAATATTTTTCTCATTTCATCGATATGGTCTACTAGTAGGTCAATACTAAGAATTAGTGCAGAGTTTGGTCCAAGTCCCTCCGTTCTCATAATTTCGTAAACATCTACGTAATCTCTAGCGTCTATCAATGGTTCATATGGTAAAAATTCAACTCCTGGATCTAAATTTATAGCCTCAGCATTTATTCCTTTTCTAATTAACCAGTCAACTATACTTGAAGTTAAACTCGTTTTTCCACTACCGGCTGTACCTATTACAAATAACGCTGGAGCTTCTTCTACTTTATTTTTGGACATTTTTGTTTATGTGACTTAACCCATAATACGTTTGGTGCTCTTTTAATCTTCTTTTTATCGTATCAATACTCAAATCGTCATCGAGGAATTCGTTTATTTGTCTGTATTTAGCTCTTAACACGGCTGTAGCCGTTGCTTCTAATCCTGCATCTATTAATTCTTTTCCTTGAACAATCTTTAGAGAAAAAACCATAGAATAAATATCTCCACAACCTACATCATTCTCAAAAATAAGCTCTCTTGGTATCGGTATAAAATGTCGTTCATTCTTTGAAAAAACAAAAGAACCATAACTTGCCATAGTAAGTGCAACATAATTCGCTCCCTCATTGTTTTCAGATTTTATCAATTCTTGTATTCTTCTCTTCACTGCAAAAAGTAACTCTTCCTTAGATAAATGTAATGAGAACGCGCTCTTTAGCCATTTCTCGCTAGAGTCCCAAAATATATTCCTCAACGGACCAACTTTATCTTCTCTAACAAACCCTTGAACTTCTATTGATATTTTTCCCTTGAAATTATTTTTTAAAATGTACTCCACGAGAACATCGTCAATTTCTCCTAAAACTGGAGTTATGTGAATTATCTCGAACTCTTTTAAGTCGAAAGGTATCTCCATTATTTTTTTGGTTGTTGTAGATAAAACTTCTTGTTTTCTTAATCCTGGTCTAATTAAGTAGTTTAGGAACTTTACCGTACCCTCATCTTTAAGTAAGTAAACTTCTGTTCCAGTTGATTCAATTAAGTCCAAATATTTTTGATTAAAGTCTCTTCCAACAGTAGTCAATAATGTTACTTTCGCTCCTAACTTTCTCGCTGCAATGGCGCTATAGAATGCTCCCCCTCCTAACATCTCTTCCCTATATTTTCCATAAAAGTCTATGTAATCGATTGTTAAGGCCCCTATCGCTAAAACCCTCATTTTTATTAAAAACTATAAAATTCTACACCTCTATCTACTTCAACTACAGTTGCGCTAGTAGCTCCTGCTTCAAGAGCTTCATTAACTACGTTGTTCGCTTCTTCTTTATTTCTCACAAGGGCTATAAGATTATTTATTGCTTTTTTACTACTAACTTTAATTCCTAGAACTGGAGAAAAAGCTAAAATATAGTTTCTTATTTTTTCTATTTTCTCTGTAGACATTTCATAAGAATCTCTTAATATTTCATGTTGATAGTTCATTATCTCTCCAAGCACTACCTCTGGATTCCAGTTCATTTTTTCTAATTTTCTTATTCTTTCTTCATCAAACATTTCTTTCAGTTTTGCAATATTTATTTCATCTCCTTTAAGGATTGAGATTGCAATTTGTGTTGATACGTTCATATCTATTGTAAACAAGAATCTTTTTGCTGAAGTTTCTGGAATTAAAAATAAATACTTCATAAGTTCCTGCTTAGATATTTTCTCCCAATCAACTTCGTAACTTGTTTTCCCAAGTTTTTTCTTAAAAGTTTTATGTAGCATCGGTGACTCAAGCAGTAATTGTAATCCTTCGTTTATTTCATTCTCTCGTTCGCTTCGTATGCTGTCTACCGGTCGAGTTTCACCAGAGTTTATAACGACTAACGTAAGCGGAAATCTACTGATCTCTTCTACTTCTATTGTTGGTTTTTGCCTCAATACAACAATTCCTCCAAAAGTTGAAGTATACTGCTCAATTCGTCCGCATAGCGTACCTACTTCATAAGACTCTGCTAGAAAAGAGTATTCTGCTATTCTTTTTTTGTCTAGTCCTAAGTTAAATATTCCATTTAGTAACATCATACTTGAAACTTCTAATGTTCCACTTCCTGATATATCTTGGCTTATTGGTGTATCACTTCTTATGTAAATTTTTAAACCATTAATTTTTGCACTTTCTTTTTCCATTCTTTTAAGTACTCTAATAATTGCTGCTAAGTATTCTATAGAGTTTTTCTCCTTTTTTGAAGTATCTTTCAAATCAATCTCGTACTCCACTATTTCTTTATTTCCAGATAAGCTTTCTGTTGTGCTGATCTTTATTTTTTCTTCATTTAGAGGAACTGCATATACATAAGTCCTAAGATTTACTGCTGCAGCTACGACTGGTAGTCCTTTATAATCTTGGTGTGTGTTAAATAGGTCCACTCCTCCTGGTGCAGAAGCTACAAATTTTGGTTTAGCTCCCAAAATTTTTTCAGCTTCTTCAAAGTACTTTTTATGAATCATCTTCTCTCTCCTTTAGACTGGTTAGCTTTACTTTTGTAATGCTTTGAAGTAACTGTTTATAAACTTATCATTTTAGTCTTGAATTTCACTTATGACCTTATGTCTAGGGGATAATTCTTGCTTTATAACATCTTTTTTATAAAATTTAATGCAAAGTAAATTTGAGATGCTTTGCAAAAGTCTCGGCAAGAAAGCCATAGTTTTAACCTTGGATGAGTTGCTGATAGGTTTTTAATACAACGAAAATAGTACTGATACACACCACAGGAAACAGGGACGTTGCGACGTATTAAATATACCCCGCCTCTGTGAAAGTGAAAGTTAACGGTAGCACACTCTTTGCTTCTAAGGTGGAATGGAATGAAGTGGGAGCGAAAAGGGCAATGAACACTAGAATGATGATCACTCTAGAAGCAAGAATCTTCAAACTTCAGTCGTAGAAGTGTCAACTAAACTAAGATGATATAATTTATGTAATTAATTAAAGAAAGTGCGCATAGATTATTGAGATTATAGAAAAGTATACATTGGAAGTAATTTTATGTCGAAAAGCTGAACTTAAAGTCTTCTTATTTGTTTTTAGTTTTTTCTATAAGTTCTAAATCTTCAAGAGCCGCAAGTAAGTCTTTTACTGATGGTAAATTGCACAATCCCAAAGGTAAGTTATCTCTTCTTGCTATTTCTATAGCGACTGGATCCAGACTTGAAGGTCCATGTACTATAACTGCACTTGGTTTGAACGGGTAAATTCTTACTGCTACAAGTGGTGATCTGCCATGAGTAACGTTTGTAAATATTAAGGCTCTCTTTGCTGTACTTCCAAAAAGTCTCATAAATTCAGTTCCCTCAAAATACAATATTGCTTTTATACTATCTACAACTGTATACCCAAAAATATAGTCTTCTGTATTCGGCGTATCTACCAAGGAATAAGAGTTGGTTGCGTTGAATAACGCGCTAATTTTTAGTGGAGTCGCAAGTTCTCTCATAGCAAGAATAACTCCTGGTGGTGGAAGTTCTGATCTAGAAAGCTCTGCCACCTTTTTTCCTCCCTTCATTATGTCAATGTTTAACAAAGCTTTTACAAAGTTCTTTATAAACTTCGTTCCAGGATTTTTTCTTCTGCCTCTTTCATAATCACTTAGTACTGAAGGTGATATTTTCATTTGTTCTGAAAGATCCTTTTGGGAAACTTCAAAAATAAGTCTCCATTTTTTTAGCGTTTTCCCTGAGTCATCACTTAATATTATGTCACCCAAAACTTTTTTAGCTGCAAGATCCTTAGCATAAGTTAAAAGTTCGTCTAACTCTTCTTCGTCATTCATAGTTAGCTTCTCTTCTTACCATATTGCCTAAATTTATTTCTTTCTCTTCTTCTAATAAAAATCTTATGTTGAGAAAAATCATTCTTTTCTAACCTTACCTTTGTTTTTACTTAGTATATAAAGCAAAAATTAGATTACGGTAATTTCGCTACGTCCATATCCATTCTTCTGTAAAAACTCTTTAGATTTTTGCCTTTGGTCACCTTGAAGATAAATCTTTCCATCTTTTGTAGTTCCCCCGCACGCGCAAAAAGATTTCAAACGGCTTGCTAGTTTTTCTAAATTATTTGGCTTTTCGTTTATGCCCTCTATTATGGTCATAGGCTTGTTAAACTTTCTGACTTCAAGCCTTATTGTTATTCTTTGTTCTTCTTTGAGCAGTTCATTTAAAATATCTTCTTTTTCAAAGAAGTTAATTTCTTCCGAACCCTTTTCCGTCACCTAGTACTCTCTAACTTTATTTTGCTTAAGGGAGTATTTAAAGATAACGCTTGTATAGGTTATTAGTGTGAACTACTCCTCGCTATCGCAAGGAGCTTCCTGCTTCCACGGACAGACTCGCTCTCCACTCACCCACAGCGGAGGCCTCGGCAAGTGAGGCCGTTTCGAGGAACCCGTGTGGAAGGTGGGTTACGGAGGTCTTGCCCTCAGCAGGCGTCTCTTTCGGCCTGTCCCATGCCTACTAGGTAGTAGGCACTTTTCGGCTTTCATCCCCCTGCGAAAGCTGGGGGACTTCCCGCCATAAAAGTTAAAAACCAATGTCTTTTCAAATACTCTATAAGCTTTAGATGGTGATAAGTCAGTAATCTCTCCTCATAGCAAAAAACATATTTATTGACTTAGGCTTTCTATTGCAATGATAAGACGATGAAATTTAGTGAGTTTGCGAGTTATCTCCAAAAATTGGAATCTACAACAAAGAAACTTGAAATGGTCTCAATTTTAAAGGAGTTGTTTTCTAAGTTAGACGAAGACGAATTACCCTTAGCTTGTTACCTTTTACTCGGTAAATTAAGGCCTGATTATGAGCAGGTAGAACTTGGAATAGCTGCAAGATTGCTACTCCGAAGTGTTGCAAAAGCAGCAAGCGTCTCAGAAACTATAGTTGAAAAAGAACTAAAAGAAAAAGGCGATTTAGGTGAAGCTGCATACGAACTTTTAAAAAATAAAAAATTAAAAAAATTAGTTTTCTCAAGAGAACTTACTATTAAAGATAGCTATGATACCCTACTTGACTTAGCTAGGATGAGTGGGAAGAAATCGATAACTCAAAAAGTAGATGCTTTAGTTAGCTTACTTGTAGACTCTTCTCCACTAGAAGCAAAATACTTAGTAAGAATAACTTCGGGAGAACTAAGATTAGGTTTAGCAGACATGACTCTTCTAGATGCGCTTTCAGAAACTTTTCTTGGCTCAAGAGATCTTAGAGAAGAAGTAGAACGTGCATACAACGTTTATCCTGATATTGGGTTCATAGCTCTAGTTGTGAAAAAACATAAGCTTGAAGGACTAAAACAAGTAAAGATTACACTTGGCGTTCCAATAAGGATGGCACTTGCAGAAAGATTATCCTCAGCTGAAGAGATAATAGAAAAAGTCGGTGTACCATGCGCCGCAGAATATAAATATGATGGCGAAAGAATTCAAGCCCATAAGAAAGGGAATGAAATATTACTTTACTCTAGAAGGTTAGAAAACATAACTCATCAGTACCCTGACGTTGTTGAATTAATTTCTAAAAATACGGTTGCAAAAGAGTTAATCATAGAAATGGAGTGTATTGCTATAGATCCTGACACGTTAGAAATAAGGCCCTTTCAAGAGTTAATGCAAAGAAGAAGAAAATATGATATAGAAAAAGTTTCCAAAGAAATTCCAGTCGCTTTAAGAATATTCGACATACTTTATGTTGATGGTGAGCCACTTTTGAATTTACCCTACATAAAAAGGAGAGAAATACTTAGTCATCAAATAATTGAAAATGATTTTGCAAAGCTATCCGAAATGAAAATTGTAAATAATCCAAAGGAACTTGAAGATTTTTTCCAGAAGGCAGTTGATGATGGTATGGAAGGTGTAATGGTTAAAATGATAAACTCAGACTATCAGGCTGGCGCTAGATCCTACAGATGGGTTAAATTAAAGAAAGAGTACAAATCAGAACTAACAGATACTCTCGATCTTGTTATAGTTGGTGCTTATAGAGGAATGGGGAAGCGATCTAAATTTAAGTATGGGTCATTTTTAATGTCTGTTTATGATAATAAAAACGACGTTTTTAAGACAATTTGTAAAGTTGGAACTGGATTTACAGAAGATGACTTAGCGAGACTTGAGAAGGTACTTGAACCATATGTTCGTAAAGAAAAGCATCCTAGAGTAGTTTCAAATATGGAGGCTGATTTCTGGTTCATTCCAAAGGTAGTTCTTGAAATAATAGGTGCAGAAATAACACTAAGTCCGGTTCATACTACTTCTTTAAATAAATTTAAGAAAAATGCTGGTTTAGCTATAAGATTTCCAAGATTTACTGGAAGACTCAGAGAAGATAAAGAAGCAGAACAGGCTACAACCGAAGAAGAGTTAGAAAAAATGTACCAAGAGAAGCTAAAGAAAGTTGAGGAATAAAGAGATGCAGGAAAGTGTTTTCGAAAAACAACTTGAACTTACTGTAAATAGTATAGAGCGCGCTTATGCGGCGCTACGTAGTAATGGTTTGCATAAACGTTTTAGAAGTATTAAAGTGATTTTGTTTAGACTAAACTATTTTAAGCTTGAAATACAAAACTATGTCTTAGTAAGGCCCAAGACTATGGCTGGAGATAAATTAGTTGAACTAACGCAAAAAATGGTAAAACTAAGTGAAAAAGTACTTCTTTATAGTTTAAATGGTAACTATGATAAAATACCTCCTACTTTAGATGAACTTTATGAATTACTGAACGAAATTGAAAATTTAGTAGCCTGCACTAGTTCAGAATCGACTTAAGTTTATACTTAAATCGTCTCATTAACTTATGAGCAATCTCATGCTAATCGTCGTGGTAGCCAAAAAATACTCAGACAGCTGCTGCGCTACATCTAGAATAAAATGAAGGAATAGCCTATTCGCCTGCTGAAATGAAATTTGTTGTAAAAATACTCAAGCTTCATAATTAAAGCAGAATTTTCACCTTACCACTAGAAAGTGGTAGCTCACTTAAAAAGAATAGTTTTAATACTATTCTTATCTTCATTTACGTAGCAAAATGGGTAATACTCTTAAAACTTTGCTTTATGATTCTTTTTTTAAGCTAATCAGAAAACTGACACATTTAAACTTAGTTACAAAGCTGTATGAAGAAGAACTAAAGAGCCAGATAAAGAATGGGCCATTACCACAGCACATAGCGCTAATACTTGATGGTAATAGAAGATGGTCCGCTAAGCAAGGAGTTGATTTAAGAACTGGTTACCTTGTAGGTGCTGAAAAATTACGGGATGTCTTAAATTGGATTTATGATCTGAAAATAAGGGTAGTTACAATATATGCTTTATCAACTGAAAATTTTAAAAGATCGAATGAAGAAATCGAGCTTCTTCTTTCCTTGTTTTATGAAAAATTACTAGAAATCTCAAGCTCAAATGAATTTAACAAATACAATGTCAAAGTAAAATTTATCGGAAGAAAAAACCTTCTTCCAAGTAATCTTGTTAAGTTGATGGAAAAACTTGAACGAGATACACAAAGAAATAATGACTTTGTATTGAACATTGCTATTGGATATGGTGGAAGGCAAGAAATTATTGATGCAATAAAAAAGATTGTAGTGTCTTTTTCAGAAAATAGGATAAAATTGGATGACATTAATGAGCAACTCGTTGAAAGATATCTTTATACTTCTCATTTAAGTTATCCCGATCCAGATCTGATTATAAGAACTTCTGGAGAGTTTAGAGCTAGTAACTTCCTTATTTGGCAAAGTGCTTATAGTGAATTCTTCATAACTGATGTTTTATGGCCTGATTTTAGAAAGATTGATCTTTATCGTGCAATTAGGTCTTTTCAAGGAAGGAAACGCCGATATGGTGCTTAATATTTTAAGTTAATATTCTGTACCCTTTATTTTCTACAAGGATTGTGTCTTCCCATCTAGCTCCTCCAAAACCCCTTATGTAAATTCCAGGTTCTATAGTTACAACATTCCCTGCTTCTAAAATTTCCTCATTCTTTGAATTCACGGTTGGTTCTTCATGTATATCCAAACCAACACCATGCCCAAGACCATGTAACACAAAATCTTTCATTCCAGCTTTTTCAATTATAATATCTGCTTCTTTACTAACTTCTGATATTTTTATTCCAGCTTGAATTTTTCTAATTGCTGCATCATGTGCTTCGATTACAGTTTCTAAAATTCTTCTTTTATGTTCATCACCTTTTTCAACCAGAACAGTTCTAGTTATATCCGACTTGTATCCTTGAATTTCCACACCCATGTCTATAACAACTAATTCATTTTCGTTTATTTTTTTGTCTGTTGGTTTTCCATGTGGTATTGCACTCCTATTCCCAGAAGCGACAAGTATTTCAAAGGCTTTTTCATCAGATTCTTCAACTATTCTTTTTTCTATAGTTTTTGCTAGATCTCGTTCCGTTACTCCAGGCTTAACACTTTCTATTACTTCATCAATTATCTTCCTTGCTATGATGCAACTTTTGCTTATCATCTCAATTTCTGTCTCATCTTTTACTCTCCTTAGTTTTTCTATAAATTTGTTACCGATTTTAAGCAGTAGGTGTTTATTTTTTATAATATTTGAAATAACCGTTTCCACATCTTCATCCACCTCCAAATACTTTGCATCTTTTATGTCATCTAAAAATATCTGGAATGGTCCTTTACCCTCATTCCCCGTCTCTATGTTTATTTCATCAAAAGTTTTTTCAAACTCGAAAAAATCAAGCTTAGAGCCGTATACTTTTAGTTCTCCTGATCGCCTAATCAGTAAGATGGCAGTCCCAATTGGTCTCAATCCTGTTAAGTAGTATAAATTGCTTTTTTTCTCGACAATCAAAGCATCAATTCCTGTTTGTTCAATTAGCTTTAAAACCTTATTGTGTCTTTTCTTCAGAATTTCCACTTTCATTCTTAAGCTCTTTCTTAATTTTTGCCTTTTTTATATTTTCTTCTCCTATAAGTGAAGTAAATCTTTCAGTCGTTTTTAAAACAGAAGTTTTTCCAGTCTTTTCGGCCTTCACGTAACCTTGTCTAATTAATTCCTTTATATGCTTATAAGCATGTTTACCTCTTATTTCAACAACTTTTGACTTCATGATAGGTTGTTCTATTGCTATTAATGAAAGCGTTTTTAAAGCTGCTCTAGATATATCCAATCCTGGTGCAAACTTTCTCGCTATTTTTGAATATTCTTTTCTAACTTGCATAACGTACTGGTTTTGAAAGTAAAAAATCTCAAGTCCACTTTTTCTATAGTTATATTCTTCTTTTAGTTTATCTAAAGCATTTTTCAATTCTTGTTCATCTGTCTTTAAGACTGTTTTTAATTCGTCAATACTTATTGGTCTTCCAGACGAAAAAAGTATAGCTTCTAAAGTTGATTTTAGTTTTTCTGGATCGAATCGTTTTCTCTTGTGATCCATACTAACTCGCCTTCATATACAATTTCAAAGTTAGAATCACTTAGTATGAACAAGATTGCGATAAAGTTTCTTATGGTCTCGCCCCATTTTTCGTCCCATATTATATCAGTTAGTAAAACTCTTCGACTATTGATTAGCATTTCCTCTATTTTACTTCTTAACATTTCTATTCTGCCTTGTATACTTTCTAAGAATTCATCTTTTACTATAAGCTCATATTCTATTCCTGTTTCGTTTTCTTGTACTATAGTAGGTCTTTCTCTTAACACTTGATTAACAACTTTTATTAGCAAAGAAAAAACTTCATTCGAGTTAGGAGCAGGATGTTTTATCCTTATTGGTATTTCTGACATCAGATTTAATAGGTTTCCATCAATTGCATTTGTGTTATAAGTTTCATTCTTTTGTTCCTCATTCTTTTTAGGCTCTTCTAATTCAAGTAGCTCTTCAGTTTTTCTTCTATATATTATTGCTGCTGATAATAGTGCCACTCCAAACATCTCAAAATCTAGCTTTCCTTTTTCTCTAATTTCTTTAATAATTCCCTTTATAGCGCTAGCAATATCCAAACTCCAAACTTTTACCTTGTTTATCCTTAAAACATCAAAAAGCACGCTGAATGCACTACTCAAATAATTTTTTGATGTTTGTTCTTCTTTTGTTTCCATTACTGATTCCTCCTTTTATTTAATATTTGTTGTGTATCTAAGATCCTTGTTTTCCCATTTCGCATAAATACTCCTACTACTTTATCGGCTTTGGAAGCTACTAAGTCCTTTAAGGAAATAACAATGTACTGTGAATCTTTTGATCTTAACTGAAGTAATTTCGCATAGTTCTGTACATTTACTGGATCTAAGTGCGCATCTATTTCATCAAACAAGTAAAATGGTGCTGGTTTTAGATGTTGCAATGCAAATATAAAACATAGGGATGCTACCGATTTTTCTCCTCCACTACACCCATAAACAGGTCTTGGATACTTATTTTGGAAATGAACTATTATGTTCACCCCGCCCTTGAAGGGTTCCTCTTTGTTTTCTATTTCAAGCCAAGCACTTCCCCCAACCATTAAATTAAAATATTTATTAAATGCTTCATTTATAGAGTCTAGAGCTTCAAGAAATGCTGCCTTCTTTTTACTTTCTATTTCGTTTATGAAGTCTATTATGCTCTTTTTTTCTTCTTCAAGCTTATTTAGTCTTTCAACAACTAAGACATAGTTCTCTGATTGTTCCTTGTATTGCGTATCTGCTAACATGTTTACTTCTAACATTTTTTTGTATTCTTCGTTAACCAATGCTGCGATTTCATCAGAAACCTCTACTTTTTCTTCAAACGTTCCTATGCTTGCTGTACTTTCATTTAGCTTAAGTTCTAGCATCTGTATCTCTAGACTTACTTGCTGGAGTACCTTTTCTTTCTCTTGTACGATTGAGCTTATCTCTTTATGCTTATTTTCTAACTTTTCTATTTCTTCTTTTAGTAGACTTATTTCTCTTACTATATCTTCATTCCTTACACTTGTATTTTTATCAATTTCTTTTTCTAATTCTAGTTTTTGTTTATCCATTAATTCAATGTCTTCTATTATACTTTTCATTCTGCTTGTTACTGCAGTCTGAGCCTTTATTTTATCTCTTAGCACACCTTTTTCTTTTAGTATCTCTTCCTTTATCTTGTTCTTTAATTTAAAGATATTTTTAACATTTATTTCTAAGTTGTTTAAACTCTTTATTATGCTTTTCCTTTCATTCTCTAAACTCAAAGCATTGTTATTTATATTTTCGTAGGATTGTTGTAATGTCTTTAATTGTTCTTTCAAAATTGTTATTTTTTTCCTAACTTGCTTTCTACTCTTCAAGATTCTTAAATACTTTTTTCTTAACTCATTTCTCTCTCTAGTCAGTGTTATAGTTTTGTTTGTTATTTTGAGAATTTCATTTTTTGTCTTGTCTAACTCTTCTTGTAGTTTCCATATTGAGCTTCTTGTCTTATTCTCGTTATCCAATGTTTGATTAATTTTCTTTTTAATTTCTTCAATGTCCTTTTTTAATTTTATGATTTTATTCTCAATTCCTGTTAGCTCTTTTTCTTCTCTTGCTACTTCAACGCTTGATAGTGATATCTCTTCTCTTTTAAGGTCCTTCAGTTTGTAAGTGTTTTGTAGTAACTCTATTTCAAGCTTTTTCGGATCTTTCCTTTTTAGTCCAATTTGAGAAAATACTCCTCTTGCAATCTTAATATTCCCACTTACGATTGTGTTCTCCTTACTTTCTCTAGAGTATTCTATTCCTACTTTCCCAATTACTTTTTTTAAACTCTCCTTTACTCCTGGAATCTTAAATTCTATTTTTTCCAAAACACTACTTTCGTTGTTTTGACTTTCTACATCTTTGCTACTTGCTTGCTTTATCAAGCAAATTCCACTTATTCCTAATTGTTCAAGTACCTTACTAACAAGATATATATCTTCGTTTTCGCCAATTACTATAGCCTCCATAAAATCTTCAAGCGCAAGGTTAACTTCTTTAGAAAGTTCAACAGGATATGAAATAAGGTCTCTCACCACTCCCTTTGAGTCTATGCCTGCTTTTTTCATTATTTCTGATAACTCTCTAGCTCTCTCTTCATACTTCTTTAAAGCTGTAAGCTCACCTACTTTTAAGCTTATATTTTTTTCTACTTTTTCTTTTAATTCTTCTATGTTTTTATGAATTTTTTTTAACTCTTCTATTCTATTAACTTTCGCTCTTACAATTTTCCTTATTTCTCTTAGTTCTGCTAATTTTCTGTCTAGTCTAGTTTTTAATTTAGCTTCTTCTTTTTGCTCCTTTTTTAATTTTAAGTTAAGCATCTTAATGCTTCTTTCTATCTTATTCTTCATTTTCCTTAAGGCTCTAACTTTAATTACATTTTCTTTAAGTTCTTCTTCTTTAATTTTAGCATTTCTTTTGTAGTTTTCTAGTTCTTTACTTAATGTATCCTCTTTTGTTGTATTGTTTTCAAGATAGGTGCCCAGTTTTGCTATTCTCTTTTGTTTAACTAAAAGTTCGTTTTTATTCAGTTTAAGCTTCTCTTTTACTTTATCGTACTTCCTCTTTTTATTTTTCATTCTTTTTATTAGTCTCCTAGCTTTTTCTTTAACCATGTGTAACTCTTTTTTCTTTTCTGTTAAATATGCCTCACTTTTTTCAATTTCCTGCTTTATTCTACTCTCTTGAAGTTTTAACTCGTTTACTTCATTATTACTTTTTGCAATCTTGGAGTCTATTTCTCTTAGCTTTAAAACCATTTCATTTAAAACATTATCTCTTTTTTCACTTATATATCTAGATACAATATCGTCATATTGCTTCTTTTTTATTGAATAAACTTCTTCTATCTTCTCCATTTCTTCTGTTATTTTCTTTACTTGTTCCTCGACTTCTTTTTTTATGTTCAGTTTTTTCTCAATTTCTTTCTTTACCATTATTGCCTGAAGTTTTTGCATTATGTTCTCCAAACTCTTCTTTGCTGTTTTTTTATTCATCTCTTCTTCAAGTTGCAAAAGTCTATTCTTCACTTCCTCCAATTTACTCATTGCTATCTTTAGGTTTACTTCAGCTTCCTTTAGCTCTTCTTCAGCTTCAGCTTTTTTCTCATCATAACTAGCTAACCCAATAGATTCTTCTATTATTTTCCTTATTTCTTCTGGTGTTCGTTCAGACATTCTAGATATTTCTCCTTGCATAACTATGTTGTACCCTCTTACATATAGCCCTGCCATACTTAGTAGGTTCTGTACTGTAACTTTTGTGGCTCTTTTTCTGTTTACGTAGTACACTGATTCCCCATTTTTATCCAAGTATCTACTGATTACAACTTCTTTTTCATCTAATGGGATTCTTTTATCAGAATTGTCTAAGTATATTCTTCCATAAATTCTTGTCTCTTTTTCCCTAATACTGTCTGAAAACAAGTTCGCCATCTTATCTACTCTTAGTAGTTTTGCATTATTTTCTCCAAGGACAAATTTCACAGCATCTATTAAGTTGCTGTTATGTACAACTATTCCATACTTTCCTATTAAGTAATTATGTTGCTGGGGTAAATAAATATCATATACCTCTCCTAAATACTTTACTGTTTTTATTTCATAAATTTTTTCCCAGTTTATTTTTAATTCTCCAAAGCTAAGTATTCTCTCCCCTATGCTTAAATCCTTTGCGTTTTTCCATCCACGTTTACTTAAAACTTTATGTTCTGGAGTAACTTTTATCTTGCTTCCATTTTCACCTATTATTTCTAGTATTATGCCATTATACTTCTTTCTCATTATTGCTAATGGTTTATCGAAAATAAGTTTGGATTGTCTTTCTTCTAGGGAAGGTAATGCTGGTAATTCTGAAGAAATTAGGTATTCTGCTTCATTTGTTGTTAAAAGGACATTCCTTCCTTCTTCATATTTTTTCTTAAAGAATCTCCCTACTTCAATTTCTTCTTCAAACAGAAAAATTTTTTGTTCTCCTACTATACATTTTCCCGATCCATTAGGTCCTGTTATAACGTTTAGACCCTTATCAAAACTAATCACAACTTTGTCAGAAAATGACTTAAATCCTTTTATTTCTATTTTTTTTAGGTACATTTAACTTAATTTTGTAAGATAGTTTTTTACTTTGCTCACCATATCCTTTGTGTTTTCTAATTCATCACCTTTTTTCTCATTTTCTATAGATAAAACTCCATCATAGTTAACTTTCTTTAATTCATTGAGGAACTCTATAAAGTTTGTTTCTCCCTCTCCAGGTCCAACACAAGTATACTTCTTTCCATTTATACTCAGAAATTCTGCTTCTTCTCCATTGCTCTTAAAGTCTTTTAAATGTACATGGTATATATACTTTCCAACAATCTTTATCGCATTAATTGCGTTATCTCCTGAGAGTAAGAAGTTTCCCATATCAAAATTCAATCCAAGTGCCTTCGAGTTTACAGCTTTAACTATGTACTCTAGTTGTTTTCCTGTTCCATAAAGTTCACCATGGTTTTCAAGTGCAAGTTTAATTCCATGTTCATATGCATAATCAGCTCCTTCCTTTAGTCCCTCGATTATCATTTTTATAGCATCTTCTCTTTTTATGTCTTCCTTTAGTTCTCCTCCAAATACTCTAACAACTGGAGCATTCAATTTTAAGGCAACGTTGACGCCTTCTATTATCTTGGTTATCTGTTCTTTTCTTTTCTCATGACTGCTTTGAACTAAATCATTATCTATGTCATAAGCGGAAATCTTTAAGCCATTCTCATCTGATATTTTTTTAGCTAAATCAATTTCATCTTTGCTTTTCCAAAATACGTTTAAAAGCTCAATATAGCTTATGTTAAATTGTCTGACTAACTTAATGAAAGAAGGTACATCCAGTTTTCCTGAGTAAGCTGATCTGTGAAAACTCCACATACTTACTCCAACTTCCATTTTTCTTGTAACGATAACTACTTTTAATAAATATAAAAGTCTATTGCTTTAGCTCACTTTGTTATCTCAGTAACTTTTATTTATACGTTAGAACCTAAGTTAGCGCATATTAAATGACCATATACCATTGGGACCTGAGAAAGAAGAAAAGAACAGGTGGGAAGAAAGTACCATATAGACGAAAAAGAGCTTATGAAATGGGAAGAAATGCTATAGAAACTAAAATAATAAAGGGGGGCGACATCGTAGAAGCAGTAAGGGTTCGTGGAGGAGGAATAAAGTTAAAGCTAAAAGCAACTGGTTTTGTTAACGTATCGACTAATGATGGAAAAACGCAGAGAACTGAAATACGAGGTCTTGTAACCAACCCATCCAATATGCTTTATGCCAGACGTGGTATAATAACAAAGGGTGCAATAATAAAGACTCCTTTGGGAAATGTTAAAGTAACTTCTAAGCCTTCAGTCTCTGGTACTTTAAATGGAGTTTTGGTTTCTTCTCAAGAGACATGAAAAGAATTTCAAAAGAAAAGTATTTTGTTCTCTACCCACATTATTTCGATAGAAAAGCACCAAGGAGCTTAGGTAGAAGAGTGCCATATAACCTTGCAACTGATTTCCCAAGTAAAGATCGAGTTGTTTCTGTTCTAAAAAGTTTAAATTTAAAGTTTGAGATTCAAGATAATGTTGCTTATCCTAGAGTGCCTACTAAGAAAAGTTTTAGAGTCATCGTTTTTTCCTCGGGAAGAAAGCAACAAACAATAAAGTTGATATCTAGTAAGTTAAAAGAATTTTCTAGAGACAATAAAACATAAATATTCCTTATACTAATAAACCAGATTTTGTGACAAAAAGGTTTGGGTTTTTCTCATGTTACTAAAGTAGGTGCAATAAGAAAAAAATTAAAAGGAAATAAGGTTCTTGTAGCTATAGAAAAAGAGTTAAATTTGAACGAAAAACTTTATGACGCTAACGGAAAACCAATTGGTATTGTAAAGGATATAATAGGAAAAATAAGTTCACCTTTTGCAGTAGTCTTTTTACTAGTTCCTTCAGATCAGGTAACGTTAGAAGCTGCCGTATTCAGGAAAATGAGCAAGAAATGAGCTCAGAACATTTTACTTGTCCGCAATGTGGCTCAAATGAAATCGTATTTGTTGAAGTTACTGGCGAATACGTTTGTAAACGATGTGGTTATGTGGTTTACCAAGCTAACCTTGATAGGTCTCAAGAGTGGCGTGTATTTAACGAAGAAAAAGCAGAAGAATTAAATAGGTCTGGTCCTCCTCACTACTTAGATAATGACTTTTCTACAAAAATACGTACTACAAAATCAACGGAAGGAAATAAAATAGACCCTTCTAAGTATCTGAGACTTTCAAAATGGCAAAATAGGATTTCTAACCCCTATTCTGCAGCAGTTTTAAAAAAGGCAATAAACTTCATTTCAGATGTAAACAGCAGGGTAAACTGCCCTAAGCCAATAGTTGAGAAGACAATTGAACTTTACAAGTATGTGCACAAAAATAAATTAGTAAAAGGACGTCAATTTGAAGTTGAAGTCTTAGCTTCTTTTTATTTAACTTGCAAAATGATGAATCAACCAAGAAGTCTAGAAGAGCTTTCCACTGCTTCTGGGGTTAAAAAATCAGAACTAGCAAAAGCTTATAGGGAGTTAAGTTGGAAACTTAACGTTAAGCTTAAAGCCACTGATGAGCTTGAGCTTTTCCTACTTAGGTTAATGAATAAATTAAAGTTATCTGGAAAAACTGAGAAATTAGCTGTGTCGTATCTCAATCTAGCCAAGGAAAATAAACTTACTTCAGGTAGATCCCCAATAAGTCTTGCAGCTGCTTGCATTTACTTAGCATTACTAAACTCTGGTCTTCCTATTACTCAGAAAGAAGTTGCTCGAGTTTCTGGAATTACAGAAGTTACGTTAAGAAACAGATGTAAAGAGCTTGTTGAAGTTGCTAAGCTAAGAGGTTTAAATTTACGTTTTTAGTTGTTTTCTTTATTTGAAGTTATAAACTAAATACAGGAAAAGAATAACATTAATAAACTGTTTGTTTAAAAGGAAAGGTTGGCTTTGGCTTCGCGAGCAACTTCTAGGTTTATAACAAAAAGAAGTACGCTAGAAAGAAGCGCCCTTGACATTGTTATGAGGGCTGGAGACAATGGAATACTACAAACAGAACTCTGGAAAAAAATTGGCGTTAGTAGTAGGGAAGGGTCAAGAATATGCGTGAGGCTAGAAAAGTGGGGGTTAATTAGAAGAGAAAAATTTTTACATGAAGGAAGATGGACTTATAAGATTTTTTCAACAAAGCCTCCAATAAAATTAGATTCTATAATTGGCGCGCCTTGCTTAACATGTCCATATTACTCTAAGTGTGCTCCTGGAAATGAGATATCCCCTGAAAAGTGCACTTGGCTTGAAGAGTGGGTACTAACTTCTGAGGTATAAGTTAACTTGGTTAAATCAAAGAGAAGGTGGTTGCTCGAAAGAAAAAAGGACGTTTTCTTTAGACGAGCAAAGGAATTAGGGTATGAGAGTAGAGCTGTATTTAAGCTTAAGTATATTAATAGTATGTTTAACATTCTTAAGAATGGTAGTGCCGTAATAGAACTTGGGTGTAGTCCTGGTGGATGGAGCCTCTACATACTAGAAAAAATTGGCAAATCTGGTAAGTTGTATGCAGTTGATAAAGTTCCACTACCGATTAAACATAGTTATCCACAAATTGAGTTTATACAGGTTGATATTTTGCAAAGCAATTTTCTAGATATACTTTCAACGAAAATAAGTTCGAATTTAGTAGACGTTATTCTTTCAGACTTAGCACCAAATATGACTGGAAAGTATGAATTAGACTACTATAGGCAAATTGCTCTGGTAAAAGTTGTGCTAGCAACAATTGAAAAGTTTCTAAAACCTGGAGGCTCGGCTGTAGTAAAGATTTTTGAGGGCCCAGAGTCCCAAAATTTTAAAAAGCTGTTGCTATCAAAATTCAAGTTTGTTCATAGCATAAAACCTCCTGCTTCTAGGAAACATAGTTCTGAATTTTACTTAGTTGGACTAGGGTATTCTGGCAAAACGCTATTAACTTAACTCGCTATAAATCTTAATAAATTCAGAGTTTGGCATATTTGTTTTTATTCCTTTAGGATCATACAATGTTCTTGTTGCTACATATCCCTTTTCTTTTATTTTGTTAATAAGTTTTTGTACTTTCCTTGAGCTAACATTAAGTGATTTTGAAATTAAGTCAGTGTCGTAATATCCAACAATTTCACTATTTTCATTCGCTATTTTAAGAATCATATCTACTGATTCTTGAGAAAGTTCAAAAGAATTGTTATACATACTTTTTACAAGTTCATTATCAATATATTTTGATAACCATATTGGTCCAATAATTTGGTGATTTTCACCTTTTTCCCAATTATTTTTTATCACATCTTCCATTTTAATAGTCTCCCAACTATTCTCTTTTGTATTGTACAATACAAAACCCAAGTTTGATATAGATTCTTTGGCATATTTTTTTCCTCTTAGAACTTTAACATAAACTCTTATGTAGTGTTTTTCACTGTAAGCTAACTCTGGTACTATTCCTATTTCTTGTTTGGTTGCTGTTAGTGCGATGCTTGCTATAAGTGCTCTAATGCCAAATTCTTTGTTAAACTGTATTCTACTGGCTATTACTCCATATTTCAAGAAAGTTTTTATAGAATTGTTCCCTAATAAAGTTGCGGTATCTGTTGCTGTTATTCCAACGTGCCCCTCATGTTTCACGGACAATAATGCGCTTTCAATGAATTCTGCAGGTGAACCAAATGGATCTAAGTCTAAATAATCAAATCTATCCTTTGGAGCAGAATGCATCAAAGAAAACATTCTTGCATCTACGCAAAAAGTTTTTACTTTATTTCTTACTCCATTTATATTTAAATTTTTTTCTGCTAGTTCTATCGCTTTTTTATTTATATCATTTATTTCACATATAAGTTTGGTATTGGTCTCTAAAATTGCTCTAATGCACCGTACTCCTACTCCTGTCATCATCTCACCATATCTTAATTCCTTTGTTGTTCTTTGTAACGTTGTTCTTAGAAACGCTATCATTATATCTCTATTCGTTTTCATTATAGGGTTGAAAAAAACAGGAGTTAAAGCTGGTACATAACTTCCCTTCACTCTGTAGCTTTCTAGCCTATAAACCAAAAGTTTCGCTTTTCCTTCAACTACCTCTTCGTATTTTTCTGTAGTTTCTTCGCTCAACTTATTTTTTGTTTTATTTCTTGATTTATTAAATTTTTATAGCCGTTATGTAATCTTATTTAATTCTCTGACGAAGTATGCGTTCATCAAAAACAAGAAACGTTTAAAAATTCCTTTCAAACTTTATAGCCATAATGGTGTTAATACAATGAAGTATGACGTTATAATAGTAGGAGCTGGTCCGGCTGGTACCATGGCTGCTATAAATACTGCCAAGTCTGGGCTTTCAACCCTACTTATTGATAAAGAACCAAAAGACAAAGTTGGTGATAAAGTTTGTGGTAATGCTGTTTCTTTACAGCATTTAAAAGAGATTGGCTTAAATCCTCCTAGTGAGACTACATATGGAACTATTGACTCCATAGAGATAATCTCGCCAGATTTAAAAAACAAGTATCGTTTTTCTGCAGAAAATGCTGGCATTGAAATTGATAGGTTAAAGTTTGGTCAATACCTACTAAAACTTGCATTAGATAATGGTGCGAACTTCATAGAAAGCGTAGCGATTACTTCGCCAATAATCGAAAATAATATGGTAGTGGGAGTTTCTGGTGTTAACTTAAAGGATTCTTCAAAAGTTGAATTTAAAGGAAGTGTCGTTGTTGATGCTTCTGGTGCTGCTGGAGTTTTAAGAAAAAAGTTACACGACTACGTAGATGATACTCTAGATGATGATGAAACTATGGTGGCTTTTAGAGAAATTAGAACCACAAGAAATCAAGATAAAATTTTTAAAATTTTCATAAACCAACAATTTTCTCCTGGTGGGTATTTTTGGTATGTGCCAATGGGTGAAAACCTTGCCAACATTGGCATAGGTGTCAGAAAGAATTCCATAGACCCAAAATTTGGGTACAGGGAATTTTTAAAATTTCTTCCAAACCTGAAGGACTCAAAAGTTGTTCATTCTGGTTCTGGAATTGTACCAGTGAGAAGGCCTATGGCTCCAGCAGTATGGAATGGTATTCTTTTTATTGGGGATAGCGGATTCACTGTTGATCCAATAACTGGAGGCGGAATAGGCTCATCACTTGAAGCTGGAAAAATAGCAGCAGAGTCGATAGTTAAAGCTCATGAAAGAGGCTCTTTTCTTCAAGATTCCTTATGGGATTTTAGTTTAAGATATAATAAAAAGATAGGTCATAAGTACGCTTCTCTGGATGTAATGAGAATCGCATTACAAGCAAGAACTAATGAGGAAATAAACTTTATCATGCGTTCTGGGATTGTTTCACAAGATGACCTATTAAAAGTAACAAGTGGGGAAGAACTAAAGTTAAATTTCATAGATGCTTTCGTGAGAGCTATTGCTGGTATGCGGCACTTTAGTTTGTTGCTTCTATTACTTAGACTCGTAAAGCTTTCAAATGAAGCTAAAACTCTTTACTATAACTTTCCTACTTTTAGTGAGTTTAAAGCATGGAAAGAAAAGGACCTAAGACTCCATAAAGCAGCTCATAGTCAACTAGCTTAGATAAATATTATCCTTTATAAAATATATTTCTTTTTATCAACTTTAATTTAATGCATTGAAAGTAGTTACGAAAACCTAATAAATAGCCTAAAGTAAAAATTGACGAGGAAAATGACTCCACGTACTTCAAGAAAAAAAGTAAAGAAAGTTTCAAAAGTTGTTCTTGGAGAGAAAACAAGAAAGGAAATCTTTGAAAGTCCCGAAGCCATAAAGAATACTTTTCAGTCGCAGCAAGACAACATTATCTCAATCTCAAAAGCTATTGTTGAAAGAAAGCCTTCAAGAGTCTTCCTTCTAGGTAGTGGAACTTCTTATCACGCTGGAGTTGTGGGTGCTTATGTACTAAATAAGCTTACAAATATCTTAGCAGTTCCAGTTCAAGCTTCTGAATTTGTTGAATTTGTTGGAAACTCTATAAGTAAAAATGATGTTGTTGTGACTTATTCGCAATCAGGAGAATCTACAGATACTCTTGTAGCTCTTAGGTATGCGAAGTCTAAAGGTGCCTTGATAATAGGAATAACTAATACCCCTGGAAGTAGCTTAACAGTAGAGTCAAACTACTCGATAGTAACAATGGCTGGTGTAGAAGAAAGTGTAGTTGCTACTAAAACATTTCAAGCCCAATTAGCAGTGACTTTTCTTCTTGCTGTAAGTATTGCAAGAGAACTTGGTTCTATTGGTGAGGCTGATTATAATGCAATAGTCAACGAGCTTACCAATACTCCAAACGTTTTAGCATCGGAGCTTCCTAATTGGGAAAAGAAAACAAAGGAAGTAGCATTAAAGTTCAAAAATATTCATGATGTGTTTGTTTTAGGTTTTGGAGAAGGTTATGCTCTTGCGCTTGAGGCTGGTCTAAAACTAAAGGAAGCTTCACTAACTCACTCAGAAACTTTCTCTGTAGCCGAATTTCGTCATGGTCCAATGTCATTAGTTACAAAAGGTGTAGGTGTACTAATGGTAACTCCATCTTCACAAGAAAGGCTTGAATTTGCTGAAAAACTAGCAAAAGAATTAAAGGAAAAGAAGGCTACAATGGTTTCAATTTCTCAAGAAAACTTAGGTTTCAAGAGTAAAGTTTCAGACTTTGAACTAAAGTTTCCAAAGATAAACCCATTCTTAGCTCCAATTTATCAAGTAGCAATAGTACAACTTTTAGCATATAACTTAGCACTTGCTAGAAAGATAAATCCTGATAGCCCAAGACATTTAACAAAAGTTGTTAAATTAGGATGATCTAAAATGAAAGTAGCAATCTTTGAGGATGATTTAACTTTTAATTTCTTTCCAATCACTTTAACGCGTCCTTCTTTCTTCTTAAAATTAGGTGTGTTACGTTTCTATGATAGAGTTAAAATAGAATCTAAAACCGAGCCTATACTATTCACAAGAGACTTCATAGGTAACTATCTAAAAAGCAAGTACAACTTTCGTGTAAATGACACTAGTTCAGTTGACGATGAAACATTGTTCATAAATGGCCTAGTTTTAGTTAAAAAAGAAAGCTACAAGATACTTTCCAACTTAGAACCCAATACTGCGCTCAGCAAGAATGGAAGATTAGTTGCTGTAAAGTTTAAGTCATCTGCTGCAAAACAAGCTGCAGAATTACTAATAAATGCACCAGATCTTTCGAAAGAAAAGCAAATTCTTTCATTAGCAGAAAAAAATCTAGAGCCTAAAGATGTTCAATTAATTGAAAATTATTGGGAAATAATAGAAGAGAACACTCATCAAATAGCAGAAGACTTCCCAAAGCTTCCTAAAAAAGGTGGTTCAAAGCTTTCTAATAAAGTGACAGTAGTTGGGAAAAAGACTCAAGTATTTGTTGGGAAAAATTCCGAAATTGGTCCAAATGTTGTTTTAGATGCAAGTTCTGGTCCTATATATATAGGAAATAACACGAAAGTGCATCCTTTTACTTGGATTCAAGGTCCTGCTTACATTGGTTCTGAAACTATAATCCACCCTGGTTCTGTAATAAGAGAAGGCTCAAACATTGGAGATGTTTGTAGAATTGGAGGAGAAGTAGAAGAAAGCATAGTTCAAGGGTTCTCTAACAAACCTCACGCAGGATTCCTTGGTCATGCATATGTTGGAGAGTGGGTTAACTTAGGTGCCCTATTTACAAATTCAGACCTAAAAAATACTTATGGAAGTGTAAAAGTAGTGATAAGAGGGAAAAAAGTTGATTCTGGAACTACAAAGCTTGGAGGAATGGTTGGTGATCATGCTAAAGCTTCGATAGGGTCGTTACTATACACAGGTAAAAAAGTAGGCGTCGCTTCTCAGATTCATGGCGTTGTAGAGGAAGATGTACCCTCATTCCTCTACTATGCAAAGACTTTGGGGAATCCTTTATGGGAAATAATGTTAGAAGCTGCGATAGAAACCGCGAAAAGAGTAATGGCGAGAAGAAAGGTAGATTTTACAGAAGCGGACAAAACATTACTAACTAAAGTTTTTGAGTTAACGCAACCTGAAAGAGATGCTCTTAATCCAAGAAAAGGTCCATTTTCCTTTTAAGCTATATTTCTATTAAACACTTACATAATTTTTCTACATGTTATTCTTTTTTAAACCTTTCTTAGTTGGAATAGTTCAAAATGCTTTCTGTAGGTTGGGAGGAAGACTTTAATGAGATACTTTTTTTACTTAGAAAAAATAAAGAGCGTTTAAAAAACTTAAGAGAGTTGACAAATTCAGGTAAAATTTCTTCTGAGACTTTTGAGTCTCTTTATAAAAAATTTGAAACAGAATTACTAGAGTCTGAGTCAAAAAGGCAAAATTTACTCGAAAAATTATTAACTCTTCAAAAAGACTTACAAAATGAATTAGAGTTGTTAGAATCTGAACTTAGAAAACTCGAAATTAAGTTAGCCTATTCCTTGATAAATGAAGATCATTTTGAGAAAGTTTCTACTGCATTTAAGTACGCTATTGAAGAAGTTTCTAGAGAATTGTCGAGTGTTAGTACAGCAGTAGAACAATTAGCCAAAGAAGCTCCAGAAGTTCAAGAACAAGCAGTAAATAAGGCATTGGAAAGGCTTGACGAAAGCTTCTAAGCTGTAAATAATTAGTTTTTAGGCTGTCTTTGGAATTGTTTCTTTAAATTCTACTTTATTTTTTGAAACTATAATTTCATACACATCATTTATCTGTGGCCTTCCTATGCTGTTGTATTCTTCCATCGTTAAGAAAAGGATTAATCGTGCATTGTATACTTTTGGAAACAATCCCGCCTGTTGTAACCCACTCATCAAGCCAAAAGCGACATCTGTTGCATATTCTCTTTCGTCAAACTGTTGACCTCGAGTAATAACTGTTGGAGTGATCGATGCCATTTCCACTCTAACTCCCGCCTTTCCTTCAACATCTGTTGAACTTATGGATACTACTTTTACTACTGCCATTCTTATAGTCTAACTTCCTTCTTTACTCCTTTTAAGCTTATTCTTTTTATAGTTGTACTAACTTAGAGTGAGTTTCTTATAAGTGTAACTATGGGAGCACAGCATCTTTTTATTGCTGTTATTTGAAGCTTCTTCAAAAGTACTGATTTTTCTTAGAAAAATGTTAAAAAGGCTCAACTTGCAGTCTGAGAAGTAATGAATTCAGAAACAATAGAATGCGCTATCTGCAAGGATAGAATACTGAAGTCTGAGGCAGTCTTTTTTAACGGAAAATACTATTGTTCTCATTGTTTTAGAAACTATGTAGTAGAGGCACCTCCTACTGGTAACATTTTCTTTGTTTCTTCTATAGCATGTATCATTTCTTCAATTCTCAGTTTACTTAGAGGCTTTACAGTTATTTTTTCTTACTTTGTTACGCGTTTAGTTTCCTCTACGCTTTGGAGTAAAGAAAGCATATCTTTTTTAACAAACGTATTTCTATTAATTGGAGTAGTTTCATTCATTATGAGTTTTGCTTTCTTTATTTCAGGTAAGTACTTATTCAATGCAAAGAACATCAAAGGAAGAAAATATGGTTCGATTTCTGTAAAAATAGATTTAGCCTTAATTTTTATTTTCGTTCTTCTTGTTTGGATGTTACAATCTTCTGGTATTGCGCAAAACTCTTTTACTTTGTACTATTTGATAGCTGCCGTTCCAAATACAATTTCTGACTCTTTTCTACTCGTTGTTCTGCCAACTTTAGGCGATGTGGAATTTTCTGTAAGAAGTTAGTATTTTTAGCATCTTAGCTTAAGGGTTCTGAACTACCCCTCCTTTTCCATGCAATGTTCCTCCATAAATCTTCCAAGATAGAGTTTAAGATTCTCATATAATCCTCTATAAGCTCATTCACCTCAAGATTATGAGGTATAGAGTATGCTTTAACTAACAATCTTTTTGACTCCAAGAAGCTTCTTCGCCTCTTTGATTTTATAGAGCTTTTCTGACATTAATATTCTTCTTCTACCAATTATTTAAGCATATCTATTTTGAAACTGCTGAAGGGGCAAAGGTTATTTTTCTTGTACCTTTTTCTGAAAAGCGAAAACTGTTAAAGATGAGCGCTAAACACTGGAGCTTCATTCTAATTAGAACAAATAAGTCCCATTTATGTTGCTAATGTTACAAAACTTATATTTCATATTACTATTACTTCATACTATGCCAAAAATTGAGAGAAAATGGCTTTATTTAGTTTTTGCAATATTGGTAATAGCTATTATAGCTTACTTAGGTTATAACGTTTACCAGCAACAGACCTATCCAACTATTACTTCAATAAAAAATAAAGGTATACTAGTTGTCGGGACATCTGCAGACTTCCCACCATTTGAGTATGTAAATCAGTCTGGGGCTATAGTTGGGCTTGACATAGATATCGCAAGCGAAATTGCAAAAGAATTGGGTGTTAAACTAGTAGTTAAAGACCTTAGTTTTGATGTTTTAATTTCAGCTTTACAAGGTAAGCAAGTAGACCTGGTTATCGCTGGTATGACAATAACTCCAGAAAGATCAAAGGTTGTTGACTTTTCAGTTCCTTACTACAATGCAAGTCAAGCCGTAATTAGTCTTTCGACTCAGAAGTTCTTAAGTATTAATGACCTAAAGAACAAAAAAGTTGGTGTTCAAACTGGAACTACAGGAGAAAGTTGGGCTGAAGCAAATTTGGTAAATACAAGTATAATTTCAAATAGTAACCTCCTTCACTACGACAAACTCTCAGATGCGCTTCTTGCTCTAAAGAGAGGTGATATAGATGCGATTATAATAGATGAACCCGTTGCAAGGATGTTCGTAAGAACAGTTAGCGGCGTACAGTATGACTTTGGAATCTACACTGGAGAACAATACGGTATAGCAGTAAATAAAGATAGTAAAGATTTACTCAATCTAGTAAACTCTGTAGTTAACAACATGAAAACCAATGGACAGCTTGATACTTTAATTCAGAAGTGGTTTGGAAGCGGATAAGATGATAGACTTTAGTTTTTTAACTTCAATTTTTCCTTATCTAATTCAAGGTCTTGTTTTTACTCTAGAGCTAAGTATATTTGGATTCATACTTGGCTTTTTCCTAGGAATAACCTTAGCAGTGCTTAGATTGTCTAACGATAGATTATTGTCTTCTATTTCTTCTTTATATATTGACTTAATAAGAGGTACTCCATTGCTAGTTCAAATTTTAATAATTTACTTTGGGCTACCTTCATTAGGCATTTATTTTGATCCTATAACTGCTGGAATTTTAGCTATAGGATTAAATAGTGGTGCGTACCAAGCTGAAATCATAAGATCTGGAATAAGGGCAATTCCGAAAGAAAACATCGAGTCTGCACAGTCATTAGGATTAACAGACTTTAAAACGTATAGGTTTGTTGTGTTACCACTAGCGATTAGAAATGTAGTTCCAGCATTAACCAATGAACTTGTTACCCTAGTAAAAGATAGCTCATTAATTTCAGTGATAGGTGTGCCTGAGTTAACTAGAAGAGGAGAATACATAATTGCTTGGACTTTTAGACCTTTTGAAGTTTATTTACTTGTAGCTCTGATCTACTTTGTTGTTTGCTACTTCTTATCAAAACTTTCTGCCAAACTCGAAAGAAGGCTAGCTATTCCAGGCTTCTTTTCCTCGAAAGAATGAGAAGTATGACCTACTTGCTTTCTATTAAGAACTTAAAGGTAAGTTATAGCAACATAGAAGTACTTAAAGGTATAAACTTAGATGTCAAAAAGGGAGAAAAAGTTGTAATAATTGGTCCAAGTGGCTCTGGTAAGAGTACACTTCTTAAGGCTATAGATGGGCTTGTAAAGATAAATGAAGGCGAAATCATTTTTGATGGAGTTAAGGTTAATAACGAAAACATCATTAAAGTTAGAAGTGAAATTGGTTTTGTATTTCAAAATTATACTCTATTTCCTCATTTTACTTTGCTGAAGAATGTAATGTTTCCTTTGCAAGAAGTTAAAAAGCTAAGTAAAGAAAAATCAGAAAAAATTGCAAATGAAGCCCTAGAATCTGTTGGACTCTTAGAGAAAGCTCAAAGTTATCCTTTCGAAGTTAGTGGTGGGCAAAGACAAAGAGCAGCAATTGCAAGAGCCTTAGCTTTAAATCCAAAGCTGCTACTGCTAGATGAACCAACTTCAGCTTTGGATCCAGAATTTGTTGGAGAAGTTTTAGAAATTCTAGAAGAAATCGCGAAGAAGGGAATAACAATGATTGTAGTAACTCATGAGGTAGATTTCGCAGAAGATGTAGCAACAAATGTTGTATTTATTGATGGTGGTGAAATCATCGAGATGGGCCCTCCATCTGAAGTTCTTGTTTCACCACGCTCAGAAAGGCTCAAAAAATTTTTAAGTAGGATAATAAGAAAGAGGCTGGTTTATTCAAAGTAAGTTCATTGTAACTCTTCTCTAAAAACTTAAGTCTATGATGTCTTTTACAGTAGCTAGTATCTGAAGCATATCAAAAACAATAAAGCTAATTTTTTCTTCACTTTCAGAAATTTCTTTTAGTTTTCTTAATGCGCTTTCATACTCAATTAACTTTTCCTCTATTTTTTCTGTTCTTCTATTAAGAAATAAGTTCAATGCTTCATTTTGAAGTTCGCTTACATTACGAGCAATTTCCGGTAACTTTCCTAAGCTTTTGTAAAATTCATTAATTAATTCTTCTTCAGCTTCAAGTGTACGAATTCCCATATCTACAGAAATATCTCCAATTAATTCAAGTTTTTCTGAAACTAGCCTATAGTCCATAACTTCCATTGGTAAAATTGAAAATTCAGACATTAACCAATAGTCTTGTATTATTGTACGAAGTACTCTTACTAAAAAAAAGTAGATCCGATCCACTTCTTCATCCCTACTTACTGCTAGTTTAACAATTTCGTTATCTTTTTTTAATATTCCATCAATTATATCTTTATACATACTTGAACTAATTATGCACATCCTTTGCAGTAGTTTTGCTGGATGTGTAGAACTAACATCAAGTACACTTTGTACAACAACCTCATTCTGAGTTTCTTCTACTATTTCCATTCCTACCAATTTTTTAAGTACTCTTTCAATTCTTTCTTTTTCATCGTAAGAAAACCTTTTTTGATTTACAATTTTGATTACGTCATAGCCAAGCAAATATTTTCCTAAAAGTTCATGCTCGAAAAAATCTGTGAAGTTTACTATTGCCAATTCTTTCTTTTTTTCACTTATCTTTATTGGTTTAATTATTAAACTTCCATCTTCTTTCACATCTATTATGACCTCTTCTCCTTTTTCTATTCCGTGTGTCTTTGCCCAGCTTTTTGGTAAAGACACAAAGAAGGTTTCTTTACCTATTCTTTGGACTTTCCTTGTATGCATTTTAGTTTAATATCTTTAATGGTATTTAAAAGTTTAATCATAATCTTTAAAGAATTGTAAGAAAAAATAAAGCCATGAGTTTTACAACAAGAAGAACCTTAAGGATTAGCTTAATAGCGGCTTGTGCAGTGCTTTATGCGGCTGGTGCTTATGTAACTTCTTACATAGAAAGTCCTTGGGGTATGGGACAATTTAGACCAGCGATACTAATACCTCTAACCTTTGCTACGCTCTTTGACTGGAGTACAGCTGCTATTGGTGGTGCTTTAGGCACACTATTAGCTGACTCAATAAAGCATGGGCAACTCTATGTGCCGAGTTTAATAGCTGCAGTCCCTGGACATATTGTAGCATTCTTTGTGTTCGGGCTATTTACTTCTAAAAAGTTTTCGTGGCGTAACTTCGTAGAAGGTACTCTAGCTTCTTTATTGTTTGGGAACTTTGTTACTGCATTTCTTTACATTTGGTTTGTGCTAGGAACTCCTTACATTGGACTTATAATTGGCTTAACGGCTTGGTGGTATGCAACAATGCTTCCCTTTGCTTTACTTTTTACTCCTCCAATAGTTAAAGTTGTGGCTTCTGCTGCAAGAGGCTACGTTAGGGAAGAAGTATATTCCTCAAGCTTTTCAGAAACAAGAATGTCAACTTTTTTAGCTCTCTTTTTCTCAGGAATAATTTTTCTCGTGATTGGTGTATCTATGCTTCTTTATCCAAGTGTATTCTCTAATCTATTCTTGGTAGGAAAATTTAGTTCTATAAAGGATGCAGCTACTCAAGTAACTACATTAATGTTTGTAGTGTCCGGATTGTTATTTCTTGTAATAAGCTTCATAGTCCTATTTCTGACTAAGCCTAAGGCTGGTTTTTAACAAAAGGACTGCTAACTTAATCTAGGAACTTACGTTACTTAGGAAAAAATAATCTTTAAGGGATCTCTAAAAAAGTTTTATCACTTTTCATGGCTAAAGTTGAAAGTTCTTCACACAATTCATTTTAATGTTAAAGTAAAAAGGAAACTACTCCAAAGAAAAACTTTATAAGAGAGCTCCTTAAAGAAAAAATAGCAAGGAGAAAAAGCTTCGAAATGCAAAAAGAAGAAACTGGAGGGAAATCAGTTTCTGAAGTTGTAAAGAATATAATTTTTTCAAGGCCCTCTATACTAGATTGCATTAAGATGGATGTAATTAACTTCTCAATGGTTGCCGATTTGATAGCGCCAGAAGTTGAGAAAGAAATAGGAAAAAAAGTAAATAGAGACGCCATAAAGATGGCGGTTATAAGAACAAGAGAAGAGGTAAAGAAAAGCGAGTCGAATAAATTTGAAGAAAGCATAATAAAAATAATTCAAAACAGTAAACTTGAGCTAAAAAATGAAATTTCTCTAATTACTCTAGACGTTCATATGGCAAAAGAAAAATTAAGTAAAATTATAGAAGTTTTTGACAAGAGTAGGTTTGTTCAAATAACTCAGGGGGTTGGTTCTATCACCATAACTTCAGACTCAGATACCTATAAGGAATTAAAGAACTATTTTGACCCAAAGGAAATAAAGGAGGAAATTAATGAGCAGTCGGCTATACTCTTGATTAGCCCTAGAGAAATAGTTAACACACCAGGAGTGGTTTCTTTTATCGTGGATTCTTTATTTAGGGAGGGTGTAAATATAACTCAAATAGTTTCATGTTACACTGACACTATACTTATTGTAAACAGAGAAGATGCCTTGCGCGCATATTCAGTACTTGAAAAGTTAATTCTTAAGTTTAGGAAAAACCAAACAGAATAGTTTCTCTTCTAGTAATACGAATAGTTAATTTAGTAATACTTAAATATAGTGAAAAACTTGTTACGTGGGGAATAAAGATGCACATGCCAGATGGCTTCTTAACTCTTCAAGTTGCAGCGATAGCTTTTCTAATAGACATTCCATTTTGGATTTTATCTTTTAAAAAAGTTAGAAGAACATTTGATGAAAAAACCGCTCCATTATTTGGTACGTTGACTGCATTAATATTTGCTGCGCAAATGGTTAATTGGCCAATAGGCCCAGGAGGAACTACAGGACATTTAATTGGTTCTCCTTTAGTTTCGATACTGCTCACTCCTTACTCAGGTGTAATCGCACTTTCAATAATTTTACTTGTCCAAGCTCTAGTGTTCAACGATGGAGGTATTACTACTTATGGAGGGAATGTGTTAAGTATGGCTGTGGTTGGGTCTTTCGTTGGTTATGCTACCTATAAGACAACTTTTAAGTTGCTAAGTAAGCTAAATGTTAATAAAAGAACTAAACTTATTATTGCTTCCTTTCTTGGAGGTTGGTTGGGAATAACATCTGCTGCACTTTCTACAGGGATACAATTAGGGCTTTCGTCAAGTGTCTTTGGATATGGTTTAAGTATTACAATTCCAGTTATGGTAGTAAGTCATGCAATAATTGGATTAGGTGAAGGCGTTATAACTGCAACTGTTGTTTACTATATTTCGAAAGTTAGACCTGATTTAGTTAAGGAGGGATAAAAGATGAACCAAAACCTTGTTACGTTTTTAAAAATCATAATTGTGGCTGCTATTTTTGCTTTCTTAGGCTCATGGGTCGCATCTTATGCTTACGAGCCTTTAGATAAAGCCGCTGAAATACTTAAACTAAAAGAAATTGAGATCTTTAAAGCCCCTCTTTCAGGATATACTTTAGGTTGGCCATCAATAAATTTACTTGGGTATGAGTTAGACATTTCAGGAATTATAGCAGGGATAGTTGGAACGCTTATTGTTTTAACTTTAGCCTATATATTGGCGTATATGCTTTTAAGAAAAAAGAACTAAATTGTTCAGCAGGACTTTACTTAATATAGATGAATTTCTTGAACATTCTATATTCGAAGAAAAAAATGTATATAGAAATGGACTGATGCAGAAAGTCAGTCCTGAGGTAAAGTTAGCTTTAATTTTTCTTACTATTGCTACAACCTTAGTTGAGAAGAAACCTATTTCAATAAGTTTGTTTTTTATACTTTCATTTATTCTCTCGTTTTTATCAAAAATTGACTTTTTTGATTTTTTAAAGAGAACTTTTATCTTCATACCTATTTATGCTTTAGCAATATCTTTCCCGAGATTGTTTTTAGATGGTCAAAAAGACGTAATTGTAAGATTTTTTTTCTTAGAACTTAGAACCAGCTTTGTTAGCATAAGTCAATTTTTAGCATTTAACTTTAGAGTAATCGTAGCAACTTCTTTAGTTATTTTAATAACGATGACAACAACAATAAGCGAACTTTCAAGTGTTCTTAGAAGAATCGGTCTTCCGAAGGAGATTTCAGCAAGCTTTTTATTAACACATAGGTTATTGTTTGTTTATTTGTCAAAAATAAAAAATCTGATTTTTTCTATTGAAAGTAGAGTAGTAGAAAAGGGTATCGGGTTAAAAGAAACAGGTAGAATTTTATCTAACCTACTCCTAAGAGGTTTTGAAGAATCAGAATTAGTTTTTTTAGCTCTAGAGTCAAGAAATTTTGAAGAAATAAATATTTTACGTAGAGATGAGAAAAAATACAATCTTGTCTTTACGTTACTTGTAATACTATTTTTAGCCTTATCGATCGGGTATGAGATACTAAGTTGAACAATAAAGTTTTAGAGCTAAACGAAGTTGATTATACTTATTTCGATGGTACCAAAGCACTTAGTAATATAAATATAAGAATATTAAAGAATGAGAAAGTGGCTATAATTGGGCCTAATGGATCGGGAAAAACTACACTTCTTTTGGTAGCCTCATTTCTCTATCCTCCTACTAGAGGAAGTGTAAAGCTCTTCGATAATGAAGAAGAAATAAAAGATAAAAAAGTAATAAGGAAAAAAATTGGGATTGTATTCCAAGATCCAGATATGCAGATATTTAATCAAAGCGTTTTTGATGAAATTGTTTTTAGCTTACTTCAAATAGGTAAAAAAGAAGATGAAGCAAAAGAAAGTACAGATAAGTTAGTAAAGTTATTAAGGTTAGATAAAGTAAGGTACAAGATGCCACATAGACTAAGTTTTGGTGAAAAAAGGAAACTTACGATTGCTTCAGTTATAGCTAAAGAACCAGAAATTTTGCTAGTTGATGAACCAACTTCAAATTTAGATCCAAAGAGTAGAAGAGAAATAATCGAAGTACTAAAAGAAGTTTCTACAAACTCAACTTTCTTGTTTTCTACTCATGACTTAGAAGCTGCATTTGAACTATCTAAAAGAATAATAGTAATGTATGACGGAAAAATCGTTTATGATGGGAAAACGGAGGATATAACCAAAAACAAAGAAACATTAAAAAGATATGACCTAATTTATGAGTAGGGTTATTGTTTTATTGCTTCTTCTCCCTTTGCTGTTATTACGTACTTACCAGATTGCGGAGATTCCACAAGGCCAAGAGTTTTTAATTTTCTAACTTTTGCGGTAACTTGCTGTGTTTTTAAGTTTGTCTTCTTTGCTACATCACTACATCCGGAAGGTTGTCCAAGTTCTTTCAGTGCTTTAAGTATTGCTTTATCATTATCATCTAACTTTGGTTCAGATGTTGTAGACATTTTTCTCACCAACTAAAAAGCTAAAAAAATAAGGATATAAAGGTATTGCTTTAGTACAAAAATCATAATTTTATTTTTTAACATAAGAATTCAAGTTGCAAAACAGTTAAAAAAAGAACTTATGAATTATGAAAATCAAAAGCTTAGCAATGTTTTATAGAAAGACTTTAAAAGCACAGAAAAGAAACACTCTTAAACTTAATGAAAGATAGAGCATACATTTGTTACCTAAAAACAAACCCCCATGATCATAGCCTATTTAAAATTAGGCTCCTTGAACTCGAAAACCTAGCAAAAGTTATAGGATATGAAGTAGTCGATAAAATAGTTCAAGTTAATACAAAACCAGATCCGAAGTACTTATTTGGAAGTGGAAAGATTAATGAAATAAAAAATAGGACCAAAAAAGAGGACGTTGATATAATAATATTTTACAATGAGCTTTCAGCAAAACAACAATTTAACCTCAAAAGGATACTTGGAAAAGAAGTTATTGACCGCTATGATTTGACACTAAAAATTTTTGACCTAGAGGCAAGCGATGAAACATCCAAACTTCAAATAAAGCTTGCTAAATTAATCAAAGAAATTCCATATCAAAAACTTTTAGCTTCAATCAAATATAAGGCTGGACGAGAACATCCTGGACCTAGAAGCTTAGGTGAATATTCTTACCATAAAGTTGTATCAATGTTACTAAAGAATAGGGCAAAGTTAGAAGAAGAAATAAACCATAAGCTTAAGATGCATAAGATAAGCGTACAGAAAAGAAAGAGTGAGGCCATTCCACTTGTTTGTATAACTGGGTATTACAATGCTGGAAAAACATCAATATTCAACACGATTACAAATTTAGATAAGCCCGTAAGCGAAAGACCTTTCACAACTCTAAGTAGCAAGTACTACCTTGTAGAAAGAGAAGATCTTAAATTCTATTTAGTAGATACTATTGGCTTTGTTATTGACTTAGATCCAAGACTTATTTATTCTTTTAAGCTAACTTTAGAAGATATATCTTCTTCAGATCTCATATTGCTAGTAGTTGATATTAGCGATCAATACGAAATTCTTGAACTTAGAACAAGGATATCTTTGAAGTATCTAAACAATCTAAACATAAGTAAAAATGATATTATTCTTGTATTTAATAAAATAGATAAGGTTAGCTTAAATGAGGCAGAAGTAAAAATCAATAAGCTACTCAGTAAAATAGGCGAATATAATTATGTATTAGCTTCAGCCAAAAATAGAAACATAAAAAACCTAATAGAAAAAATTGGAGAAAAAATTAAGCCTTTTGAAGAAATAAAAGAGTTTTAGCTTTTTGTGTAAACTAGTATTGTATCTCCTGGCCGAAACTCTTCAACATCACTAGTTAACCTAACTATCTTTTTTCCTTTATCTTGCGGTAGAGCACCAATTACTCTTAGTTCTATTTCTGGACTATAAAGTATACCAAACCTTTCTCCTTTTGTTGCATATACTACGTCACCTTCTTTTACGCCAAGTAATGTCATTGCATAAGAGTCTAGGGTTATACTTCTTTTCTCTTTTGATTCTTTAATTGGTAAACCAACTATGAAACTTATCGGGTCAAACATTTCTAATCACCTCTTTTTCTTCATGTCAAAGGCATTAACGATTAGTTCTGCTACGTCTTCGTATTCCAAACCACCAGTGTTTATAACTAAATCATATAGTTGTGGATCTTGCCAATTAATTTTGCACATTTTTCTAGCTAAGTTCTCTCTGTCTTGATCGCTAACTCTAACTTCGTTCACAGCATTTTCGTAACTTATTTTTCTAACATCAGCTACATGTTTTGCTCTTACGTAGTCTGGCGCTGTTAAGAAGACTTTTAAAGTTATTGGTGCTAAGAAAATCAGTATGCTAGACCTTCCTTCAAAAATTACTTTTCCCTTGTTTAGTATATCTAAAGCGTAGCTGAATAAAATATCGTCTATTTCAACTTCTCCAGAAACAGACTTACTAGCTAGTTGCTCAAATGAAAGGCCAGAATCTATCGCAATTCTTCTAAGGAGCTTGTCAGTATTGTATACTTCAAAACCAAGTCTTTTTCCAACGATTTCCGCAACTTCTGTGCTTCCTGCGCCTAGCTGAGCGCATATTGCTATTGTTTCGTTGTTCATTTTACATCGCTTTTATCTACTATCATTGAACTTATTAAGCTTACGCTTCCAACAAAGTATTAAAAGTTTCAAAATTTACAAAGAGTATTTTTTTGAATATTGATCTTAAGTTTATAGTTTATGGAATACTCTAAGTTGGAAGAATAAAAATAACTTATAAACTCCGAGTTGTAGCATAAGCGTATGACCAGCGGTTATAAAAAAGCATTTTGGGTGAACTCCAAAGCAATAGCGCAAAATCCAGAGAAGCATATAAAAGAAATGGTTGAAATGGGAGCAGATGAAATATTCTTGTTGAGTATAGATAACGAAGGTGCCCTCTATCCTGCTAAACTTTCAGTTGTTGCTAAAGAAGCCAAACAAAAAAGTTTGATTGAAGAAGCAATAAAAGAAGCTAAGAGAAATGGATTAAAAGTTCATGCATGGGTAGTTGCGTTAAACAAACCAAATGAAGAATTAACTACTAAAAGAAGAGAATGGTTTGTAGTTAGTAAGGAGGGGAAAAGCTGTATAGATGAGCCGCCTTATATCAATGGCTACAAGTGGTTCTGTCCTTCTAATGAAGAAGTAAGAAGCTACTTACTCGGAACTATTCAAGAACTTATGGAAACATATGATATAGACGGAGTTCATCTTGACTATATAAGGCTTCCAGACTTGTTTTTGCCAGAAGGCCTTAGGGAAAAGTATGGTCTAGAAAAAAATAAAGATGTTTACATGGAAAAGTATGATTTTTGTTACTGTAAGAAGTGTCGAGAAGGATTTATGAAAGACTTTGGTATTGATCCAATAGAAATAAAATTTGGGACAAGAAAATGGTATGAATGGCATGCATGGAGAGCAAATAAGATAACTGAAATAGTTAAATCTATCAACAAGGTTGTAAAGAGTTATGATAGTAGTATTGAGACTTCTGCAGCAGTTTTTGCTACTCCTGGTTATGCTTATAGGATTGTTTTTCAACAATGGATAACATGGCCGCTCGATAGTTTTGAACCAATGATATATCATGAGTACTATGATAAAAACATTAAGTGGATTGGAGAGGCGACTATGGAGGGACTATCTTCTGGAAAGAATATAGTTGCTGGAATATTTTTAGGGTTTTTAAGAAGCAGAGAAGACTTGCTGAGCGCTACAGATATTGCATTAGAAAAAGGATCTAGTGGAGTATGTTTCTTCGTTTATCCAGTACCTCATCCAGAACTAAAGGATACGATAAGAGAAGCATTTTCCAGATTCTAGCTATGAAAAGAGGAAAACTTTCCTTCAATTTCACAACTTATCTTAAGGGGCTTGCAAGAACTGGATGGATGCAGCGTGGAGTTCCTAAAGGACTGGCTGAAAGTGTTGCAGAACATTCCTTTGAAAGCGCAATAATAGCTTTTGAACTTAGTAACTTTTTAGCTAAAGAAGGAGTAAAAATTAATCCTGAAAAAACAGCAGTGGTCGCACTTTTACATGATTTACACGAAGTAATAACTGGTGATATTCCAAGATGGACTTCACAAAAAGTTGATACGAAAAGGTTAGAAGTCTTAGCATTTAAAGAATTTAATGAAGAAATTGAAAAACTGTTGCTCGAATACTTACTACAGGAATCTATAGAAGCTAAAGTGGCTTTTGTATCTGATAAGCTTTCCACTTTCATTCAAGCAAAACATTACTACAGTCTAGGAATAAAAGAAGTAAAAGAAATAATGCGCACTACAAGAAGTAGTGTCATAAAAACAATACAAAAAGAAGAAAAGCTAAAGAATCTTAGGAAAAACAATCTTGTAAAGCTAGTATATAAAGATTTTTGAGTTTCTCTCCAAACTTAATTTAGCAACTTTTTTCTAGTTGAACCTCATTTTGTTTCTATAGTTACTTGCAGTCTTAACTTACAGCATCATTATCATATAGTGCTTATCTTTACCTTAGCCCAAAAGGCTAAGCTTAATAACTAATAGCGTTCTCAATTTATATTCTCTGGTAACTAAGTTTTCTAGGTCTATTTTTTATAAAAGAACAGAAAAAGTGACATCAAGAACAATATTCTTAAATAATACTGAAATTCTTTGATATGAGAATAAAAAAATGAATAGTGTAATTTCAGTGAAGAACCTAGTAAAGGTATATGATAAAGTTGTAAGGGCGCTTAATGGTATTAGTTTAGAAGTGCAAGAAGGCGAAATATTTGGTCTATTGGGGCCAAACGGAGCAGGAAAAACTACATTAGTTAGGATTCTAACAACTCAGATACCTCCTACTGGTGGTGAAGCTTTTATTTTGGGGAAAAACATAATTGAAGAAGCAGATAAAGTAAGAGAGCTTATTGGGTATGTCCCTCAAGAGATTTCTGTAATGACGGATCTAACAGGTTATGAAAATATGCTTTTTTATTCTAAGCTTTACGATGTTCCTTCCTCGGAAAGGAAAAGAAGGATAGAAAATGCTTTAAACTTAGTTGGGTTACTTGATAAAGCAAACGTTGTTGTAAAAAATTATTCAGGAGGAATGATGAGAAGACTTGAAATAGCTCAAGCTATAATAAACTATCCAAAAATACTATTCCTTGATGAGCCTACTATTGGATTAGATCCATCTGGAAGAAAGGCAATTTGGTCATACTTAAGTCAACTGATGGAAGAGCACGAAATGACAATACTTATGACAACTCACTACATGGATGAAGCAGATATGGTCACAGATAGGTTAGCAATAATAAACTTTGGAAAAATAGTAGCTGTTGGCACTCCTTCCGAGCTAAAGAAAAGTACAAAACTAGAATCCGTTACTATTGTCTCCAAACTACACAGTAACGAGGTAAAAAAAATACTAAGTAGTTTGCCTTTTGTAAAACAAGTTTACGATGAAGAAGATGGAAAAGGTGTTACTGCGTATGTTGAAAACGCAGAAGAAGCTGTAGTTGAAATAATTTCATTACTCAAAGAGAACAGTGTAAATGTTGAAAGTTTATCTATGAATAAGCCAACTTTAGATGATGTTTTCTTGGCTTATGCAGGAACTAAATTAGAAGAAACAACCAGTGCACTTGAAGCAAGAAAGATTAGAAGAACTATGCAAAGAATGAGGTGAGAAAAAGTGTTAACAAATTATGTTGAAAAAGTTTTGGCAATGCTAGAAGTTGAAGTTAGAAGGATAATGCATGACAGAACAGAACTTTACACGAGAGCAGTGCAGCCAATACTTTGGATTGGAGTTTTCGCGCCAGTTATGGAAAAACTCAGAGTTGTTCCTATTCCAAATGTTACTTACATGGAATTTATAACTCCAGGAGTCTTAGTTCAGTCAATAACCTTTGTCTCAATATTCTATGGATTAACTGTTATATGGGAAAGAGATTTAGGAGTACTCAACAAATTGTTAGTGGCTCCAGTTTCAAGGTCAGCCTTGGTAATCGGAAAAGCTTTGTCTGCTGGAGTACGTGGAATTTTTCAGTCACTTATAATAATTTTATTAGCAGAATTACTTGGAGTAAGAATAATACTTAATCCATTTTATTTACTTCTAGCGGCTTTCCTTGTAGTAATGTTTTGTGCAGCCTTTGCTTCACTTTCGATATTTATTGCGTCTTTGTTAAAGACAAGAGAAAGATTTATGGGTATTGGACAAGCCATTACTATGCCATTGTTTTTTGCTAGCAATGCAATATATCCCATAGCTCTAATGCCAAATTGGCTAAAAGCAGTTGCAACTGTTAACCCTCTTTCGTACGCTGTTGAAGGATTAAGAGCACTAATGATAACTGGAGACTTAGCTACAGTTCCTTTGGATTTCTTAGTTTCCTTTATATTTGTAGCAATAACAATAGTTATTGCATCGCAAACTTTTAATAGGATAATTGAGTAAAGATTTATTACTTATATTCCATTACGAATGTTCTTCTAAGGCTTTAAGCCTAAACAAATAGAGACTTCATTGTTTAGTCTTTCTATGAATTGTATAAACGAATCTTTTTGAACCCTAGAACCAGCTGCATTTTTATGCCCTCCACCCGTTCCATTTAAACTTTCAGCAACTCTTGAAACTATTTCGTATAGGTTGTCTAAAGCTATTGTCCTTATGCTCATGTCTACGTATTCTTTTCTTTCTTCAGCTGCAACCCCCACTACAGTCTTACCATAAACCCTTGCATATGTTGCTGCTTTTCCAAGAGACCAGGGAATATCTTTGACGTAAGCAACATTCCCAACAACTCTAGTACTTACTCTTATGACTTCACGCATTTGCTCATCTAACACAGACTCTTGAACAGCAATTTTAATGAGTTCTTCGTTTAGACTTGGAAGCTTATTCTGCGATAAGTATAAAACTAAGTTTCTTTTAAAATCATAATCTCTTTTCTTCGTACCTTCAAGAACTTTTACCAATATCCCTGCTTCAAGGTAAAGTTCTCTCTTATCCCATTCGCTTAGAACTTCCTTAACAATTTTAGTATTATCACTATAATCCCCAATTGCACCGTAAACCATAACTCTACTTAACTCTGGATTAAGTTTATCTCTAAAGTAACTGTATACTAATTCTGAAGCGCAAGAGTCGTCTTCTCCTCTAATTAAAGTCGCAGGTATTTCTTCTGTACTTAAACCTAAAGGAAGTGGGTGATGGTCAAAATAAAGTACTTCATACTTAGAAGAAATTCTCTTAAGTTCTGAAATGATTTCTTTCTTGTGACTTGACGTTAGTGCTATATCTGTTATTATAAGATTTTCATCTTTTACTTGCCTCAGGTCCTGAAGTAGGCCTGCTGGATTTGTAAAAAATACCTTAGCCTCTTTCTTTGCTGAAAAGGCTAGTGATGCCGAGCATACTCCATCGCAATCTCCATGTGCGAAAATAACCCAACTCAAGTTAGTTTATTTGCTAAGTATGTCAATAAAAAGGTTTAGTTTCTTTTTAAAGATAAGTTACTTTATTTCCATTTCTTGCTTATCAAAAACTCTTTTATGGACAATGCAGCATCCATTCCTGATTTAACGGCGGGTCCTATTAAAGAAGGTCCTGACTCAACATCTCCAGCTGCAAATATTCCAACTTTATTTGTTCTCTTTTTTTGATCCACTAAAATTCTTCCGTCTTCACTAACTTCTATTCCTAGCTTATTTTTCTTAAAAGGCGGGGTAGACTTCCCGCCAATAGCTACTATAACAGAGTCAACATCAAAAGTTTTTTCAGTTCCTGGTAAAATTATAGGGGAAGGCCTTCCTGTGGAGTCTGGAGGGCCTAAAGTTAAGTCTACAGTTACCATGTACTTTAGCTTACCTCCTTCACCTACAAATTTAACCGGAACTTTTTGTTCAATAATTCTCACTCCTTTTTTTTCTAATGAACTAATTTCTTTTTCTCCAGCTGGAGCTTCTTTCCTAGTTCTTCTGTATACTAGATAAACTTCTTTTGCATTGGATTCTAGAGCAACCATTGCAGAATCTATGGCCGTCAATCCACCACCTATAACTGCAACACTTTTACCAAGACTTGGCAAAAGACTACTATTTTTATAGCCAAGCTTAACCAAATAGTAATTTACTATATAAGGAGCTGCATGATAGACTCCATTTAAATCTTCACCGTCAACGTTCATCTTTCTTGGTTCCCAGGCTCCGGTAGCTAGCAAGAGTGCATCGTACTTGCTGACTATCTCTTCGAAGCTTGTATTGCAGTCTTCAGAATCGCCAATTTTTGTATTTAAGTAAAAGTTTATGCCCTTCTCTTTTAACTCCTTTATACCTTCTCTAACCCCACTTTTCGGGATTCTAAACTCAGGAATACCAAAAATCATTAGTCCACCTGGCTCCGGCAGCATATCAAAAATGTCAATTTCTATTCCATCGCAAAGCAAAAGTCCAGCTGCAGTAAGTCCAGCAGGTCCAGCTCCAATTATTGCAACTCTTGCCCTTATTTTGTTTGAGATTTCTTTACATCTTAAGAACCTCAATTTTTAGGCACAATAAAATTTTCACTTTATTAACCTTTCTCTCGTCACTAACACTCTCCGCGGCTTAAGCCAGGAGATTCTCAGTTTTTCTAGGCTATCCTTCATCATACTGAGTTCTAGGTGCTGTCAAATGTGCCCCTGCTATAGGCAATTAGAGTGTTTTTAACTTAGAATTAACGTCCTTAAATACTCTTATAAAGTGCAAAATAATCTCTTCTTTAACAAAAGTTAGAACTGTGTCTGCTCCTTTTTAGTATTCCTCAGAGAGTTTTAAGGTTCTTCATGCGGATTTTAATATCTTTAGGGAAACGTTTTTAAGTTAAAGATGGCGAAATAAACTTGTGCTAAGAGCATGGCTTTTAGATGTATCAGAAGATTTGGATAGTAAGATACCTTCAGTTTTAATTTGGGTTATTAAAGAAGATGGAAGTAGAACCGCTTTAAGAGCAAACTACTGTCCTTCAATTTACTTAGTTGGAGAAAATGAAGAGAAGAAAATAAATGACTTGGTGAAGATTTTTAGTGACAAAATTATAGATGCTGAAGTAAAGAATGCGAAACTTAGAGGAAAAGAAGTTAGAGCTATCAAAGTTAAGCTTAATTCTACTGATGTCGAAAGCCTTGGAGAAAGAATATCGAAAGAACTTAAGCTTAAAGCTTACAACTATGACTTAAGATATACTACAAAGTTTTGGATTGAAAACAAAATAGAACCTTCAACTTGGTACGAGTTCATTGAAGAAAATATAGATAATACAATCAAAGTTGATATAAGTACTGCAAAAAAATTGGACAAAAATAAACCAAAACTGAAAGTAGTTTCGTTTGAAGCTGTTTACTTCAGTGAAAAAGGAACACCAAGAGCAGATAGAGATCCTGTTGTTGTAATAGCGCTATGTTCAAACGAAGGTTACAAGAAGATTATAACTGGAAAAGAAAATGAGATACTGTCAACTTTTTGTGATGAAATAACAAAGATAGATCCTGATGTTATCGTAGGGTTCAAAAACAATCAGGTTCATTGGAACTACTTGCTAAAAAGAGCAAAAATAAACTCAGTGAAGCTAAAAGTTGGAAGAAATCAGTCTGAAATTCATCAAAGCATTTTCGGTCACTTTTCAATTCAGGGTAGAATAAACATAGATTTGTTTGACTTAGTTAAAGAGACACCTGAAGTTAAGCTTGAGTCTTTAGAGGAGTACGCTGAATTTTTGAACATTAAAGTTAACTATACTACTGTAGACGAATTTGAGCTTCCAGAACAGTGGAAATCAAAATCTGAAGATGTAAAGAATTTTTGCTTAGGTAGGGCCGCAACAATACTAGAGATTTATAACTCTCTAGAAGACTACATATTCGAACTATCAAAAATAACAAGTTTACCTGCAGATCAAGTTCTTGTTGCATCTGCAGGGTTTAGAGTTGAAAACTATTTAATGAAGAAGGCCGAAGAAGTTGGAGAGCTTATTCCTGAAAGGAAAGAAATTGTTCATGAAAGTTATCAAGGAGCAATAGTGAGAACACCTATTTCAGGGCTTCACGAGAATATTGCAGTTGTTGACTTCAAAAGCATGTATCCCAGTCTTATGATTAAACATAACATATCATTTGATACAATTGTTGAAAACGGTGAGCGTGCACCTGGACTTAATTTTGGTTTTTCAAAAGAGAGAGGATTTCTTCCTATGGCTTTAGTAGACCTAATAGAAGAAAGAGATAGAATAAGAAGAAGCATGCGAGAAGTAAAAGAAGATAGTACAGAATACAAAGTGTTGGACTCAAGGCAAAGAGCTGTAAAAATAATTACGAATGCTGTATATGGCTATACTGGATGGGCTGGAGCAAGATGGTATGCGCGTGAAGTTGCAGAAGCAACAACTGCATGGGGAAGATTAACTATTACAAACGCAATAAATGAGGCAGAAAAGTTAGGGTTAAGTGTTATTTATTCTGATACAGACAGCTTGTTTGTTAGCTACAAGAAAGACAAAATCGAAAAATTTCTCGATTGGATACGAGATGAGCTCAGTCTTGAAGCAAAAATAGATAAAATCTTCTTAAGGGTAATATTTACAGAAGCTAAAAAGAAATACGCTGGATTAACAGAAGATGGAAAAATTGAGTTTGTTGGATTAGAAGCCATTAGAGGAGACTGGAGTGCAATTGCAAAAGAAGTACAATCTAAGGTAATAGAAAGAATACTAAGAACCGGATCAAGAGACGAAGGCTTAAAAGAACTGAATGAGTATATAGATCTTTTAAAGAGAGCTTCTATAGATGTCAAAAAATTAATCATATGGAAACAAATAACTAAACCTATTGAAGAGTATGAAGCTACCGCACCACATGTGGTAGTTGCCAAATACTTAATAAAATCAGGATGGAAAGTTGACCCTGGAGACAAAGTAGGATATGTAGTAGTAAAAGGGTCTGGAAGAATCTATACAAGAGTTAAACCATACTTTGAAGTGAAACTTGAAGAAATAGATTGGCAGTACTATATTGAAAACCAAGTTATTGCAGCTTGTGAAAGAATATTAGAAGCTGTAGGAATAGATGTTAGAAAGGTTGGAAAGTATAAGCAATCAAGACTTTTTACCTAAAGTATATGCCTCTTTCTTACAACAAGATTATAAGCTATCCATTTTCTTAATGACTTCTGTTTCACTTCCTTTTGTTACTATTGCACTTGCAGCAAAGTCATGCCCATCAGCAAAGCCATGTGAGCTTACAGACTTTATCAACAAATCATCGACTGGAATTGATTTGTTACTTTTAATGAGTTCTTGAAGTTTTTTAGGTGCTCTCGCAGAAATTTTACAGTATTCTTTCTCTAACTTTCCCCAGCCTGGAATTTCATTTGGCATATCCATAATACCGACAATGTACTTATCTTGATCTATGATGTGGGTTTGATAAGATAAGTAAGAACAGAAAGTCCCCAATACTTTTGTTCCCATTCCTTTAAAAAATTTAGAAGCGTTGAACCATTGGATCTTGTTAAGCTTTTCTAAAGAACCTCTAGATAGTGCGCTTATGAGTTTCTTGTTTGCTTTCTTTCTTTCAGATTCTAAAATTTTGATTTTTTCTTCAACGCTTGGATCTATACCACTAATAGCTGCCTTTATTCCAATTTCTGGCCCTTGACTATAGTAACCAACAGAACCTAAAATTTGAAGAGAGGAAAACATCTCGCCCAAAGAAACATTAAGTTTCGTTATAAGGTAGTCACTTCCCTTCTTCCTTATGTATCCTTTTCTTTCAGCTTCACTCAAGAGATCTTTATTTATACTAAGAAAACCCTCTGGAATTTCTTTACTTCCTACTAACGCAAGATAAATTAGGTCTTCATTTCTTGAGTTAAGTTGTTTAGCAAAGAGGTAAGTGATTGTTGCGCCAGAAAAGTCAGTTTCACCCTTATAACCATGCTTTTCTAGATTCAGATCGTAAACATTGTTGCCTTCGCCATTAGAGGCGTTATGATGATCAAGAATTATCGTTAGACTATTTTTTAAATTAAGGCTTGAGATTAAGTCAGTATGTGCTGAGCCAATGTCAGTATAAAAAATTAAGTTATACTTTGAATGTAAATCTCTTACGACTTCAGGAAAAATTTTTTCTAAGAAGATAACTTTTACTTCGAAGCTGTTTCTTTTTAAAGCTTCCTTAAGAATGGCTCCAGAAGACAATCCATCCGCGTCGTCATGAGTAACGATAACGGTTTCATTTTCTTTAAGAGCTTTAAGCTTTAAAATTACTTCTTCTACTTCTTTAAAGAACTCTGCTGATAGCATCACTTATGTTAACTACAAAAACTAGTATTTAATTATTTAATAGTTTGTATCTGAGCTTGTATAGCTCTACGTAAGAAAGTTGGAAGCAAGGAACGAAGTGTAGTTAATGCTATACTTCACAGAGTCAGCAAACGAATAGCCAGCCTTTCAAAAAAACTCTTACATTGTCTTGGGAGACCTTAAAGGAATCAGACAGAGCTAATGGAAAATTGAAGTTTAATTTATAATTTATTTATGTATGTTATTATGTTTTATTACTTTGTAAACTATCCAGACTTTTATCATGGGCTTCCAGTTAGGCCGGTTATGGACTGGTTCACAGCCCCCACCTAATGGCATAAGCTAGTAAATACTAAATACAACTTAAAACTATTTAAGAGCCTCTCAAATTTTTTGCTATGTTGATAACCCCATTAGGTCGGCATTGTATTCTTTACATTGTGAATAAACGAAGGAGGCCTTAGATTTCCCTGGTGCTTTCGCATTCGCAGAGGTGGCAAGTTTTGCTCGTGTAGGCTTCGCTTATAGTTGTTGCGGGTATTTCTTTCAGCACAGCCTTGTATTCTGTCATTCTCGTTAGACGGTAGTAGGGCATGCTGCTATTCTGTTGAGGTGTTTGTCCATCTTTAATCAAAGAGCTATTCTTATTTTCTTCAGGCTCAACGTGTACAGTTACATCGCTTTTTGGGAGAACTTTCTTTATGTTTTTTTCGACGTTTGATGCTATTTCATGAGCCTCTTCTATCTCTAACTTATTATGAACAGTTATAGTAGTATCAATGTAGTAATCTTCTCCTGATTTTCTAGCCCTTATTTCTTTTATAGATATAACTCCTTTCGTTTCTTCAATAGCTTTTGTGACTTTAGGCAAAACTTCTTTCGGTATATAATCCGTTAGTTCCATAGCGGCTCCATGCATTAACTTTAAGCTTCCATACATCATAAGAAAACTTATTAGTAGACCTCCTGCTTCGTCTGCACCTTTTATTCCTAAGTTGTTAAAGTATACTCCTGCTAAAGCAATGAACGTTCCAGACATATCTGCAGCTGCATGATAAAGTTCTGAAGTAAGTAATGACTTACCTTTACCTATTTTTCCAGTGTAAGAATTAACTACTCTAAAGGTTTCTACCAAAAAAACATAAGCTAAAGCAATATAAGCTGTGTTTTCTATTATTTTCTCCTTAATGTTCACGATGTTAATTATACTTTCATACATTAGTAAAATTCCTAAAAATAAAAGTATAGCTCCTCCAGTCATTGTTCCAATGTACTCAATTTTTTCATGTCCATAAAGGTGGTTCTCATCAGCAGGTCTTAGAGAAATTCTTAGAGCAGTAAAACTTACAATTGATGAGACTAAATCTACGCAACTATGTGCAGCATCACTAAGTAAGGACAAACTTCCAGTAACAAGTCCTATAGTCCCCTCAAAAAGTATTACTGAACTAATTGCTAATACGTTATAAGCTATTTTTTTAATGTTAGTATTATTTTTTACCATTACCTTTTCACCCCGTATCATTGATACCCATAAACAGTATATAAGTGTTTCTTTGATACCTACATACCCTTTGTAAGCATAAGCGTAGCACTCGTAACATGCCATTTCGTCACTCTCATTTCTACAGGGGTCGAATACATAGCTGGATATAGCTGGGTAATGCCCATAGGAGGCTTGTTACCACTCATTGTTTTCAGACAGAAAAACAAAAATATCCCGATTTAAGTCTTCTCCCTTCTAATTATGATTCATGCGTAATGTTTATATCTCACTTTTTATCCCCCTTTTTGGGTGAAATGCATGTACAAGCCAATAGTAAGTCAAATATCAACTTATATTAAGCTAACAGTGTTACTTGCTTTCTTATCGGGTATACTTGTTGGTCTAGGCTTTCTGATAGGTGGAGTAGACCTAGCTTGGTCTTTCTTACTAATTTCGTTGATTTTAAACTTCATAATGTACTTTTTCAGTGACAAAATAGTTCTAGCAACTACTGGGGCTAGAATAGTTTCTGAACAAGAAGCGCCAAGGCTACATAACATTGTAGAAAAAGTTAGTAACGAAGCAGGAATACCAAAACCAAAAGTTGGGGTAATAAACTCTCCCGTTCCAAATGCATTCGCAACTGGTCGTGGACCTGGTAATGCTACTGTAGTTGCTACTACAGGATTACTTAACATGATGCATGATGATGAAATAGAGGCTGTAATTGGACATGAAATCGGTCACGTAGTACATAGAGATACTCTAATAATGACAATCGTAGTTGCAATTTCAACAGCTATTTCTTATATTGCAAACATGGTCTTCTATTCTCTCTTCTTCTTTGGATTTGGTGGGTATGGAGGAGGAAGAGATAGAGATGGTAGCGAACTAGCTTTGTTTGCAGCAGCTCTCGTAGCTCCAATCGCAGCAACGCTGATACAGCTTGCAATTTCTAGAAGTAGAGAATACTATGCTGATGAGGCTTCTGCTTTAATAACTAGAAAGCCATTATCTTTAGCAAGTGCGCTTGAAAAAATAGAAAGTTTTGTTAGAGGAGGCTACAAGATGAAGGTACCTCCTTCTACTTCTGCGCTTTTCATAGTTAACCCATTTAAAGGCATTAATGTAGCTGAGCTTTTCTCTACACATCCATCAACAGAAAATAGGATAAAAAGACTTAGAAAACTAGCAGAAGAACTGCAATAAAGTGACTAAATTTAAGTTTTTAGTACTATTTCTCTTTCTTTTTGTTATTTTTTCTTCTGTATACCTATTTTCTAGATTAGGTAATTTTAATATGAACAAAAGTGTAACTCCTCTCTTCTCAGGTAACGAAAAAGTGGAGCGTGGTGTTTATGTTGATCCCCTTCTTAACACTTATAGTAATTTTCACCTAACTCCTGAAAAAGTTGCCAAGTTAATAAAGGATTACGGTTTCAATGTAGTTCATCTAGTAATAGTTAACGTAGGTGATAATTCTGCTTCCTTCTCAAGTTTGATAAGTTCTTATGTAAAATCTTTTCGTTTAGAAAATCTTTCAGTAGTGTTAACAATTTATCCTCCTACAGATGAAGTAGCTTGGAAAACTCATCCTGAGTGGAGACAACGATTTTTAAACGGGGAAAGTAAATACGATTGGAGAGTCTACCTAGCTCCAACTGACGATGATTTCGTAGCTTACTACTTAGAAAATGTAAGACGGTTACTTAAGGAATACAACTTTAATGGAATAGAGCTAGCAGAATGTTGGTATGAAGTAGATGAAGGCCCTAGTAGTCCTTACTACGCTGACTTTAGCAGTTCAATGAGACAAAAATTTAAGGAAGCTTCAGGAGTAGATCCCTTAGAGCTGTTTAACTCAAGTAGCCCCTACTACTACTTAAAAAATTCTCAACTCTACGAAGAATGGGTTAACTTCAGAGTAAAAGTAATAACAAACTTCATGAAGAAGATCTTAAGTGTAGCAAAAGAAGTAAATCCAAATATAAAAACGTATGTTATGTACTTATCTGATGTAGGGCAAAACTACAGTACGCGAATAGACCACGCTCAAGACCTAAATGCAATAGTTAGGGATGTAAAACCTGATTACATAGTAATTGAAACAGCTTGGCAAGATTGGATAAAAGCTGATTTAAGTCCAAGTTACGTAAAAGCTTATGCTGACCATTACGTAAGTATAGTTCATAACGCTCAAGTAAAAGTTATAATTCAAACTGATGTTGGCTCCATTGCTCAGATGAAGAGAAGCTTAGAGTGGGTGAAAGAATTCTCCAATAGTGCGATAAAGAACGGTTTTGATGGTGTTGTATTCTATGAGTTTAGCATTGGCTCATTCGTAAAATAATAGAGTTAAGTTTTCTTATTCTTGCTTAAAGAAATAAAACTTTCTATGGCCTTTTTTATTTCTTTAGCCTTTAATTCTGGGTCTGAATCATTTGTGTACGTTCCTCCTCCTATCTCTATACCTGCTAAAAATTTTATTCTATCTTTTTCTCTATTTCTTGGGTAAAATTCAACATGGAAGTGATAATAATTGCAATTTCTTCTGCATGGTGCTTGATGTACTGCCATTACATAAGAAATTTCTCTTCCTTCATATAGTTTCGAGTATCCACCAGTAATATTACGTAAAGCCTCTCCTAAGTCCAATGCTTCTTCTTCTGTTAGTTCCGTTATTCTTTGAAAATGTCTTTTTGGAGTAAGATGTATTTCTAATGGCCATTGAGCAAAAAATGGCAAATAAGCTAAAAAATTTTTATTTTCATATACTACTCTTGGGCCTCTTTTTTCTTCTTCTAAGATGTCGCAAATTAAGCATCTCTTATGTTTTAAGAAGTACTTTTTACTTGAATCTAATTCTTTTTTTATTCTTCTAGGAATAATTGGTAAAGCATATATCTGAGAGTGTGGATGTATAATTGAAACTCCAACATCTTTTCCTTTATTCCTAAAAGGATAAACATACTTAATTTTTCTGTCGCTACATATTTTTTTTGTTTGTTCTATTAAAGCAGAAATGTATAGTCTCATTTCTTCATCGCTTAAAGTACACAAATCTCCTTCATGATTTCTTGTCTCTACAACTACAAGACTATAGCCATATGACTTAGCTCTTTTGTATAGTGAACTTTCGTTTACAACTTCAGGAGCGTATACAGACAAAGCAGGATACTTGTTTTCAAGTGTTAATACTTTCCAGTCCCCTTTAGTCTCTTCACTTCCAGGACAAAATGGACAAGTCTCCGCTGACTGCCATGGTCTAGTACTTCTCTTTGCTGAAATTAAAACCCATTCTTCAAGCAAAGGATTCCATCTCATCTCAATCTTGCTTTCTTCCATGTTTTCACCTTCTTAAGAACTAGAGATAGCATTCTCTAAAAGTTCTCTGCAAGCTCTTCTTATAGCTTCTCTGCTATTTAAACTTGGATGCCACCCTAAAGAAGTTAGCTTAGATACATCAAGTTGCATATACTTTACGTCTCCAACCCACCCTCTTCCTCCATCTATACCGCCCGTAAACTTTTTCTTCACTTTCTTTAATCTCATCTCTTCTATTACAATGTCTGCTATTTCTGAAACCGAAATTGAGTCTAAATTCCCAATGTTGTAAACACAGTATTGTGATTTTTCTTTATCTAGAACATAAAATATTGCATCTAAGCAATCGCTTACGTGAATATATGACTTTCTTTGCGTTCCATCTCCCAATATTTCTAGTTCATTCTTATTTCTTATAAGCTTTTGAATGAAGTCATATATTACTCCATGATTGGCTCTTTTTCCAACAACGTTTGCAAATCTAAATATGAAGCTGATTATACCATAAGTATGTGCATACCCTGAGATCAAACTTTCAGAAGCTAGTTTCGCAGCACCATACATTGAAATCGGTTCTAGTACACCATAGTCTTCTGGCGTTGGAATTTTTTTAGCCTCGCCATAAACAGTTGAAGATGACGTAAAAACAATTTTCTTAACATCTGCTTTTCTCATAGCTTCTAATACATTGTAGGTTGCTAGAACGTTTTGCTCAAGGTGAACTTTTGGTTCAGCAATTCTAACTTCTGGGTTTGCTGCGACGTGAAACACTATTTCTGCGCCAGCAAATTCGTCGCTTATCTCTTTACTTTCAAGTAAATCTAACTTTACAACTTCTAATTTTTTGTTATCTTTTACATCTTTTAGATTTTCTATCTTCCCAGAACTAAAATTGTCTAGGACAACAACCTCATCGCAAAATTCTAACAACTTTTCAACTAAGTGACTTCCAATAAATCCTGCTCCTCCTGTAACTATAGCTTTACTAAACCTTTGCATTTCGTTCTCCTATCATTGACGTGCTCATTTAAAAAAATTTATATTTCCCAAATGTTGTCGTTTCTGGACTATTAAAATGGCTTCAAAGAGAACTACAGACTTGCTTTTAACTTTTGCTTCAATATTGTTGCTACTTGCTGCTTTTATATTACCTGCTCTAAGAACTCTTTTTACAGCTCCATCTGAAAATTTAGTAGACAAAGTTGCTTTAAGTTTGTCTCCATTTGATTACTTTTATCTTTCAAAAGTTAATTTAAACGAAAACTGGAGCTACAAAATTGGCTCCTTTGATGAAGGAAATACTTACATGTTTTACGATCCTTCCTATAACTGTAGTTCATGGAATAAAATTAGTATTCCTTTTTTGTTTAGAGCAACTTATTCAAATTATTCTCTATGGGTAAGAACTTCATTCAGAGTACCAAGTTCGATGCGAGGGCAAAAGCTAAGATTAATTTTCTCTGGAGTTTGGGAAGATGCAAAAGTTTGGTTAAATGGAATTTATCTTGGAGAACATATTGGTTATTTTTCTCCATTCTTTTTTGATGTTGATGGAATTATTAACTTAAATAAAACCAATGTCTTAACTTTATACATAGAGTCTCCAGTTCAAGATTCTTATGGTTCTAGAGTGTATCCAACTGGAATTTATACTTTTTCAGAGTTAAATCCAGACTTACATACAAGTTTAATTGGTATATGGCGTGATGTCACACTTGTTGGAACTTATGCCCCTGTTGTTGACCTTGTTTTAGCTAACGTTAAGCAGTATTCTAACCCTACTTCTTTGAGTTTTCAAGTTCTATTCCAAAACAAAGGCAATTCAGATGAAAGCATAACTGTTGTTTTAAGAATAGGAAAATACAACTCTAATACAACAGACATAGAGCAATCTTTTAATTTAAAATTGTCTGCTAACGAAAGAAGGTGGAGCACGTTTGAAGTATCTTCTTCAAACTTAAAACTTTGGTATCCTTGGGATATTGGCTATCCAAATGTTTATTACGTTAACATTAGCTTATACGTCAGTAATAAATATGCAGGTTCAATAAAAACTATGTTTGGCGTTAGGGATATAGAAGGTTCTTTTTCAGAAGCAAATTCTTTCATAAAAATAAATAATGTTAATGTCTTTTTAAGAGGTGGTTCTTATTTCTCTAAGCTATATGATCTTACAAACATAAGTTATGACACGAACAAAACTTTAAATTTACTGAAAGATGCGAATGTTAACTTTTTAAGGTCATTTGCTCATGTAGAACCCAAAGAATTTTATGAAATCACTTCTTCCATGGGATTTGTGGTTCAGGTTGACTTTCCACTTTTAGGTTCTTATCCTACTTTGGATACTTCTTCATACTACTCTGATTTAGCAAAAATGCAACTTGTTGAGTTGTTGTTGCTCACTTACAACTATCCGTCAGTTACGATAGTTTGTCCTCATGTGCTTCCTGGTTGGATAAACAAAAATTCACCTTACTACAGTTCTAGTGTAAATTATTACTTAGATCATGAGTTGGATACAATAGTTAGCTTAGTTAACAAAAATGTGTTACTTCTTCCATACTCTGGATACTATGATGACTATGTTAACTATGGTTGGGGTGTTGGTAGTTGGGTTAACTATTTTACTTATAAGGGTCTCTTTCCAAACGTTGTCATTCCAACAAGCTTACCAAACCTAAGCTCTCCTTTTTGGAACAAATTTTTGCCTTCCTCTTATGAACAAACTTTACGTATGCTTGAAAGCAGTGGTCTAAACTTAAACTTAGCAAATATGTACTGGCTAAGCAAATCTAATAATTTATCTAACGCTATTGAATTAAGTCAAGCCTATCAATCTTTAGTAGTACGAAGTGCAATAGATAGAATAAGGCTATTAAAAAACAATGCTTCAATTGGTGTTTCTCTTTTACCTCTTACAGAATATTTACCTGAAGCAAGCGGCTCGGTTGTGGACTACTTTGGAATTAAAAAACTATCTTACTATGCTATGAAGAATGCTTTTAATCCCATACACACGATTATCACAATTGATGGTGATTTTCAGAACAATTTAACTTCATTGTACTTTATTTCAGGTGCTACTGCAAGAATTAGTTTTTGGGTTGTTAACGATGTTCTTCAAGATCAGTATGATGCTGTGTTGAGTTGGAATCTAACAGATGTAACTTCAGGCAATCTATTAATCACAAAGAGAGTTAATTTTAAGCTTCCATCTCTTTCAATGGGTGCTGTTCTAGTTACAAAGTATGTTCTAGAGGTTCCAACTTATGTAGATGCTGAACACTTGTTAAAGGTCTCAGCTAGTTTGTTACTGGAAAATGGGACAAAATTAGACTTTAGTAGCAACTACTTTATCGTAAAACCCGCATCGCTGGTGAGGTTGTCTCTTGCTCAAAAACCATCTTCTCCACAGTTCTTCCTGGTGTTTTCAAATGAAAGTTATAGAGTATTTAAAGTTTGTAACGAGTCTACTATTTCAGTACCATCAAACACAGAAGTTACAATAGTTGGCCCAATACTAAACCAAAAAGACACTTACGTACCTGAAATTATTCCATTAGGTAAACTAGTAGTTGGAGAAACAAGAAACGTAACAATTTCTTTATATCCTGGAGCTATAGCAAAAGTTCTTGCTTCAGTTCCATCTTTATCCAACCTAGAAGTTCCATCCCAAGAGATTTATATTAGACCAATTATTAAACTTCCTTCAAACTTAATCTTGAACTATACTCCTGATACCATGAATCTTTTGAACTTACTTAACATCACTGGTAATATTGTAGTAGTTCCCGCCGAGGTTAATCTATCGTTACTTGTTGCTGTTTCTTCAAGTGAAGGCACAAAAAATATCGAAGTAGGAAATTCTTCGCACCCTATCATTTTAAACAAAAATTCTAAAGTTTACTTAGACCAACCAGCACTTTATCAAGTGAAATCCAACCAGCCATTTGTAAGCAATACCTTTAGTTATGCTTCAAGTTTGGTAAATGAAGCACGTGAAAGAGGATTCTACGTAGGTCTTGAATTAGATAGACTAAGCCAAATCAACAAAACATACTCCTTAATGTTAAACTCTTCTGATCCAATGAAAATACTAACTTATCAGCAAGAAGTTGTTGCTACTAGTGACCTAATTGTAAGTAGTGTTCAAAATATTCTGAAAGAGGCATACACAAACCAAGTAATTATCTTTATAATAGTTATACTCTTAGTTTTAGCTCTTGGATCAATATTCATTGAAAAGAAGGAGCAATATGCTATATTTACAATAATTAGCTTCATAATTCTAATGACAATATCCTACCAAACATTTCCAGGCTTCTCTAGAATTTCTTCAACTGAGCTTATGATCGGAATATACTTATTTGCAATTATATTCTTAGTTGCATTCTTATCTCCTTACTTAGTGGGTGAAGTAAAAAGCGAAGGTGGTGTCTCAATTCTTCCAGCTATAATAATTGCTATTTCTTACTCCATAGGAAATTTAAAGAAAAGAAGACTTAGAACTTTACTTGTTTTAATCTCAATAACAGTAATGGTTCTTGCACTAACAACTCTAACCTCAATGAAAGCTTCTTACATGACAAACTCTCTTACGATAGCAAAAATATGGCCTACTAACGAGCCTTCTTTAGCAATTGTAACAAAGTCCTCAGGGTCGTTTACTCCTGAAGACATAAACTTCATAGGAGCACAAAGAGAAATTCAAAAGCTAGGATATAAAGTAATTACTCCTATTACTTCTAGCGCTCTAGGTTATGTTGGTGATGTACCAATTTATGGTATTAGAGGAATTTCTGAAAATGATCCTTCAATTGATGTACTCTCGTCTGCATTAGCTCAAAAGGATGCAATCAAAAATCTGTTTAACGGTAGCGATTCAGTTCTTATAAGTCAATATCTTGCAGCCAGAGCAAATTTAGATGTAGGCATGACGTTTGTTTTCAAAGGTGTAAAACTAAAAGTTGTCGGTATCTTTGATGGTAACTTAGTCTCAAAAATAAAGGAACCTGATGGCAGCAATTTTCCACCACTTTACTTGCCTCCTGGTTCGCAAGAAGCTGCACCACAACCAGTTCCAGCCGATTCCTTACTTATAACTACTACTTATACAGCTCAAGAGCTTGGAGGCTATATTTCCGCTGTTTACTGTTTCTTTAATAGTAGTACTCAAGCAAAAGAAGTTTCTCAACGTTTAGCTGCAATAGGAAGCTACTTTGTTACAACTTTGCCAAGCTCAGAAAACATAAAATATTACTTCAAGGGAACTTTCATTGAAGCGTTTGGTACTCCAATAATTATTCCAATGTTAATTACGGTACTTAATATTGCGGTAGTCTTCTATACAACAGTATACGAAAGAAAGAACGAGATATTTACTTTTTCAGCAGTAGGCCTAAATCCAACTCATATTTCTTCGTTGTTCGTGGTTGAAGCCAGTATCCTTGGTCTTATTGGAGGTGGAGTCGGCTACATACTCAGCATGCTTATATTTAGAATCTTTGGAGTTTCTAACTTAGTAATTCCTGTTGATGTGAAAACTTCTGCCTCTGACATGTTATACTTAATCTTTACTTCAATATTGGTTGCCATAATTGCTTCTGGAATACCTGCGCTAAGAGCCGCAAGAATAGCTACTCCTTCATTGTTGAGAAAGTGGAGAATGGAAGAAAGTATTGTTAAGAGTGGTGCATGGATTGTACAAATTCCAATTAGAATTCCCTCAGAAAAAGTTGAAATGTTTACTAACTACTTATATGAAAGGCTACCACAGAGTGGTACAACGATAGAAATAGTAATTTCAGAAATAAGCAGGGAAGAAAAAATAGATGAAAACGGAAACATTGCATATTACATAAGTTTCAAGTATGGAAGGGGTGGTAACCGACCATTTAACGCTTATACAACAGTTGAAGTGAAGAAGGAAGGCGAAAACTACATAGCATATACTCATGTAAGGCCTGAATCTGTTTATGCAAGGATGGCGGAAACAAATGTTCATGAAGTAGTAAGCCATATTAGAAAGCTTATCTTAGAGTGGTCAGCATCAAAGTCAAGAGTAGCTATAGTTATTGGAAACTCGATAGACCAAGCATTAATAATTATTAAGAATTATCACCCTCAACTTTTAATAGTTTATTCAAGGGCAGACGTTAGTAACAAGCTAAGAGAATTAAGAAGAAAACTTAGAGCAGAAGGGATTTGGCCTCCTGCTATTGAAGTTAGAAATGTTGAAACAAAGGATATGTTTTCGCTGGTCAACAAGCTTTCTGAAGATCTTGTGCCGATAGATACAGTTTGTTTGGATTCAGATGATGGGTTACTAAGTTCAGCCTTGGCAATTGCTACAATACGTCTAAATAAGAATATTGTGATGGTAACTCCAGATGAGAAAGTTTATGAAGTTCCGGCAGGAAAGTTCATCGAATACATACAAAAAAGCTAAGGCCTTTAAATTATTTTTAGATACTCCCTTTTCTTAGGTTAGCTTTTCTTAAACTATAATTTCATTTTCATAAATAAACGTTTAAATAGTAGTATCACCCTAATATAAGTTAGGGTGATACTAACATGAATAAAACTATTTTATCATCTGTTGTACTTATCATTTTAATTTCTTCTGTAACTAGCGTTGTACTTGAGCAACCTCAAGATGAGAACAAAAAGATAGTTGTAGCTGTTAGTATAGGATCATTAGCGCCATTAGTATATTCTGCAGGAGGAAATTTTGTTGAGGTTGTTTCTCTGGTTCCCGCCGGAACTGATCCTCATGAATTTATACCTACTCCAAGCACTATTAGCTTAGCTACAAATTCTTCACTAGTTGTAGTTACTGGTCATATAGGATGGGAAAGCAAGTTAGCCGAAGAAGTCGCTAACAACAAAAAGTTAAGCGTAGAAGATGTTTCAATAAATTGTTTCAGCGACTTAAAGAACAATTTAACATTTCTAAGTTTACCAAGCGACTTAGGTGGTGGCATAAACTTGCATGGTTTCTGGCTTCTTCCAAGTAATGCATTAGTTATAGTAAAAGCTATTGCAAATAAACTTGCTGTTATTGATAAAGCTCATGCTTCATACTACTATTACAACTATGAACTATTTAAGTCAAAGTTGAGTGCGTTTAAGTTGTTTATGTCAGAAACGTTAAAAGATTCTAATCTTTATTCAAAAGCTGTTGTTGCTGTTACTCCAGATGCCCAATACCTGCTTGCTGCTTTTAATTTTAATGTTTCACAAATAATGGTTAATGAAGGTGAAGAAGCAAGACCAGAGGTACTTAGCTCAATTAGGGAAGGGTTAAAATCTGGTAAATTTGCACTTATAGTTGCAACAGACTTATCAACTCAATCTTCTTCGTTTAAATCAGCGGAAGAATTTTCAAAAGAATTTAATGTACCTCTTATTTCCACATATACTTTAAGTTCTGAAAACTTAAGAGATTATTTTGCGTTTATGAGTTTTAACTTAGGAATAATAACTTCTTCTTATTCTACTTATAACTCTAGTACTGCTTCTAAAGGCCTAAATACATTAGATTACTCTCTTATTGCTCTATCTTTTGTGCTTTTAATACTTGTCCTTGTTGAAACTTTTATACTGGTGAGGAGGCGATAGCTTATGGCTTTAAAGGTAACAAGAAGAGAAGCTGATTATATAAAAATAGTTTATGAAAAATCAGTAGAAGAACAGCATAAAGTAACTAGTGGTATTATCGCTAAAGAAGTTGGTGTAAGGACACCAACTGTTATAGAAGTCCTTTGGAAACTAAAGAAAAGAAAACTAGTGTCTATAGGAAAAGCTGGAGAAATTACATTAACGAAACGTGGTTTAAAGTTAGCGGAGGTAATAATAAGGAAGCATAGAATACTGGAAACCTACTTTGTTAAAGAGTTAAACCTCGACCTAACTTTTGCTTGCAAGGAATCTTCAAACGTTGATTACTTACTTTCCTCAGAAGTTATGGACAAACTCTGCTCAATCTTGGGAAATCCCTGCAATTGTCCACATGGGAAACCAATTCCTTACAAAGGTAAAATTAATGAGGTATGAACAAAAAATGATAACCACAATACAAAAATCTTTGGAAATAGAAAATCTTTCTGTGGAACTAGACCATAAACTAATCTTAGACAATATTTCCTTATCACTTCCTCATCCTGTGTTTGCGGCAATAATGGGCCCAAATGGTGCCGGTAAGACAACGTTACTAAAAACAATTCTTGGAATAATAAAACCAACTTCCGGAAAAGTTCACCTTTTTGGAAAAGATGTTTTAGGTAATCCTACTGAAGCTAGAAAGCTTGTAGGGTATGTTCCTCAAAGAGATAGAATTGTAAGGTATGTTCCGCTTAAAGTTACAGATGTAGTTTTAATGGGGCTTGTTTCAAGGAAAGAAATACCAAGAATCGCTATAAACAAGGATATGAATCTTTCTTTAGAAGCTTTGAAGTACGTAGGAATGAGTGAGTATGCTTCAGAGCTTTTCTCAAATCTAAGTGGTGGCCAACAGCAAAGAGTACTGATAGCAAGAGCATTAGTCTCAAAACCAAAAATTTTGTTATTGGATGAACCCTTCAATGCAGTAGATGCTAGTGCTCAAACATTTATTGCAGAGTTGTTAAATAGATTAAAAAATGAGAACAAAATAAGTGTACTGCTGGTTTCTCATGATATAAATATGGTTGTTGAGTACATTGACATTCTTATGTTCCTAAACAAAAAAATGATTGCGATGGGGAAAGCTCATGAGATATTTAGAGATGATATATTAAAAATGGTATACGGTGAAGGAGTAAGAGTAATAACTGAAAAAGGGAGATGTTATGCATTAACAGGTGATACTCATGGTTAGTCTGCTGGATCCCCTATTTTTAAAGGCACTGTTTGGCTTATTCCTTGCTAGTTTAATGGCGCCAATAGGGGCGCTAGCTACACTGAGAGGAATTTCTTATTTGTCTGCTGAAGTTTCTCATGCAGCTTTAGGTGGAGCTTCTTTAGGTTTCTTCTTAATATATTTAGGCTTTAGTTATTCAAATCCATTCTTGATTGCGCTGTTCTTTAGTATAGGGGTTTCATTGCTTACTGCTTACTTAGGGCGAATAAGTGGTCCTGAAGCTACTGGTTCTGCAATAGGCAGTACGCTGGCCTTAAGTATGGCAATCTATGCTCTTGTAAGAGGATTGCTTCCTGGAGAAATAAAAGCTATGCTAGATACATACTTAATAGGAGACGTTCTGCTGTTAACATCTTCCGACCTAGTTCAAATATCGATAGTAGTCATAATAAGTTTAGTCATGTTAGCTCTATTCTACAATGAATTTATTTATGTATGTTTTGACTACGAAGGTTTAGAAACCATGGGTTTAAACGCAAAACTTTATGACTATTTGTTGTTTGCTTTACTTGGACTTTCTGGAGTAATAGAAGCGAAGAGTATTGGTGCCTTCTTGGTTTTTGCATTTATGATAGCTCCTGCAGGTATTGCAAAAGAGATAACAAAGAGCGTAAGTTCATTTTTGTTTCTCAGTTTTCTAATAGCTTTGCTTTCATCTATCTTTGGATTGTTTGTTTCTATTTTGTTCAACCTCCCAACAAGCGGTGTAGTAGCAATACTCCCATCAAGTATTTATCTAATAGTAGTGTTAAAAAAGATGCTTCCATTAGAAAAAAGGCTATTCTAGCTTTATGTTTGCTAAAACTTTAAGTACGTAGTCTTTTTCTAGGGATGCTAAAAAATTTCCAAGTCTTGGTCCATGTTCTTCTCCTAAGAAAATTAGGTATCCTTGTTTAAAGAATTCACTTGGATTCAATTCAAACTTTCTTGCTGCTTCATAAAGCAATGCTTGAAGTTCTTCTCCATTCATTTCTCTACTTTTGTATATTTCGTAAACATAGTTAAATGCTTGTACAATTCTTTCATCTTTTATGTATTGTTCTTTGTTTACTGCTGCAATTCTTAGCTTTCTATCTGAAAATTCTTCGATCCACCATTTTGCTAATTTTAATCTTGTTAGGACTTTTTGCCTTTCTTCATCGCTAATATCGTTTGGAACAATACCACTTTTTGTTAGTCTTTCAAGAGCAATTTCTGGTGGGTAGAATTGTACTATTGTAGCAGCCAATCTGTATGGAAGCCTATATGGTTTTTTGTTTTTTAATTCTCCAATACAATACCAATAGTAGTTTTTTGCTTCTTCGGCTCTTTCACCTTTTCCTTCATACGCTAACCTCTCTATTTCATCAAATTCGTCTACTAACTTATAAACTTCTTTTACTGCAATATCTCTTTGAACCAATGGTTTCTTAACATACATATACCTAATAACTTCTGGTTCAACTATTTTTAACATGTCTTGAATAGTGTAAACGTTTCCTAACCTACTTGACATTTTTTTACCATCAACCAAAAAAAACTCGTAAACTAATGGAATAGGAGGATCAAATTTATAAATTCTTTTAGCAAGCTCTCTTCCAGATTTCCAGGATCCTTCAAAATGTTCTTTTCCAAATGGTTCTGCGTCCGTATTAAAAATTTTCCAATCTGCAACCCACTCTAACCTCCAAGGAAGTTTTCCTTCTCTTACACTTGTTTTTCCCTTATGTCCACAACCTCTTATCTCATATTTTCCATGAAGTACTCTTCCAGTACATTCATATTCTACTTCCATTTTTTCTAAGTTTACGTTAACTATCTTTGTTGTTAACTTTCCA
>JAFNIV010000030.1 GCA_017601145.1 Candidatus Brockarchaeota archaeon
CCTGCTGAGGGCAAGACCTCCGTAACCCACCTTCCACACGGGTTCCTCGAAACGGCCTCACTTGCCGAGGCCTCCGCTGTGGGTGAGTGGAGAGCGAGTCTGTCCGTGGAAGCAGGAAGCTCCTTGCGATAGCGAGGAGTAGTTCACGCTTACTTATCTACTAGTATGACTACAGCAATAGAGCTACAAAGTTAAAATTGAAAAGAAGTTATTGAGTTCCTAAAGAATAGACCTAGGTAAAAATGACTTTGCATGCAACTTTCAGTAAAAATACTAATAACTAGAAGGGTCTAAGAGTAGGAAAATACTTGAATAACAGAGAAAATAAAGGAGAAAGCCTAGAAAAGAGGTTTCAGAAGGAAACAACATGGTATTGTTTAAACTAATCTAGTATTATTTCTTCAGGGTTTAAAAAATAAAACCATGAAAATACTTAAATACTTGAATTCACATAAAAAATAACATGGCAAATATTACTCTAGCAATTCCAGACGAAATTTACAAGAAGATGAAGAAATACAAGGAGATAAAGTGGAGCGAAGTAGTTAGAAGGGCTATCGTAGAGTATATAAGGAGGATAGAAGAAGGAGGGTTTAGTATAACCTCAGAAGAGCTTCTTGAGGAACTTGGAGAGGACTTCAAGAAGAACTTAAACGAGTTAAGCGCTGAAAAGGCTATTGAAGGGTATGAAAAAATTAGGGATATGGAATGGAAGGAGATCTCTACGACACAAGCAAACTAATTGAAATGTATAAGAAAGGAGGAGCTGTTCATGGTTATACCACTATACTTAACTTAATAGAATTTCCTAAAGCTATTAACCTTAACCTTACAATAATTTTTCCTTCAAAGTTCGACTACAATTTAGCTCTAAAGATATCTACAGAATTATTGAGAAGAGGTAATCCTATACCTGCTACAGATTTAATTATTGCGGCTGTAGCATTGAACGATGGTTTAAGACTTGTTACAAAAGATAAACACTTCCTCTTAGTTAAAGAAGTTGAAAACGATTTTAAAGTACTCGTAGATTAGAAGCTAATCCTTTAGTTGGTCGGTCTTTCTTCTAAAAATTTTCCAGGTTTTTATAACATTTCAGATTTCTTCTTGAACTGATAGAAAAATAGCAGTTCATAGAGCATTCCTGCCGTTCTGACAATTTGTCTTACAGTTTCAACTAAAGAAAGAACAAACGCTTCTGAAAAGGTTACGTCTTCTAGTTGCATATACCTCAAGAAGTAGTAGAACCACACTAAAAACTCTGATGGAAATAAAATAAGAGAAAGTGAAAAGATGATGTTTTTCTTTGTCCAAAGCTTTCCTTCAACAGGATGTTTTCTTGAAATATGCACATAACTTCTTCCATACCTAAAGTTTATCTTCCAGAACCTCTTCCCAGTTTCTAAGTGTTTAACGTAATGATCTAAGTAAGAAAGTCTATAACCTGCTTTTCTAAGTCTAAAGCTAATGTCAGAATCTTCCTTTGCAAGTTTAAAGTAATGATCAAAGCCCCCAACTTCTTCAAGCGCACTTTTCCTAAAGATTGTGCAAGCAGTATGAGTAGCTATTACTTCTTTTGGGTATGGAGATTCTTTCCAGTGCAAGTGAATTGAAAGATTTTTTGTTTGAAACTTAGCTAATATTCCTTTTTCATCGCACTCTGGCTTTAGTTTTGCTCCGAGAGCTCCAAGCTTTTCATCTTTTTCTAAAATTTGTAGAGCATCCTCAAAGAAAGTTTTGTCTACTACCACATCACTGTCAACCATGGCAACATATTTTATGTCTCTATTTGTTTCTTTCCAACCTATATCCCTTGCATATCCTAATCCTTTCCTTTCATCGTAAATTATTTTTATGTTTAGTTTATCATAAAAGTCTCTAACTATTTTTAGCGTGCTATCCTTCGAACCACCATCCACTATTATAACTTCTTTTGGTACATAACTACTTTCAACTAAACTACTTAAGGTATAGCTTATCGTTCTCTCGGAATTTTTTGTAAGTACTACAACTGCTAGCATTTTGCTACTTCAAGTTTTATTGACTTAAAAAATCTTTCTTAAAAACTTACTTTCGAACAATTAATACGTTAGACTTAAGAGAATGAGTAGGCTATGGACTCTCATTGCAATTATGCTTGTGTTCTATGATTTTCTACGAGTTGGATCGCTGTTACTTTCTAAAAAATTAAAAAACATTTATAAGTTGATGTAAAAATTGTAGAAAAAATAGGAAATGGTTACAATTGTAAGTATAGAAATATTGCTGAATGATGAAGAAATAAATAGAGAGAAAATATTAGCATTTGGATGTGTGCGATACCACTACGAGATAATGACAAGGTTGAAAAAATCCAATGTGAGGATAATTCCAGTAAGAAATACCATCGATTTATACCCATCCAACGAAATCATAAGAATACCAAATTTTAGGACAAAAATTAGAAGAATGGATTTTTATTTGACTTATATTTATGCTTTTATGAAGATATTACTAACTAAAAGAAAGTTTTTGAAAAAATCTGAAAACATTGTAATTTACGACCCATCCATATCCCCAGGTTCGCCAATTTTAACACTTATGTTGAAACTATCTAAATTTAGAGTTGTTAGTGCTTTATACCATTGGGGATATCCTTACTCGTTTAAAGAAAATTTAAGGCAACTAAGGGGAACAAGAAAAGGATGGTTAATTAAAGCAATAGACATAATGCTTTTTAAATTCTCTTTAAGGTTTAGTGATAAAATAATAACTTTAAGTGAATTCTCAAAGCAGCAGCTTAAAGCGCTTGGAGTAAAAAATATGAATGTAATTAAAACTGGAATTGGAATTGAAGTTCTACCAATTAACTTTGATAAATCAGAAAGAAGTGACTGTGTTTTTATAGGAAGAATTTCATTAGATAAAGGCGCATTTGACCTGATAAACATATGGAAAAAAGTGGTTATCTCTGAACCAAGTGCAAGGTTGAAAGTAGCTGGAATCCCAGTCAGTATTAATGAATGGAGAAAACAAATTGAGGAAAACAACCTAACTAAGAACATACAATACTTAGGCGTTCTTAACCACGAAAAAGTATATGAACTATTAGGAAAGAGTTTAGTGTTTTGTTTTCCAAGCCACATAGAAGGAGCAGGCATAGCTGTAGCCGAAGCTATGCATTGTAAGTTACCTGTTGTAGCATGGAGAATTCCTGCTATTCAAGAATTATTTGGAGAAGCAGAAGGAGTTTTTTTAATCGATCAAGGAAACTATGACGATTTTGCTAATAAGGTGATAGAACTACTTAAAAATAAGAAAAAAGCATTTAGCTTAGGAGAGAAAAATAGAAACTACATACTAGAAAAAAGGGAATTTTTATGGGATGAGGTAGCAGAAAAAGTACATAAAGTTTTTGAAAACTTTGAACGTTATTGATGATATCTTTACTAACTTTAATTGGAATCGCTTTTAATTCTAATAAGCACTAAACAAGCTTTTATTTTTGATAATCCAATCGTATACTCTTTTTATCCCTTCCTTCCATGATACCTTTGGATCCCAGTTCAATTTTTCCTTTGCTTTTCTTATATTAGAAATATACACTTTTTGATCTGATTTTCTCCATTCACTAAATCCAAGATTTAAACTTTTTCCACTTATTTCTTCAATATATCTTATTACTTCTAGCAAAGATACTGCATTGTTTATTCCTCCTCCAATGTTAAATACTTCTCCTTTCAATGAACTAATCTTACTTAAAGCTAATTCAATTGCTCTTAAGAGGTCTTCAATGTAAAGTACATCTCTAACTTGTTTTCCATTTCCATATATAGTTATTGTTTTACTCAATAAAGAAGAAATTAGAAACCATGCAACCCATCCTTGATCTTCAACTCCAAACTGTCTTTCTCCATAAATACAGCTTTGTCTAAATATAACTGTTCCTAACCCATAAGTATGAGCATAATCTTGAACATAAACGTCTGCTGCTAGCTTTGAGCACCCGTAAGGACTATGCCCTGTTAAATCAATTGGAAAATCTTCAGGAATTCCTTCCTTAAATTTTTCATCATAATATTCGTACCTATTTTCTCTTTCTACTATTTGTATTTTGTTTACGTTTTCTCCATAAACTTTGTTCGTAGAAGTAAAAATTAAGGAAGAATCGTTTATCCTTGCAGCCTCTAGAACATTTAATGTTCCTAAAGCATTTATTTCAAAGTCTAAGAAAGGGTCAGCTAAGGAAGTTGTTACTGCAACTTGAGCTGCAGCATGAACTATCGTACTACAACCTCTTGATGCATTCTTAACTTCTTCAAATTTTCTAATGTCGCCTTTAACTAGTCTAACGTTCTTTAACTCTTTAAGATAATTCCAGTTGTACTCAGAAATCTTCTTATCCTTCTTGAAGACTTCACTTCTTGCAAAGTTATCTAACACAACTACTTCGTAACCTTTCCTTGAGAAAAACTCAGCGACATGAGAACCTATGAAACCTGCACCACCCGTTATTAGCACTTTCATGGGTTACTCAAATAAAAAGAACTATTTTAATTTTAATTTTGCTCTTAGTAAATTCCTTAAAAGTAAAAGAAGTGAAAAAGCAAGAAAGATCAAAGAAATTGTTAGCCCATAGTTAAGAGTAACTTGAGGATAGAACCTAACCTTAAAAGTAGTACTTGTCCTGTTGATATACCAACAATTCATGAAACCTAGAAAAGGTAAATGTTCAAAGTTTAATCTGTTACCTTGAGCGTCTTCTAAGATCCAACCCTTGTCATACGTTTCTGTAAAAACAAGGTAAAATGGTGTAGAGACATTAACTCTAACTATATACTCAGTAGGATTTATAATAGTATAGTGTACATTGTTTTGAGTGTCTTGAATCAGTGAAAAGTTATTCGGTAAGTCGTGTAATGTGAAAAAGAGAGGATAAAATAATTTATTTTCGTAGATTCTTATAGTACCAATAGTCTTTACCAGCTTAAGATACGTGGAATTTTTCTCATATTTTGAAGGAAATGAAACTATAGAATCATCCATGATTATGTATTTTACATTGATTATACCTAAAGCTTTTATTGATAGATTATCGTTTGATTTGAAGAAGCTATCCTCAATTAGAAAGATGTAAGACATTAAGCTATTTGGTATATCTAGTGCAGTTAATGCTAAACCTCTAGTAATTACAGAAACATTGTTACTGACTGAAGATAGAACATTTGGAAGCATGTAATTTGGAGACCATCTATACCAAGTTAAAGCATCAGGTACCCCCGGAATATAAATTCTGGTTCCAGAAGCATTTGAATCAATCCAGCGAATTGCTTCATAGTAATAAGTTGGGATTACAACAGGCTTCAGTCTACCTTCTAAGTTACCTGAAGCAACTGTAGGAAAGATTTCTACTAGTAGCAAAAAAACAATAAAAACCAAGATAAGAGAAAAATATAACCTCTTTTTCTTTTTATTAGTAGCTCTAACCTCAGTCAAGATACCATCTAAAGTACATCCTATGAGCCCCGAAATTCCAATAATTTCTAAGGAAAGAAAGTGAGAAGGATCTCTAAATATAAAAAAACCTGGAAAATAATCATAAAGAAACATGAACAAGTTACTGAAAGGCTTATTGGCACCTTGAGACAAAAAAACAGAAGTTACGAAAAGAATTGCAAAGAATGCGCTACTACTATCTTTTTTTCTAAGAGCTAAAAAAACAGAACTTATAACAATAAGAATGGCAACAATACTAAAGTAAGTGAGAGAATAAAAGGGTAACAATGGCGTTGTAATATAACTAAGTAATGAGAAACTTTTAATTAAATAAGTCTGAGAAGTAACTGTAGTAAGAGTCCTTTGACTATAGCCATGTTTCACACACTCAAGGAGAGTATTCTTCACATCTAGATATCCATAAACCGTTGGAATGATCCACCATGCATTTAGGAACAAAGAAAAGATTGACGTAATAGTAAGCAATTTTATTAACCTGAAAACCTGAACTTGGTTGAACATTATAAGAAGAATCGAAAGAACTATTAAAGAAAAACCAAAAAGATACATATATACGGGGTGCGCAAAAGTAGTTATTGGTAACGTAAGTAAGCTTAGGAATATAACACCTATAATGGTTGAATCTTTCTTTTTAATCTCACGAAGAAAGAAAACTAAAAAAAGAACAATTCCAGACAGCTGTACAAGTAACCATGTTTGGCCTAAAGCTAATCTTGTGCTAGCGATAGGACTAGCAACCAAAAAAAGACCTGAAAGCAAGGAAGCTACTCTCGACTTACCAAAATACCTTAAAAGCAAGTAAAAACTTGAAGATAGAGTAAAAAGTGGTAATATAAATATCGTTCTATTGATGAACCAAAGAGAAAGTCCAGCGTTCTTCAATAAGTTGAAAAATAACCAAATTGGAATCCAATTAGAAGAAAGCATCATATTATTAATGCCTGTAAGAACATTGTGCGACCAAAGAAAACTTAGCTTTGAGAATGACGGAATCACTAAGGGCATAGGAGCATCGTGAGTTAATATTAGACCTTCTCCAAACGTATTTCTAATTATAAAGAATGAAAACAGTAAAATTATAAAATAGTCTATAATAACTGGAAACTTTAATTTTCTGATCATTGTAGCCACTTGTAGCTTCTTTAATTATTTTTTTAATTTTTAAGTTTTTAGCAACAAAAGGTATTTATTCCCTTGAAGTCTAACCTTAAGTTAAGAAATTGCAGGAGAAAATCAGAGTTATTGTATATGGTGGAAGTAATAGTAAAGAGATTGCTTTAGGAGGACATCTTTGGCTTAGCAAAGTTGCAGAACATTTAACACATTATGGAAACTTAGAAGTGATAAAGATTCCTGGCCCAGAGGTTGGAAAAAATAGAATAAAAAACATAATAAATGCATACATTCAAGGGTTTAAAGTATTGAGAATGAAACCAAACGTTATAATATTAGATGCTGGGAAAGATGGAAATGCAGCCTTATCAGTTTTATATACATTTTTATCAAAACAAGTAAAGATATACTTACCTCTTCATCATTATGAACCAATGCGAATTGGAAAACATAGATTAATTGGAAAGTTCGCTGCTAAAATATTATCATGCGTAACATATAAGCTTAATGAAAAATTATGGAAAGAAGCACCAGCACTATTTGTTGTTTCAAAACAAGCTAAAAAAGAAATAGCAGAAAAATTGAACATTCCTGAAAATAAACTTGTACTTACAGGAATTGGCATAGAAGCACATCAAGAAAAACATACTAAAGAAATAAAAAAGGACATTGACTTTTTGTGCATAGGTAGGATTGGGAAATTTTTTTACATAGTTGATATTTGGAAAGAGATAAGAAAGATAAGGCCTAAAGTAAACTTTCATATGGCTGGAATTGGACAAGACGATCCTATTGTAAAGAAATTGGAAATGATAGGAAATTTTAAACACCATGGAATTGTAAGTAATGAAGAAAAAGCAGAACTGTATAGACGCTCAAAAGTTTTTATTTTTCCATCATTTTATGAAGGTTTTGGGATTTCAGTAGCAGAAGCTTTAAGTTACGGTTGCCCCGTTGTAGCTTGGAATTTGCCAGTATATGAAGAAATTTGGAACGAAGCTGAATCAATGAGGAAGGTGAAGAAAGGAGACTACCATAGATTCGCTGTAGAAGCAATTTTTGCCTTGGAAAATTTTGATAAACTAAGTGAAGATGCAAGAAGAACATCGATGAAATTAAACAAAAGTTGGGAAGATATAGGTAAGATAGTATATGATACAATTATGCAGAATTTCAAAAGGTTTAAATAACCAAGAGTATACAACAAAGTAAGAAGTACTAAGGTTGAAAAAAATTGTCATTTATCATCCATTTTTAAGCGTAGTTGGAGGAGCAGAACAAGTAATAAGAACTCTGGCAGAGTACCTAGCAACAAAGAACACTGTTCGAATTATTTCTCATGATGAGCATAGAATAGACATCCCTAACGTTGAATTTACAAGTATTGAGGTTCTATCAAAAAGGTTTAATTTAATCAGTAGCGTAGAAGTTTCAAAAAAGATAAAGAAAACTTTAAAAGAGAATTCATACGACATACTTATTACGAGCAATGCACCACCAATAATAGATTATTTAATTTCAAAGAAAGAGAAAGGAAATGTGCTACATTTTTGTTGGTGCCACGAACCAAGAAGGTCTGTATTTTATAAAGAAATGGGAGATACGAACAAAAGTGGAATAAAAACAAATATAAAAGCAGAAATTTATAAGAAATTTTATATAAGGGCATATAAAAGTCACTATGATAAGATCATAGTTTACTCCGAATTTATAAGGAATATATTGAAGAAAAAATTAAACATTAATGGCAATAAGATAACTAAGATACCATGGGGAATAAACGTTAAAAGTATTGATTGGAAACCATTAACAGAAAGTAAGAAGATACTGTACGTGGGAAGGATAAATGAAGCCAAAAATACGTATCGTCTAATAAGAGCAATGAAGATGGTAAAAAAAGATTTTAGAGATTCTAAACTAGCAATAGTTGGACCAATTGGAGATTTGGAAGAGAAACGTTTCTTTAATGAACTTAAGGAAGCAGGAGATGCAGTTGAATATCTTGGAGTAAAAGTTGGGAAGGAATTACAGAAAATGTACGAAGAAGCGCAAGTAGTAGTGTATCCAGTTATCAACGAGCCATGGGGGTTAGTCCCACTTGAAGCGATGGCTAACGCCAGAGCAGTTGTAGTTGGAACTGGAGGTCCTAGGGAAACTGTAGAAGATGGAATAACAGGACTTTACGTGGATCCTTTTAATGTTAAAGATATTGCTGAGAAAATAACTAATCTGTTGGCAGACTTTAACCTTTGTAAGACTATGGGGATTAATGGAAGAAAAAAAGTTGAGAAGGAGTTTGATATTTCTAAAACATATAGTGCTGTAAGTGAACTCATAGAACGAAGCTAGATGTTACTCAGATTTCAAACCACATTTGAAAAGGTATATCCCTGCTAGACTTTGATGGTGTCGAAGAATACATGATAACTATTGAAACTCAGAAATAATGCATGAAGATGCTCTGTTTTAGATCCCAATATGGGTTTTTCTTTTTAGTTTTTGAAGTATACTGCTAGGTCTTATGTAGGAATAAGCCAGATAAGCTGCGTATGCGAAAAAAGTGGTTAGGGATATGGCACAGCCAATGTAGAACCAGTGTTGGGGTTCGTATTCGATTGTTACGTCTAATAAGCCTGTCTGGTTTATGTGGAATCCACTTATGCAGAGGTATATAATTGTAGGTTTGTACGTTTTCCCGTTTATATAGGCTGTCCATGATTGGTCAAGAGCTTCACTTATGGCTAGTATGAAGGGTTGTGTGGCGTTTATTGTGACTGTTATTTTTGTTGGACTTTCTTTTTTGTAGTTTAGGATTATGGCTGGCTGGTTTTGGGTTGTGTTTTTGAAGATTTGATCTGTAAAGTTTTGCCATTCTTGGAATTCTGCTGGGTTAGTAAAATCCCATGTTTTTTCTTGGATTGCGATTTTTTCAATTTTGATTGTTGCTTTTTGGAGTATGGCAGGGTTTACGGTGTAGATATAGGGTTTTGGATTGGTGTATTCGTAAATGTCGAGCTGTCCGAATTTCTGGATTAAGCGTATGTATGGTTGTGAAGCAAAGAAGGCTTGCATTTTTTCTGGTGGGATTATGTTTCTGCCGGTGAAATTGGATTGTACGTCGTTACGTTGGAGAATATACTTGATGTTTAAGAGGTCTAGGAGGACTTTGAATTCCATTGTTTTGTTGTAGGTTATTGTTTTACCTACGTATTCTAGTGCTGCAGTGACGTTGGGGTTTATTCTGTAAGGATAATAGTAGGTTGTAAGTATAGGTTTTTGGATGAGGCGGGGTAGGAAGTCTTCTGCGCCATAATACCCCCATGTGTATGGCATTGCATAGAAGTCGTCAGGTGGTGTGATTAGAATTTTGTAGTTGCCTGGTTGGTTGTTGAGCCAGTCTGCTGCTTGTTTCCAGTAGTCTGGAATTTTTATGTAAGATGAGAACGGAAGTTGTTCTGTTTTTGTTTCGATGGGGTTGGTTACGAGAGGGTATGATGCTATAATAAAAGTGGTGATGCAGACGGTTACGGTGAGTGTTTTGGTGATTGGAGCGTGTTTGAGTTTGATTTTTATGTTGGCGATGTGGTGGGCTGCGTAGCCTATGAGAAGAGCGAGGAAGGGCATGATAGCCATTGTGAATTTTGATTGCGGTTCTCTGAACATGTTCATGTATGGAATGTAGATGTAAAGTAGAAGGTTTAGTTGGCTTAGGGGTTCATGAAGGCCTTTAGCGAGGAAGGTGAAAATTAGGATGATGAGCATAACGTAGGCGTTGAAGCGGGATTTGTTAGTTTTGAAGAGTAAGGCTGAAGCGGCTAAGAAGAAGGGAATAAAAGTTAATATGATTAGGATAGGGTTGGAATATGAGTCTATGTATGGAACATATTCTGGGCGCCAGTCCCAATCACCATTTAGCCGAAAAAGATTTAAGAAGGATGCTCTGTAGTGAGTCCAGCTCCAAGAGGTTACGTTGATGTATGAGTTTAACTGTAATGGTGACCAAAGGTAGTAGTTGAGGATCGGAATTATCCACCACATGTTGAGAAGTGTTGAAATTATTGTTAGCTTGACGATCTGTTGTAAAAGTTGGTGAATTCTGTTTTTTTGAGCAATTAGATAATATGGGAGTAGGATTGCGAGTGAGAGTAAGGTTAGGACGACGTTTGTTGGGTTGATGCTTGCAAAGGATAAGGATATTGTTGAAATGATGGCGAAGTAGAAGATGATTTTGTTTGTTTTTTTGTTATTTTGTTGGCTAGTTAAATTCATGATTTTTATTAGTAGCGCCATTAATAGAGGTAAGAATGTATATGTCCAAGCCATTCCTGGGTTTAATCTGCTTCTGAGGACGAAAAAGTTGAACATGTAGAAAATGCTAGAGATTAGTGGAGATAGTTTGAGTTGTGGATATACCGTTTTTGACAAATAATACATAGAGAAGCCTGCGCCCATGAAGAAGAAAGTTTGAAAAATGATTTGGGCTAGTCCTACGCTTAGATTTATTGATCTTAGGAATAACCATGGGATTTCATATAGTAGGTAGGAACTCATTGCGTTTACATTTCCCATGTTATATGCAGACCACAAGTGTGCATCATTGCTTAATGTTCTTAACGTTCTTGAGAGATTGAACCAAAATGGGAAGTAGCCACTAAATGGGAAGTAGTCACCTTTTGCAATAATGTACCCCGGTTTCCACCAAAGTAGCGGAATTAGGCTTAGTAAAAATAGGATGACTATTTCCAGCTTCTCTAATCTTCCAGTATCCATGACTTTCTTCATCTAACCGTTGACTGAGGACGCATTCTTATAAGGATTACCCGTAAACATCCCAGCATGTAATATCAACGCTGTGTTGCGTACTCCAGTATCTTTTTCAGTTCTTGTTCCAGAGCATCTGTGGAATACACATCTTTTATAATTGATTGGTTCTTTTTGGCTCTCTGCTTAAGATCATTGAGCGCATCAAGCGCTTTCAGTAAAGTATCTGCAAATTGATCCAAGTTCGTCATGATTACCGAATCCATTTTTATCTACATTTTTCCTTGGATTCCTACCGGAGTCGTAACTATGGGCTTTCCATAGATCATATAGGTTAAGATTTTAGTTTTCACTCCAGCACCAACTCTTAATGGAGCAATACAAACATCAGAAATGTCCAGGAAAGGTGTCAACCCTTTAATAAAGCCGGTGAACACTACATTTGGTAAACGATATTTGAAAATCTTTCTCCTCCTGCTCCAATAATTAGAAAACCAACATCCTTTCCATTAAGGTCAGCATACATATTGTATGCTACGCTCCTGTTAGAAGCGGCCAAGAATTCAAGAAAAAAGTGCTTATTATAAGAACAGTGCACACTATTTTGACAACATAATGTTTTTTTGATTTTGTAAGTGAAGTTGGTATCGGCATCTTACCGTTAAGAATGTTATAGAAATGAGTGATGGCAAAGCCGATTAGAACACTGTAAGCTGCTGCAACGACAATTAAGAACTTAGTAGGTTCCCTAAAAGCCACAAAGAGCGGGATGTTATCAAGCAGCCAGCTATAAGTCTCGCCCATAGGCGGATTAGCCCCTACGGAAAAAACAAAGCGACAGTAGCAACTAATGAAAGAAATAAGATTCCTTTGTTTCGAGGTTTTAGTAATAGAGAGCTAAAGGCCAGAATAGGTGTTATTGAAAGTGATATAATTAGGATTGGATTTGTTAGAAAGACAGAGGCATAAGGATAATATGGTTTGCCCAAGTAGCTTTCTCTAAGAGCCCAGGTCCTATAAGTCGTAGGTTGTCATAAATAGGGCTTCCCCATTTTTCATGCGTAATCTGAGCTAACCAACCCCGAATCGCGTATATTTGGCAAAGAACCGGAAGAATCCAATAAAGGTTAATTGTTACCGTTAGCCCAGCCGTTTGCAAGAAGCTCCAGAACGAACTCCACCGATAGCCTCGTCCCCTTCACAACTGGTTTTCCAGCTAAAACACTAGGGTCGGCAACTATTCTCTTCCTCCATTCCTCAGCCATAAGCATCTAGAAAACGCGTGAGAGACTATATAACCTTTTTCGGAACGCCTTATCGCAGAACTCATTCTCCTCATCAGCCCTGAGAAAACTTAGGAAAGAGCGTTCAAGCAAGTCGGATAAAAGCTGGAAGAGAGCGTGCTATGTATATAATGACGAATTTTTGTTACATTAAGCTCGCATGGTTGAATCTGAAGGCGATTGTTTCAAGAGCCGGCCTCCAATTTGCTTCATGGAATCAATGGACTGTTTGATCTGCCAGGAGTGCGGGCCAGCTCTAAAGCCTCCCTCTGAAGTTTCTCGTAAAGTTCCTCGTTGTTGAGGAGCCTGAGGATGTTGTCAGCAAAGGCACTTAGGTCGTAACATGGCGTTTTAATCATTCCTTTAGGGTAATAGCTCTTCAAAGCAAGAAGGTCAAAACTAATTTCTGGCAATCCGCACGCCATAGCTTCACACGCAGCCATTCCGCCGCTATCGTATATTGCTGGATGCACAACAACCTTGCTATTCTTGAATATCTTAAGCTTTTCAACACCATCTTTAAAAACAAAAAGAACAACATTATTCTCTAAACCATACTTCCTTATCCTCCTCATAACTTCGCTTTCGAGGTTGCCCACGCCTATCATAGCCAATTTTGCATCTTTCTTCCTTTCACAAACGTATCTCCATATATCAATCAGCTCTAAAACTCCCTTTTGAGGATGGAACCTCCCTACGAAGACAGCGTCAAACTTTTTTTATTTAGGCTCAGGGATCAGGACGGGGGTTTTAGTGTCAACGCCACCACGAACCGCTATAACTCTATCAGGCATAAGCTTCCTATTATCTATGAATCTCCATCTATCTGATTCGTTTGTGACCCAAACCATATCAGCATACTTCTTTGCCAACCAGTAGACTGGTATTTGAGATAAGCAGTAAAGCAGTCCCGTCAGCAATCGTTTCCCCTTATAAGGTGATTCTTTGCTAAACGGGTTTGGAGCAAATAAATAAAAGCCCGCAATCCATTTCGCTCTTTTGAACCTTATCTTTAAGAGCCATGCCGGGATAGAGTCAGGTAAAGCTGAGTCTTGTAACAAAGCCACTTTATATCCTGAATTAAGTGATCTATTATGGGGATCGTAGTCTTCCCAAGCTACGATTCTTTCATCATACCCTCTGACTGCAAGAAAAACATTTCTTCTAATGAACCTTGGTGCCACGTTGATCATGTCATCAATTAACATTTTTTGCTCCAACACTCTGCAATTCACCCAAAAATTATTACATGTACTTGGACGTGGCAAAACAGGGAGAACCACAGCATCCGCCCCTTCCTTGCACAATTCCAGATACTTTTTAACTACATTCACATCCGCTGTCATATCGGAATCAACCCGAAGAACATACTCACCACTAGCATTCAGAACACCATAATTTATCTGAGATGACCTCTTAGGACCCTTTAATAGTGTTTTTGCTCTGTATTCTTCAGCGATTGTCGCGCGCTTAAGAATCTTATTAGGCGGATCTTTCATGCTCAATCCTTCAACTACTTGATCTTCATAGCTTTAGCACGTGTTAAGTCTTAAATTTTGCCTGTGACGTATAGATATTATCATGAAGTTCACTAAGTCCAACTATATGTAATAAAGATAAGATTGTGCCCATTATAGCTGCAGTATATTGAACATACTTAAAAACTAAAAAACCGATGAATAATAATGGATTCTTTAGAAGTAGTTTATAGTTTCTGAGGAAAGAAAGTCTTATAGGCATAAGTTGCTTAAGAGCATATCCTTTATGTTTTTTGACGTAGTTTCTAACAGTTATAGCATAATAAAGAGTTTTTATAAAGACTTTGGATAGAGAATCCGGTTCATCTAGGTGCCATTCAACGGATTTGATTCTTCCAGTCCTATACCCGGAAAGGTTCAACCGTCTTTGGAAGTCATAATCATCTCCACCAAAAAGCAGAGATTCATCATAACCCCCGATGTTTAAAAACACATCACGTCTAAAGAATCTAGCAGACTCTATGGAATTATCACCTATATACATAGTCCTTTCTAACCCCTTAACCTTTTGCCAAAATTTTTCACCTTTTGTAAGGACAGATGCATAAATAGCATCGTAACCCTCCTTAAGACATTTCTCTACAGCTTCTTTTATATAATCTTTCTCAACTAACATATCAGCACCTGTAAAGAAGATAAACTTCCCCCTGGCCATTTTAACACCATAGTTAACTTGCGCTGCTCTTTCTCCCCCTTTTAAATATACTTGGGCACAATATTTCGTTGCTATCTCTCGAGTTTTATCTTTACTATGGTTATCGATCACCAATATTTCAATATTAGTATAACTTTGTGCTTTTATTGAGCTGAGACAAATTTCTATTGTCTTTTCAGAGTTACACGTAGGAACTATTACAGATACAAGTGGCAAATTTTTAGCTTCAATAGTACTCATCTTAATCTTGTATTCACAATTCATATAATGCGCGAAAAATCTTTAATATGACCTAGTACTTTCTTTAATCCTCTTAAGATAAACCATACGTCCCCTACGCTTTTTTAAGAATTCTGGTTCTTGAAAGATTATCAAAAACTACAACTTCATCTTCATTTTTTGCATAATACTCCGCTACATGAGATCCTATAAAGCCAGCTCCACCGGTTACAAGTATTCTCATGAAGACTCGCTATAAACCATTCTTTCTATTAGATCGCTAATTATTGCTACCGTTCTATCCCATGTAAACTTTAGAGCTTCTTCACGAGCTTTTTCTGACATTCTTTTTCTTAACTCTTCATTAGAAAGAAGTTCAATTATGCTCTTTGCTAAAGCATTTATGTTTTTGTAAGGAACTAAAAAACCATTAACACCACTCTTAACTGAATCTTTTAATCCTGTAACGTCGTACGCTACTGTCGGAGTTCCACAAGCTGCAGCTTCAGTTACAGATATTCCCCACCCCTCTTTAGTTGAAGGTAAAACGTGGACCCAAGCCTTTTGAAGAAAAATCCTTTTTTCTTCTCCAATAACAAAGGAATAAAATTCTACGGAGTTCTGCAAGTTTAGCTCTTGAACAAGTTCCTTTAGATATTTTTCGTACTTTGTTCCACGGCAGCCAACGATGAAAAGCTTTGCATTAGGTATAAAATTAGTGACTATTCTGAATGCTTTAACTAAGTGGTCAACATTTTTGTAAGGTACTACTCTGTTTAAGTACAGAACACTAGGATATTCGGTTTTTTCTCCAGGAGTATAAAGTTCTAAGTCAACTCCGGGTTCAGCAACATTAATCTTATCTTCGGAAAGTCCAATATTAACTAGTTCTTCCTTCACACTCTGAGAAAGAACTATTGAAGGAACGTCGCGATAAAGAATTTTATAAATAAATGGTTCTATGTTTCTTGCAACATAAGCTAAAGGTACTGGTATTACTTTATAAAAGACTTGACCAGTGAGTTGAAAAATAAGAGCTATTTTTGGTTTTTCATTAACATAGAGTGGTGTGAAGAAGGGAATTGTATTTACACTATCTATTACCAAATCAACTTTCTCTTTCATTTCATTAAAGAGGGCTCTTGCTTTGAGATAAACTGTTTTTTTACCTCCTTGTCTGACTATTTTTACTCCATCTATTTCCTCTTCATCGCTGGCATTCGTAAACTTGGCCGTAAATAAGGTAATCTTATGACCCTTTTTAACCAACCTTTTAGCAACCTCGTGAATATAAACTTCTGCCCCCCCTGCCTCAGGATTTTTTATATCCCTCCAGTTAAACCAAAGTATCTTTAACGTTTTCATTTCTTTTAGCTTTTTAATTCCTTTAAGCGCGTTAGTCTATCATCGATGAACTCATGCAAAGTTGTGATGCTAGTCACCGTGATCATCGGGTAAGACTATAACTTCGTAATCCGAATAGTCTAGTTTTAAACAGCGGTCAATGCACTCCACAGCGTACCCCTCCAACTTCTTACATGGGATTATTATGGATATTCTCAAACTTCGACTCCAAGTCCTTTCAAGATCATTACCGCGTTTTCTAAGGCCTCTCTAGCCATTCCCAGGGCTCTTTCTGCATCAGCAGCACTATAGATATCCCAAGGTGTCAGTCCTCTCGTTGGCTCTCCATACGTGCTCCTTCCGTGCTCAGGAGCGAGAGCTCGTACTATGCTTACCAACCCTTCGCCCAGCTTCTTAACATTACTAGGAATGCTACTGAGGATGTCGATGAGCTCCGATGAAGGATCATGGCTCCAACTGGGGACTTTAAAGAAGGCTATTACTCCCTTTGCTGCATTCTCGGCACATGACTGCGACGATGCGACTACTATCCGCCAATCGCTCCGCCTAAAAGCTTCCTCGGCATCTTTCAGTAGCGTGCGCCAACTTAATCCTATACTGTACTTCGCCCAGGGGATTAAGCCTCAATTATATCATCCAGAGTTTACATCGTAGAGGGCTATTGGTTTCCCATCAGCCCTCTTCCACCCGTATTTTCCGTCTGGCACCCTATACCTGACAAGCTTTGCTCCCTCTATGAGCTTCCTTCCCTTCTCAACGAAGTCCTTCAGCACTCCATCCCTATCCCATATTACGATTCCATCATAAAGTATGTTGAGCATTAAGGGGGTGAGCTCGTAGTCCTCGCTGGTAATTTCGCCCAGCCTTGCATCGATTAATGTGAGGGGCATTTTCACCTGCTCTGCAATGATACTGTATACTTTCGATCTAGCTTCGAATCCCCCCATGCTTCTAAGGACCACCAGTACATCGATATCGCTGTTAGCTTTTGCTTCATCTCGAGCCCAGCTACCGAATAGGATCATCCCTACAAACTCTTCTCCGAAAGCATCAGCCAACATACGGGAGGAATTCCTGAGGATTTCGATAACAGTATCCCTGTTCATATATAGCGCTTCCTATTACTAGTCATACAAGGTTCTCCATCACATGAGCATGCTCTAGCCTGCGACAGAGATTCTTCCGATTCATTTTATCGCCTAGACCGCATGCGGGTCTGAAACACGATCCTATCCGAATTGATATGCTAGTGCGCGTTTTTCAGCTCCCCAGTTCTTTTACAGCTTCCCTAGCTATGTTAATGGCATCCTGAGCTCTTTTAACAAGCCCCCTAACTTCCCCCGGCTTATATATCTCTTTCGGCGTTACCATCCTTCTCACATCCCCAT
>JAFNIV010000031.1 GCA_017601145.1 Candidatus Brockarchaeota archaeon
GACTTCCTTCATAAACTTTCAAGATTCTATGTGAACAATTACGACGTAATATGTGTTGAAAACTTGGACATAAAAAATATGGTTAGAAAACACAACTTAGCCCAGAAAATATTGGATGCTTCTTGGGGAAAATTCCTTCAACTACTCGAGCAGAAGGCTGAAAGAGCTGCTGTTCGGGTGGTGAAGGTGAACCCAAGAGGCACATCTGAAGGGCTAAGCTATGAAAATCCCTATAGGGATTGGATATCTGCTTGCCGAATAAAGATGAGGGGATGGGATAGCCCTAAGACGCCTGCTGAGATGAAGCCTCTACTGGTAGAAATACCAGCAAGCCTCATCGTTGAAGCAGGAAGCCCCTTGCAATAGCGAGGGGTAGTTCACTGGTTTTATTAAAACTAACTCAAGCCTTCAACAAAGTTTACTTCTTTTCAAGTTTAGCGAATTGTAGTATGTCTTAACTATAGCTAATCCTAAACCTTCAAGAACTACTCCAAGACTTAAAGTTCTAAGCTTCCTTATGAGTTTCGAAAAGAAGTTGAAAGAAGAATTACACCAAATAATCTAACTATAGCCTATGTATAGAGAAACTATTATATATTGCATTTTATAATACTAAGTTATGCCAGTCTCTCTTGTGGGCTCAGTTTCAAATCCAAAGGGTTCAAAAGAGGCTGAGCTTGGAAAAGTTAGAGTATTGAGAGGAAGCACACTCGTAAAAAGAGGATTTGCACACATGCTTAAGCATGGTGTAGTGATGGACGTTACCAATGTAGAACAGGCTCAAACTGCTGAAGAAGCTGGAGCAGTTGCTGTAATGGTTCTTGATAAGTTACCTTATGATGTTAGAAAGGCAGGAGGAGTTGCTAGAACTGCAAGTTTAAAGGCAATAGAAGAGATTATGGACAACGTAACGATTCCAGTAATGGCAAAGTGTAGGATAGGACATGTTTATGAAGCAAGAGTTCTTGAAGCAATTGGTGTAGACATGATAGATGAATCTGAAGTCTTAACTCCAGCAGATGAGCGTCATATATGGAAGTGGAATTTCACTACACCATTTGTTTGTGGAGCTAGAGACCTTGGCGAAGCTTTAAGAAGGATAGAAGAAGGTGCTGCTATGATAAGAACAAAAGGAGAACCTGGAACTGGGAATGTAGTTGAAGCAGTGAAGCATGTAAGAATATTGAACAAAGAAATTAGGCTAGTAAAAGCTACATACGAAAGTAATGACGAAGAAGAGCTCATAAAGTTAGCAAGAGAACTTAACGTTTCTTACGAATTAGTTAGAGAAGTTGGAAGATTGGGAAGATTGCCAGTTGTTAACTTTGCTGCAGGAGGAATAACTACTCCAGCTGATGCTGCTTTAATGATGAAGTTGGGATGTGATGGTATATTTGTAGGCTCTGGAATATTTAAGTCAAGTGATCCCCTAGAAAGAGCTAGGGCCATAGTTTTAGCAACAACTTTTTACGATGATCAAAAAATAGTAGCAGAAGCTCAGAAGATGGTAGATGAAAAGAAGTCCATGGCTGGAATGGACATAACAACGCTTGAGTTAAGGATGCAGGAAAGGGGAAAAGAATGAAGCTTAAGATAGGTGTGCTTGGCCTTCAGGGAGATATTGAAGAACATATAGAAGCAACTAAGCTGGCACTTAAAAAACTTAACGTAGAAGGAGAAGTTATTTGGACTAAGAGTGGAGAAGAAGTACTTAGTGTAGATGGATTAATAATACCAGGAGGAGAAAGTACAGTTATAGGGCTTCTATCTACATATGGAAGAGCTCTTGATGCAGTAAAGGAAAAAATTTTGGAAGAAGAGTTCCCAATTCTTGGAACATGCGCTGGCCTAATAATTATGGCTAAGAGGGCCTACGATAAGATAGTTGGTCAAACAAATCAGGAGCTACTTGGAGCAATGGACATAACTGTGGAAAGGAATTCATTTGGAAGACAAAAAGAATCTTTTGAAGCAGACCTTCATATTTCTGTAATAGGTGAAAAGAGTTTTAGAGCTGTTTTTATTAGGGCTCCTAGCGTAAAGGAATACGGAAGTAAAGTAGAAGTTATAGCAAAGCTTGAAGAGTACATAGTTGGAGTAAAAGAAAGAAACTTTTTAGGATTAGCTTTTCATCCAGAGCTTACGAATGATACTAGAGTTCACGAATATTTTATAAACTTATTACAAGAGTACAAAAGGTAGAAAGCCAAAGAATAATGAAATATATGAAGTTATTTCTTAAACCTTTGTATATATTTCTAAATCAAGTTTGCGTGCTGCCTCAAACGCCTTTTCCTCTGCATATGGAGTTATCATGAGCTTCCTTGCTACTCTTTTTCCAGTAATCTTCTCGTAAAATTCCACCTTTCTCTTGAACTCAAACACATTTGATGCATCAACATGAGATTTTATCTCTATTAACACTATCTTCTCATCGTGAATCGCCACATCTATTTCTATAGGACTTGGATAACCAAAAACTTTTCCTTCACTATCATAATCCATCCATCTTTCAACCTTAAAGTTAAATTCCTTTTCAACAATTGCTTTCAATCCTTCTCTAAATGCTTCCTCAGTTAAGATGCCCCATCTTGCACCCAATGCTGAGATATGCCTTTCAACTAAGGCAAATCCATTAATCATGTCTTCTCTAAGCTTTGCTATTTCTTCATCATGTCTCTTAAAACCAGCAATCATGTCTTCTCTAAGCTTTGCTATTTCTTCATCATGTCTCTTAAAACCAGCAATCATGTCTTCTCTAAGCTTTGCTATTTCTTCATCATGTCTCTTAAAACCAGCAATCATGTCTTCTCTAAGCTTGTTTGTATCTTCTCTAAGTTTGTTCATCTCTTCTCTAAGCTCAATAAGCCTTTGCTCATGCTTGTCGAGCCTCTTCAAAATCTCGTCTAAGCCTAAGAACCCAGCTACAGCGTACCTAAACTCTTCATCACGTTTCAGTAGTTCTAGGAACTCATCCTTTAAACTGCTCATTTTTGAATAGATTAATTAGCGATTAGGTATTTAAGAATAACTGTTATTTTTCTTAAGATATTTAAAAAATATTAAACTTTTATGCTTTAGAGTTAATGCATCCTTAATTTCATTCGAGAACCTATTGAAATCCAAGGATTTTAACTAAGCCTGTGAAAAACCTCAAATAGTCAATAATAAAGTTTTTACAAAGGAATGTGTGACACGCTAGTAGTGATAGGAAACTCAACAAAAAATGGAGAAACAATATTCGCAAAAAATAGCGATAGAGAACCAAATGAACCTCAAGCTTTAGAGTTTTATCCAAGAATGGAGCACGATGAAGAATATGTCAAATGTACTTATGTTCTAGTTCCTCAAGTAAAGGAAACTTACGCAATACTAATTTCAAGGCCAATTTGGATGTGGGGAGCTGAGATGGGGGTAAATGAATTCGGACTAGCAATAGGAAACGAAGCTGTCTTTACGAAAGAGAGGAACTTGAAGAAAGGCCTTACAGGAATGGATTTACTGAGGTTAGCTTTAGAAAGATGTAAGAGCGCTAAAGAAGCTCTAGAACTAATCATAAACCTGTTAGAGAAGTATGGTCAAGGTGGAAATTGTGGTTTTAGAAGCAGGATGTACTATCATAACTCTTTTATAATTGCTGACCCAAAAGAAGCTTATGTTCTAGAGACTGCAGGAAAATATTGGGTATCAGAAAGAGTAAAAAATGTTAGGAGTATTTCCAATGCTTTAACTATTGAGAATAAGTGGGATCTAGCATCTAAAGGGCTTATTGAGAATGCAATAGAAAAAGGCTGGTGTAAAGATGATAAGGAATTTAATTTCGCAAAATGTTACTCTGATAAGTTATATACTTATTTTTCAAAAGGAAGAAACAGACATAAGTATACACAAAAGTTACTTGAGAAAAAGATAGGAGAAATTGACTTAAATTATGTTAAGAGCATAATGAGAAGTCATCACATAGAAGAATTTATTCCAGCAAAGGGATCCATGGAAGATATATGCATGCACGCAGGAGGAATAACTAGACCTTCTCAAACGACAGCTTCTTACATTGGGCAACTGTTTAAAGAAATACAAGTTCATTGGTTCACTGCAACTTCAACTCCATGTATAAGTGCTTATAAACCAGTTTTTATTCAAGCAGGATTACCAAACTTAAAGCTAACTCCTAGCGAATTTTATGATTTTAGTTCAATTTGGTGGATTCATGAAAAAATGTATAGAAAAATGCTTGGTTCATTTAAGGAATATTTTCCAATGGTAAAAGAAAAGATCGATTCAATGGAAACTTACTTTCAAAAAAGAGCAGAAAAACTTAGAGATAATCTCTTAGATGGAAAAACAACTCCTAAAGAATTAAGGAAACTTACAGATGAAGCTTTCTCTACGTCTGTTGAATTTGAAAGAAGTTTTTGTAATGAAGCAGAAGCTAGAAAAACTTTAAACCTCTTCTTCGAACTATATTGGAAAAAGTGGAATTCTGAAGCAAAGATAAGTTTCTAATTGATGAGATGTGTGAACTACTCCTCGCTATCGCAAGGAGCTTCCTGCTTCCACGGACAGACTCGCTCTCCACTCACCCACAGCGGAGGCCTCGGCAAGTGAGACCGTTTCGAGGAACCCGTGTGGAAGGTGGGTTACGGAGGTCTTGCCCTCAGCAGGCGTCTCTTTCGGCCTGTCCCATGCCTACTAGGTCTGCCAGCCCTTCCAGCCAAGCAGACAATGATAGATACAATGAGAAAAATATAGCTTTTCGGCTTTCATCCCCCAGCTTTCGCAGGGGGACTTCCGCCATCAAAGTTAAAATTTAAGTTTATTAGGTTGGTCATGACCATCTGTAAGACTAATTACAAAAGACTTTGTTATTTTTATTCTTAGCTTTACAGCTAAATTGGGTTCATTCTTTATTTTATAAAAGATTTTTCTTTCAGGACTTTCCAGATCTCTTCTTGAACTGGCTTTTCTATTCTTTCTGTTCCTGCTTCTCTTACGACTTCAAGAACATTTTCTTCTATAAACTCGCCTATCACTGCAGCCTTTATGCCAACGTTTTCAATTGCCTTAATAACTTCCTTTGCGCCCTCTTTCTTCACAGCAATTAATAAAGCTCCAGAACTAATCGTTTTTAATGGATCTATACTTAAAGCTTCACATATCTTCTTTGTTTCATAGCTTATTGGAACTTTTGATTCGTACACTCTTGCTCCAACCTTTGAAGCATAACAAAGCTCTTGCACACCACCTAAGATTCCACTTTCAGTTGGATCATGCATCGCATTAACAAATCCAGTTGAACTTGCAGCTAAAGCTTCTTTAACTATACTAATGAACTTTATGTATTCTTTAGCTTTTTCTACTATGTTATTTCCAACTTTTTCCTTTAGTTGAGCTTCAAGTTCATTTGCAAGTATTGAGGTACCTTCTATTGCGGCACTTTTTGTTAGTATTATCAGGTCTCCTGGCTTTACACCACTTGAAGTAATGTAGTTTCCTTTTCTTGTCTCTCCAAGGGCAGTTGAGACCACTATTGGTCTACTTAGTCCTAGAGTAACTTCAGTATGCCCACCTACAACCGAAACTCCAATTTCCTTGGCTGTTTTATCAACTTGAGAAACTATACTTTCAAGTAGCTCTTTAGTAGCATTTTCGGGGAGAAGAATCACTAAAGAAAGCCATAATGGCAACGCGCCTCTTGTTGCTATATCATTTGTACTTACGTAAACAGCAAGTAAGCCTATGTTTTCAACTGCGCCAGTTATTGGATCAGTATGAATTACTAGAAATTTTTCTCCCATGTCTATGATAGCTGCATCTTCACCAATTGAAGGCCCCAGTATGACTCTGTTGCTGTGAGCTCCAAGATTCCTATAAACTACTTCCTCAAGAATGCTTGGTGGAAGTTTTCCTAGATTTAGCTTCATTTTCTTCTTTCTTTTTATTTTTGTACAATATAACCTTTTAGGAAATCTTTAGAACTTTCCTTACAACTTTTGTAAGTGGTGTTGCAACCAGTATTCCAACAAGAACCTGACCTATATTAAAAGGCACTTCTGCAAGGGCTCCAATCCCGAACCCTAAAACAAAATATTCATAGAGGAAATAACCAAGAACCATGAAAGGTCCTGCAATTCCAGCTGCTAACACTAAGCTTCCAGTTTCTAGATCAGCCTTTAGCCCAACGAAAGTCATGATCACTAAGACTATAGCAGCTACTACACCCCAGAACAATGAAGGTAAGCTAATTAGTATTTCACCCTGCCCAAGCTGTGGTAAGCCAATCGTTATTGAAGCTGGTTCTCCTGAAGTTGCGTAATAAGAAACTCCAACAAAATAAACTAAGCTAGAAAGTATTACACCAAGAACTAAGATTAACGGCTTCCAAACTTTCTTTGGAATCTTCTTTAAACCACTAACTAAGAACCCAGCAACAAAGCCTTCTATACCTTTTATTATAAAGGTTCCAGGAGCATAAACTAAGTAGCCCGTTGTTAGGTCAGCTAGAGCAGAACCAACGCCACCAGCAAAAGCACCTATTGTTGAACCAAAAAGTAGTGCAGAAGCATAAACCATAGATTCTCCAATGTTGAAGTAACCTTTTGTTTCTGGTATGTAAAGCTGAAAAGCAACGGTAGCAAGCCAAACTAGAGCTGCACAAATTCCTGCAACTGCAATGTTTCTAGTTCTTGACATTTTTAGCCTTTAATTAAATTTTTAGAATATGAAGATTTTCCTATGTATAGACCTTTATATAGAAAGGCTAAAAAATAAACTTTTTGAGAAAAATGACCATCACAACAAGCAAAACTACTGCAACTGCTGCTAAGAAAATGGGTTCTTCATAAAATGGCTTAGCTACTGTAAAAGTTATCGTGTTGCTTAAGATTGAGTACTGTGGAGTAACTATTAGTTTAGCTAGAACCTTCCATTCTCCTTCTTGAGAGGTAGAGAAGACATCACTAAATGAACCGCTACTTGATACTTTTAGTATTCTAGTTTCTACTTTTCCTTCTGGAGAAGTATAATTTAAGACTACATCTAAACCTGAAAAGGAAGGATCTACACTACCAGAAACTACTACTTGTCCACCTGTCGAAACAGAGCTCTTGTCGCTTGATATAGTAAGAGAAGTTTGCTTAACTCTTAGTACTAATGATGGAGACCCATTATTAAAGACTAAAGGACCATTCCATGTAACAGAAGTTAGATTCATCGAAGAAGGTGAAGGTGAATAAGAATAAACCTCAAAGTATCTTGGAAACGTTAGCGTAAAGGAATCCGTGCTAGAAAGATAAAAACCACCATTGAAAACATCTCCTATTGTTATAGTATTTCCTACAACCTTTGAAAAGTTGTACCATACAAACGAGTATTCAATAACTCCGATTTCAGTGTTTCCAGAAGTTATGATATAGGCAGATAAGTTAAAATTACTTAATAGCATATTTCTTTTAGCTAGTGAAGAAGCTTCTAGTGCAACACTTTTCATGTTATCGATAAAACTTTTTAAAAATGTCTCACGGTTCTTTTGGAAAACTCCCTGCAAGTAAGATTGAAAAGAGTTCACATCGTCTGAAGTTCTTAACTCTGTATACCAAAGTAACTTCCAAGTAGCAGAACCATCATTGTTTATTGTTATGATGTAATGAGTTGAACTTTGAGCATAACTAGTAAAATGATTAGAGAAAATTAATGAAAGCAAAAAAATAGAAAACAAAAAAAGAACTAGCTTTTTCATCTTTGTTTTTTCACTTATGGCTTACCCCATCTCCATCCTTGAGTTTCGTTACCCTCTGTTTGATTCCCTGCTCCACGTTGCATAGGGTTTCCTATTCCCTTCATCTTGTTCTCTTCGCGATGCACGTACTTTTCCATTTGCTTTGTTGCGTTTGTGAACTGTTTAACCTCATCATGAACTTTCTTCATCAGCTCAGCAAATTCTTTATTTATTTGAACAAGATTCTTTGCAAGTTCTTTGTTTTCTTTAGATATTCTCTTACTTAAGTTTTGCATTTCTTCTCTTAGTGTCTTTAATTTGCAAATTTCTTCTCTTAACCTTAATCTTAACCTAAGCATCTCCATAAGATATTCTTCTTTAGTTATGTTTCCAGCTAAGTATTCTTCTCTAAGTCTTTGCATCTCTCGAGTCATGTTTTGTATTTGAAGTCCTATTGTAGTACGAGTTTCATTGATTAGCTGTAACCTTAAGTTCTTTGTTTCATTCAAGAATAGCTTTCTTACTAAAGTTATGTTTTCAACTTCTTCTTTGTGCAATTCTATAATTGTATGAACAATAGCAGAAATTTTCCATCCTGGAGGAAGGTTACTTATTGTAACATTAACTTCTTGACTTAGATTGTTTAGATCTTCATTTAAATCTTCTTCTAAATTAGTACTAGTTTGGTTTCCTGATGTACTGTTCTCACTTTGTTGTATGAAAGATTTTTGAGGGATAGTTGAACTTACAGAAGTAGCATAGCTTCTTGTAGCTATAAATGGAGAAACCATGAGGATAACTAAGAGTAATGTTGTTAACAGCTTTAGAGTTGTTTGCATTAGCTTCATCTTTATTCACTGCCATAATTGGCAAAAGTAGAGAAATAAGGATTTCTTTGGTTTTTTGAGGTTTTTTAGCTGAAAAACAGTTCAATATAGTTTAAAATCAATGAAAATAGTCTATTTTGGTTTATACTTCAAGTTTTTAGCTTTTCAATAGCATTAGAACAGTTATTTCAGTCAATAACCTATGTTAACATTCTAAGAGAAATTAGTAGTCTTATAATAAAGTACGACTCATAACAATTTTACTCTAGTTCAAGATCTTACTTCAGAAGATCTTCTAATTTTTCGTTTGGATAAAATCTTAATAAATCTAAAGCTTCCACAAGACCTTTTATGAACATTCTAGTTTTATTCTTTGGTACTCTCTTTAAAATATCCTTCTGTTCAGTCTTAAAGTTGTATGCAAACTCGTAAAGACGAATTACACTTTTAGATATATCTTCAAAGTATTCCTCATTTAAACTTTTGATCTCTATTTTTCTCAAAGCATTAAGAGGTTCTTTATCTAAGATATTAAACGAAGGAACAAAAGCAAATATAAGCTTAATGTTTGCTTTAGCTCTCCATAGGTAACGTAGATAAGGAAAGCGGCCTCCATATTGCAAACCAGTTTTTTCTCCTAAGTAAATTTTTCCACCATATGGAGAAGTAAAGAAAGGAGTAATGTTTTCTTCTAGTAATTCTTTTTTGTTACTTGTCATAAGTAGCATTCCTTTGAGGAAATTCCAACTTTTTTCATTTTGATAAGAGGAATACCAAAAAGAATCAACAGTTTCTGCTTCATCAAACATTATAACAAAACCATTTAATCCTAAGACATTTTTTGAGGCCCATCCAATTCCATTCAAAATATTGCAGTATATATTAGAAGAAGTAGAATAATCAAACATTGGAGGATTTCCGACTACTTGCTTTCCTTCTATCCATTCAAATAGGTACTCGCTTTCATTCCCTTCCTTCAACTCTTTTATTACAACACCAAGGTACTGATGATCCTTAAGCTCGTAATAGTTTCTGCTTTCTGAAATTTCTTTTAAGAAATCTCTGAAGTTTCTATTTTTTCCAAATCTAAATGAACTTATTATTGCTTCATAAACTCTCTTTGGCTTATGGAAAGGAAGTTCGTTTGGATCAAGGTTTACAATTGAAACTGCCCAATTATCTTTGAGTAAGTATGAATAAAGGTACTCCAATATATGCGTTTTTCCTACTCCATACTCTCCAACCAATATTAGAGAACTTTCATCCTCGTTACTTAACCAAGACTTAATTTGCTTTATTTCTTTTTCCCTTCCAAACGTAAACTCTTCTACATATTTTTGTGGCACAATCCCTAACCTTAAAGCTTCAATTATTTTTCTCGCTTCAAGTTGCTCTTTTAACAACCTTGCTCACCTAGTTTTAATATTAAAAACCAAAATGATGAATGCGTCTAGAGATCAACTTCTTCTCTAGAAACAGATTTGTTAGTTTGGCGCATTACGTGGAAAGCCTTAACTATACTTTGAACAAAAAGTCTTTTATACCCTACTTCAAACTTTTTTTCATAAACAGCTTTAGATATTTCTTCTATTGTTTTTTCTACGTTATCTTGGTTAAACTTTATGCCATAAGCTATTTCATATATTTTTGCTAACTTTCTTCCAATTTCTTTCAAGCTTTTAACAGGTTCTGATGAAAATTTTTCAAGATAAATTTTTACTCCAGTTGGATTAAGCTTTGAGTTAAAAACAGTAGCTGTTCTCTGCCTTAAAGCTTCATAGACTAAAGCTCCGCCTTCAAGGAAGGACTCGTCTGGAATGGCATAGAACCACATTGTATTTTTGAAGTTGTCATGACTACACTCATCTATAAGCTCTCTTAAGTTGTTAAGAAGTAAACCAACTTGTTTTGAAGACATACTGGGGATTTGTTCGGCCTCGTCAAAGAGAACAACTAATCCTGAAAATCCTATGTCTCTTACCCATTGAGCTAACGAGCGGATCATTTTAAATGCAGTACTTTTATCTATTCTTTCAAATATGCCATAACGTTTAAGTAAATCTCTTGGAGGATTTTCACCTTTAAGCCATTGAACAACTAATGAAAGGTCTTCGTATCGCTTCTCTGCAGTACTCAAGAAGGCCTCTCTTACTGCATTTTTAAAGCTATTACTTTCATATGAACTTAATGATGAAGCATAGTTCATTAAGCCTTCCCAAATCGAACCTTCAGACCTCTTTTCTTTAAGTTCACTATACTTCTTTGAATACCATAAACTTATTAGTGGTTCAATTCCCCTTTTGTATCCTTGAATTAATTCCTCCGAACTTTGTGGATAGGCTAAATTTGCTACAATTTCCTTATATATTTGCTCTAAAGCATAAAAAGGAGAATGCTCTGGATTTAGCATAACATAAGAAACAATGAAGTTGTATTTCCAAGCTAAAGCTCTTATACAATACAGGAAATGAGTTTTTCCACTTCCATAGGTACCAATTACAAGCTTAAACGAGGAACCCCCTTCTCTTATAAAGCTTCCAAAATATTCCTCCTCTAAAGTTTTAAGGTAGTCGTCTAAACCTACAGTAAAGTACTGAAATCCATATTCTGGAGGAGTCCCTTGACCACCAACTGTCTCAATTATTTTCCTTGCAACAGTTTGATTTAGTGCCTCTTCTTTAACACTATTACTCATTGTTTTCACCTCTAAACCTTACATGCGAAATATAAGAACCGCCTCCATCTTCATCCATAGGAACCCAAAGAAAATCTTTCTTTTTTCTAGTATAGGCACGTGTAGCCGTTATTAGTTCGAGCTCATGTTTATTGATATTCCTTTCTTTTAGCCTAAAAAGATCATAGATAAAGAAAACTCTTTCGTAACCAGTATTTCTTTTTTGAAACTTGCTGTTTTTTACTAAAGTAACATATTCGAGCAGCACTTTTACTATTGGTAGTGGATCTTCGAGATTTTTCTTCTCTTTAGAAGCCACTATTTCGCAAGCTTTGTACAAATTCAACAAGAAATCTTTGTCATTAAACTCACGTTTAGTAATTGAATTATGAAGTTCAACCAACTTTTTAGCCACTACCTTTGGAGAGAGTCTACAAACCTTTAATTTTTCTTGTCGAGGTCCAAACCATATTGTAACGGTATCCTTATCGAAATTTACTTCTAAAGCATAAAAAGATGTTCTTAACAAAGGATAATGACCTATTAGATTAAAACCCAACTGCTTTAATTCTGCCTCCAGTTCTTTACCAAATGTTTTCTTTTGAATTACTTCAAGTTCAGATATTCTTCGATATATTAATTGAATATACTGATTAACTTGATCATTAGGCTCTTTAGTTACTAAAGTTTTCTCTATTTGTTTCAGTTCTTTCTTAAGCTTTCCTAAGTTTCCTACAGGGTTTTCGTTAAGAAGTTTCACAATCTTCTTGAATGAAAGTTCATAATGGTTTAAGTTTTTAGGCAATCTAGAAAGTGTAATGAAAAAATCGTCTTTACTTTCCATAATCTTTTATTTTCTAACTTAAAGATATTTAAGTTTTGTTTTCTTGTTTTATAGTAAAACTTATGTAGTGTTCGTGAGCGAAGTTTAGCTTATGCTGAAACATCGAAGAAAAATGTTGTGTTAACGCAAGAATACATTCTTCTTCAGTAAAGTTAAAAAACAAATATCCTTATGAGAGTGCCTTCCTCCAAGAGAATTTTGAAGGCCAAGACAACAACTCTTTATGAGAGCTGGTATCTAGTACTTTGTATCATTAAAATGCTGACTAAATAAAAAAGGAAACCTTCTAATTGTAGGTTTCTTAATTTTAGATTAGCTAAAATAAGCTTCAGAATAAGCTACCGCTATGTCTGGTTTAGATAAAGCTTAAGCATTTGAAGGCTCAACTTTGAGTTCTTGTGTGAACTACCCCTATAATTAGGAGATTTCTGTCGATAAAAATCATCTAAAGCTAAAGTTCTAAGCTTCTTGTTGAGTTTTATTGTAACCTTATTAACCTAATAATATGATGAGGACGATCCGCCAAGCCATAAGTTAGTATTACACTATCTCCCGGCTTAAGCTTATTTCTTTTTACTAGTAAGGAAATAGCATTTTCTAACCCATTTTCATAATCCTTTTCTTCCACCAAAAAAGGTTCAAAGTTCCATAGTAAGTTAATCTGTCTAACAACTCTTTTATTTGCACTCGATGAATAAACTCTTATTTTTGGTCTAAATTTTGCAATTCTAAACGCAGTATTTCCAGATTTTGTGTATATAACGATAGTACTCTCTAAAGCTTCAGATAACTTAACTAAGCCATAAGAAAACTTATCACTTAAACTTTGAGGTTTAGCTTCAAAAATATTTAAATTTACTAGTTCTTTTTCTGCAAGAAGTATTATTTTGTTAAGAAACATTACTGTTTCTACTGGATGCTTACCTATTGATGTTTCGTTCGTTAATAAAAAACCTGAAGTTCCTTCTTTTATTGCATTGTATACGTCAACAGCTTCAGACCTTGTTGGAACTACACTTTCCACCATTGAAGTTAAGAGCTGGGTAGCAACTATCGCTTGTTTCCCATTTCTAAGGGATTCTTCGATTATTTTGCTTTGTAAAAACGGAATTTCTTCTATGCTAAAGTGCAATCCAAGGTCTCCTCTTGCAACGATAACCATGTCACACTCTTCTAAAATTTCTTTCAAGTTCTTAAATCCAGCATTAGTTTCAATTTTACACATAACTTTAATACTAGAGCCTCCATTTTCTTCTAAAAATCTCCTTAACGCAACAACGTCGCTTTTTTTCTTCACGTAACTCATAGCAATGTAATCAACTTCATTGTCTATGCACCATTTTATGTCTTGTTCATCTTTAGGAGAAATTGCAGGTAAACTATACTCTTTACCTTTTATCACTATAGCTTTTCCTGGAGTTAAACAACCGTCTGAAAGGGCTTTTACCTCAATTCTGTCATCATACTTTCTTAAAACTTTAAGCTGTACTTTGCCATCGTCTATAAGTAAGAGGTCTTTTTCGCTTACGTCATTAAAGAATACTTCAGAAGAAAGTGGAACTTCTCCATTTAACGAAATATAGAATTGATCATCTACTTTAAAGCTTTTTTCCTTAATTTTTCCAAATCTTATACTTGGACCTTGCAAGTCGCCAATTACCGCTAATGGTTTGTTTAGTTCATCTTCAGCTCTCCTTATGTTTTTTATATAGATAGTTCGTTCTTCCTCGGTTGCATGAGAAAAATTTATTCTAAAACCATCTACATATTTTGCAACTTCCTTCGTAGTTTCATAACTTGTAGTAGAAGGACCAAGTGTAGCAATTACTTTTGCTTTTCTCATTTTAAAGTCTAAGCTAGAAAGAAGTTTAATGAAGTAATTAAATCTTTTTTTAAGCTAAAAGTGCTAGCAGTTATCGTAATAATCCATGAACTCTTCCATAGCGTTACAAACTGCATCAATGTTCCTTAGAGGAACGTCAGCATGTATTTCTGAATAAAGCATGAGGCCCCCATTTTTTGAACCTAGAGAAGTAACTGCATTCTTTATGTGCTCTTTGATAATCTCTGGTGTTCCAAATGGAACAATATATTGTCTATCTATATCTAGATCAATACAAACTCTTCCTTTTATTTTCTTTTCTATGTTTTCTATTCCATTAACTCTATCTTGTAAATTTATAACTGAAACTCCTGCTTCAATCAAGTCATCAACAACTTCCATTATATGACCATCAGAATGTAAGTAAACTCTAGCACCAGAACTTCTTACCTTTTGAAATATTTTCTTGTAAGAAGGAAATATAAACTTTCTGAATGTTTTCTCGCTTATTGGCATCCTATCTTGTAAGCCTAAGTCATCTCCAAAAGTTACAATATCAACATTAAGTTTAGCTATCCTTTCAACAAGTGCTAAATTGTAGTTTGTAACAATTTCAATTAGTTTTTCAAGTCCAGTAGGTTCCAAGACAAAGTCCTTCATTAAGTTAGTGAAGCCTCTTAGATAATGCAACCTCATGAAGAAAAAACCATGTGGCATACCAACAGTGACAACATCACCTCTTCTTCTTGCATTTTCTACACTTGACTCTATTACTTCCCAAGATATAGTTGGCTCACCCTCTGGAGCAATCCCTTTATCTGGATCAGGAGGGGAGTAGTTCTTTAAATTATTCCAATCCTCTAGTGGATGTTTAATAACTTGCCCTTGTAAGCCATCTATGTTAAATTGCCAAACGCAACCCCATTCATCAACAAAGGAATTTCCTGCTCTTCTAATGCCAAAAAGAGAAGATGGATCACTATACTTTATACTACCTTTAGAAAAGTTTGGAAACAACTTATTATGATTGATAACGATGGCTTCAAGTTTTTCTTTATACTTATACCAAGTAGAAGGAAAAAGACCAACACGACAAGGTACCCATCCACAACCTTTCATGTCTACAACTTTTAAGTACCTTTCTCGATTACTTTCAGCCATAATTGCGTAGCTTATAGCTTTAATTAAATTTAAGTTTTACTTTAATACAATTTCCTTGATTTTTAGTAGAGCATTAAAAATTTCTAACTAAAGAAAGTTTAACAGGTTATGTGAAACGCCCCAATAACTTTTTGGTTTTCTTTAAGTAGACGATTGAACTCTTTGACAGCATCTTTTGTCGGTTTAACTATGACTTTTTTTCCTCTACTTTCTAGTTCTTGAAACACTTCTTCTTCTACTTTCATTCGTCCAAAGTAACCAGTACCAATAACTAAATAATCGTAGTCTTCGTTTATTATAAGTTCGATATCATCAAGCTTAAGAGAATGTCCCTCTTCCCTCCACCAATCATCTATTACCTTGTTTAAAGAAGAGACTATTATTAGGTCTTTAGTAAACGTTTTTCCATTTGCTACAATTTTGCCAAATTGATACTCTGTAATCATTCCTAAGACTTATTGTGAATACAGAGTTTTTATTAAATCTTTCGAGGCAAGTGCTAGAAATTTAGCTTTATTTTTTAGAACTAGAGTATTTGATGACGTATGTGGCTCTTTGAATTCATTAGCCTAGCACCTCTCTTAAGCTCATTGAGGCGTTCATAAGCTGTCTACACTAAGGTGAAGCTACTTTAAGCTTTTCATTTACAGTTCTTTTGAATATGTGAAATTTTTTTCTTTGTGTTTTAAGTTTCATGAACGTAACCTTTTAATTCTTTTGCTATTATTTATTTGAGGAAGACGTGGTGTTGGAATACACTAGTGACAAGATTAATTCCAACTTAGGTTAGAACTTTCTCGTCTTTTAAAAAGTAAAAAATGAAAAAAATATTAATTTCTATGGGGGATTCCAAGTAAAATGAAGTATTTTCCAGTCGCTTCCAGCATCAAATGCATACAGATTATTAGCTTGCCAGTTAACGTTTGTTACTTCTATTTTTGGAGGGGTTGTATTTGTTCCATTACTGATTTCTTTCCAAAGTTCTACAGTTACTGCTACATAACCATAGGAAACTGAAAAAGTAACTTTTGCTCCAGTAGTTTCTATTTGCTGAATTCCAGGTCCGAGAGATATACTAAATGGAGTAGGAGTACCTTGAGGATAGCCAAAAAGTTGTCCAGAGGGTTTTCCTCCACAGTAACTACAACTTATGCTATCTCCAAAACTCCATCCTCCAAAACTAACTGGAGTTTCAATTTCATAGTAGTTGTAAGGTAAAGCTCCAGTGGCCGGCCACCTTTCATACTTATAATTCACGCATACTTTTATCCATCTTTTATCACCATTAGAAATTGATGCTGTAGCTAAATCGTTTAAACATGGTGTATCTTTTGCTCCTGAGATTTGCCAATCGCTTTCAACGACAATTGAGTCAGAAGCAGGGTCCCATCCAATAAGCCTACTCTTTTGACTGAAGTAAAGATAGTTTCCAGAAGAAAAAACAACTCGAGCAGTTACTCCTTGTATAGTATGAAGCTGAACTGCATTAGTTAACTCAGTTGATGTTTGTACTTCATAACTTGAAGGAGGACCTTGAATTAAACTTTTAGTCTTTCCATTAGAGAACCCAAACTTTTCTTGTTTTTTAATCCCGCTTACAACTACTTTTTCTTCTAAGCTTAATAGAGGCTTTTCTGGAACTATTTTAATTAATTTTGTTCCAAAGTAATTCTTGCTTACAACTACTACAGTAAATTCTTGCTCTTGCCATTTGTTGAATCTATCAAGTAACCTCCATAGCTTAACTACAATGTTTTGAGAACTCCCTTCGTATATTCTTTCACTTCTTAATTTACTTGTGTAACTAGTAAAGTTGTGAAGATAAAAAACAAAGTTATCAACAACTATATTTCCATTCTCATCAACTGGGACAACTTTTAACGTTGCTAGACCCATGGATTTTCCACTGAGCCAGTCTAAGAATAAAGAGTAAACTTCAGGGCTTCTTAAAGGATCTTGAGCGACTATAATTCCAGGAAGGAAGAAAAGTGCAAGAAGCATTACTATAAGTACAAGCTTAAAGCTACCTTTCATTCCATTTCACCTTTTCAAATAGTTGTTCGATTTCTT
>JAFNIV010000032.1:0-8269 GCA_017601145.1 Candidatus Brockarchaeota archaeon
CATGCAATTCCTATAGATACCCTTCTGTCTTAGCAAAGATTGTATCGACTGTAGACAACATAAGTAATGGAAGAGTACACTTTATGATAGGTGCAGGGTGGTATGAGCAAGAGTATATTGGCTATGGGTTCTGAGTTAAGTAGGAATACATAGTGAATTGTTATTTTCATTCCTACTTAACCCTTCCCTCTCGATTATTTCATCGAGGGCTCTTTGGGGGAACCCTTCTCCCCGCATCTGAAGGTTCAATACTGCTACAACGTCTCTATCCATTGCTAATCCGCATTTTTCGCATTTCATTATCCTGCCCAGATAGGAAGCCATGCTTCCTGAGCAGACTGGGCAGGTTTTAGATGAGTTTTTAGGATTAACGTATTTTACTGGTAAGTTAAGCCATTTAAGCTTGTATTCAAGCATGAACTGAAACGTTCTTGCATTCCACTTTGATAGCTTTCGGTTCATTTTCTTTGAGTGGTTTAGAATTTTATCCTTCACGCTCTTAAGTCTCTCCATGATTGCTCCACAGTTCTTCTCCTTGAGCTCCCTCGCAATCTGTGTGGTTAGTTTATGCATGAAGTCCTTGGCTCTATTCTCCTCACGTCCAGAATACTTCTCTAATAGTCTCCTTGAAGTTAAAGGCTTAATCTTAGATAACTTTTGTATCCTCTGCCGCTTAGTTTCATAGGTTCTGTGAATATGGTAAAGTTCTTTTAGGTCGTAGCGTTTTATTTCACCATTTATAGATGAGGTTACATTCGTTAAGTTTACATCAAATGAAGCCCACTTCTCAGCTTTGGGCTCAACGCTCTTCTTGACCGTTACTATAAGTTCTCTCTCGGTCAGAATTGACCCTCCAATCCTATCGAAATCTTCGTGAATCCAAGGATACTTTGTTAAGTCAACCTCAAGATAACGCTTATTAGGCTCTATGCTTATCTTCAGTATACCATTTCTGAAGCTGAAAAGAGTACTCTTGATGTAGACTGTTCTTTTAGTTATCTCAGGCTTACTTTCAGCTTTCCCCCTATTGTATAATGTTATCCAGCTCTTAACAAGCCCTATGACAGAGTTTATTGCTGAATCAACGTAGTGTTTGGAGTATTTCCACTCTCGTAGCAATTCATCTCTAAGCTTCTTCCTATCCTCAGCTTTCAAGTTAAGGTGAGCCTTCTTAGAAATTTTAACATGTGAGAATATCGCGTCTAAAGCTCTTTGCTTAACTTTGAAGTATTCTTCGATTAAATCCTTTGGAGCTTCTACTGGGATTCTGTAGCTCTTAACTGCTTCCATAATCTTTCTACCTCACTCTTAGTGTTGGAAGCCTAATAGCGTTAATAATCCCCTTCTTTTGTCACTTCCAAAGAGTCTTAACTGAAATACCGAACTTCTTAGCAACCTCAGAGGGGCGTAAGAGTTCTTCTTCCATCAAAAAGTTAAGGGAGTTAGACTATACTATTTAAACATATCTATTTTGAAACTGCTCAGAAGGCATCCCGGTAATAGTTTTAACTCGCGTTCGTGAAACATAGTTTATCCAGTTGGGGTTGAAGACGTTAATGGGGAAGACTGAAGTCAACATAAACCTGTCAATCATCAACAAGAAGGTTAAAGTCAGGTTTAAGCCTTTTGTTCGAAAAAGAGAGGATGCTGCTGAATATCTTTTGAAAGAGGCTAAGGTATTGGTTTACGGTGGAAGCGGTTTTGGAGAAGGAGGCTCTGGGCACGTAAGAATAAATTTCTGCTCACCCTTAGAAATAATTGAGGACGCTACGATTAGGATCCGGACTGCATTAACAAAAAAATATAATGCTATTGGTGGAAAAAATGAGAGTTAAGGAACAGTATCTAAGGAGTGCAACGGATTAAGGAATAGGCTTATCCATAGCTACAATAAGGTATCAGAGAGGTTAGCATTGGAATCGATAATGATTTTACTTCCCAAATTAGCTAAAATAAGGAAGGAGTTAGAGTCATGGATGAATACAAAGAGCTACGCCAACTATCCGAGATCAAAGATGTTTTAGTAATACTCCTATTCGGCTATAAGGCTAAGGGCGATTAAAACAATTATTAACGGGTTCATGGAGACCATGTTGCATTCCCTCTCAGCTGGATAAGTCTTGGCAGTAACTATCACAAGAGGCTGTGCAGATTGTTAAGAGCATTATCCGAGTCTAGTCTCAAAACATTTTACTTAACAGTTGAGAGAGGTTTTAAAAGTTTTAATGTTTTTTACTGCTGCTGGAAACAGTAATCAGTGTTTATTCTTCAGTTTCTTACTATTCGTTCATCAATCACAATAAACTTTCCATATTAGTTCTGAAAAAGAACTAATATCTAAATTTTCGGTTCTATTGTGTAACTAAAAGTTTTAAAAGAGGTTTTCGGCAAAGAGAGACAGATTAGATTCTAAAGTTCTGTTAGAATGTATTTTTCATCATTATTGTTTCCTTCTCTTAAAGAGGAGGCAATCTATGACGGTCTTATTATAGAACGCGTAATCCAGAGGTAGCCCTATTATTTTTTCTCATCTTGTGGTATAGAAATATTAAGAATTTGTAGTAGATAAAGAATCGTTACTTTTAACTTCATACTTTCATTTGCTATCTCCTCTAGATGTGGAGACATCTTATATGAACTGATTTTCCTGGATAATACAAAGTAGAGTTCTACTAGAGTTAGTGTTGAAGAGTAAGCTGCTCAACAAGTTTTAACTAAAGCTCTAAGGCCTCTCTAGCCGTAAGCTCTGTATATTAGTTCGCCTGTAACAAAATCACTGTACTTCTTCAGAAGTTCTTGCCCGCTCCTAAAATCTGGGCATATTAGCTCCATGGTTTCCCAGAATTTTCTAGTATCCTCTTGATTTGAATGTGGGCTATCTCATGAGCTACTATATATTTATGTCATCATTCTTATGAAATTTAGGCCTTTAAGCCAATTCCACTATACTACTTTTACAAAGTGTAGGCCCCTGATATTGCGAGAGTGTTCTTCGCAAGCTGTAAATTGGTGTATACTGTGCTGTTAACGAGAAGATAGTTTACGATGCTGTTGAAAAACTCATGGCTGAACTGATTCAGAAGGGATAGTCAATGAAAATTAATCTGGTTTAATCAGCTTTAGGAATTCTGTTGACGTAACTATTCTAATATTTTTGAATTTTTCTAGTGCTAGGAGGTGTTTATCACCTGTAATAATCGCATTAGCCTTCGCGGAAAGGGCGCAATCTAGGACCCTATTATCCGCCGGATCATTGCGAATGATGTTGACTACTATCTTAGGCTCGATTGTTCTCAATATTATCTGGTAGTATCCAATAGCATTTGCTATCTCTTCTTCAGAAAGTCTGAACTTGGGATAATTCATAACCTTTTCAAATTCCTGTATTAATTGGGGTGAAGTGTAGCCTACAACAAGGCCGTTTTCAATCATTTCGACGATTTTAGACTCATTCCCCTCCCATAGCCAGGCTGAGACGAGAATATTGGTATCTAGGACTACTTTAAGCTTCTTTGGTTGTTTTCCTCGCTTCTTCAACTGCTTTCTCCACTTCAATCCTGCTTATTTTCAGCGAAGCCACCTTATTCCTAGACGAAGCCGAGAGAATAGCTAGAAGACTCTCCTCTTTTCCAACTTTCCTGATGAGTAGCATATCGCCTTTAGAGTAGGCCAGCAACTTATCTCCCTTCTTTAATCCCAGCCGACTTCTAAATCCTTTGGGTATTACAACCTGGCCCTTGGAGCTGACCCGAATAACCTCTATCTCTGCCATAGGAATCCCATTTATAAGTAAGACTAGTCTTACTTATAAGTCTTGCTATTTCAGAATTCTTTAGTTCAAGACCTCAACTTATTAGAGAAAAATTACTAGGGAGAGAGTGAACCCTAGTAAACACTTATTGAATAGGAGAATAAGATTAAAGGATAGAATGCTGGTTGAATTAGATGCAGATATTCGCTTCTTAAATGAGAAAATTGGAGAGATGACAGAATTCCTATTGGAACTTGAAAACTATGAAATCGAGCTTAAAAAAGAGCTTACCAGAAAAATGATGGAAAGGGTCGAAGAGTGGATATACAATTTTTAGCTAACGGGTATTTTTGACTTTAAGCAATTGTCTTACAAGAAAAATGTTTATCTGTCGGGTTTTCTTTTTCAAGAATCTTCTTAACTTGACTTCTGATTTTGCCGATGTTGTCATATTTCTTAATGAGTGCTGGAAGAATATTCATAACCTTCTTGTAGTATCGCTTACTCAGTTCCGCTAATTTTCTATAAGCTGAATCATCAGAATTATAAGGAAGTATTGGAAACTCTAAAGGCTTTTAACGATATGCCTTTCTCCAAATACTCCCTTTGCCTGCGCCAGTTTTATCGTTTTGTCAAGGCACGACGAGTTTAAAAAATACTACTATATAGTGAACTTCATCATTATCAGTTTCAAACCAGTAAGTAATCTAATCTGCAATTATACCTTTGAGCCCTATTATTGTACCATTAATTCTTAGGGTTCTAAGCCCATTCTTCATCACACAAGACACCAGATAAGTACCGAAGGTGTTATGTAATACTTTGAATCGTTTCGGTGAGTTTTAAGACGTGAGTCCCCTTGATAATCCAACCAATTATAAATGCTCGCTGTTTTTGCTTTTTCTCTCTTTTCCTTCTATAGTTTTTCAACCTTGCTTAACCATTTCTCTAGGTTAACATAACCTTCTCTTCTCGTGTCGCTCCGTTGAATAGTTATATATCTTCCAGTCTTGACTTGTTTTATGGAAAGTATAGCTACTAAGAGATCGAAATGGTTAAATGGCACGAGCTAAGACCGGAAAGAAGGTGGCACAGAGAAACTCTACTTCAGTATTTCCGCTCAGTTCAACATCCTTGTATGCTTCCTTTACTTTCTCAATAGCCTTGCTGGAGGTTTTTATGGAAGGTGTTCTTGGATCTAATCCTAGCTTGGGATGCGGCTTAATGCCAACGAACTAAGCAGATCTAGGGACGTAGTTCCATCTGTATGAATGCTTCAAAATATGCACTTTTACCGGGAGCAAGTGCAGGAGGTTTAGCACAACTTGAACCAAGTAGCTTCGTTCTCCCTGCTTGTCCTAGCTCAAATTGGGCTCTTATGTTCTTTTCCATTATTTCTATAGCTTTGTGATAATCTAGGCTATTATAGGTTTAGCGTTGACCTATACTTTACATAGAAGAATCAAGAAACATGGACTGGTTGAGGGAGGATGAGCTCAACTGAGGAGCTATGAAATATGCGTACAATGATGAGGGAAAGCGGGATCTGCAGGATTTCTGACTTAAAAAAGGTTGTGTCCCAAAAGGACTACGGAACACTTTGGCATAAGTACTGTGAAGAAATGCAACAGACATGAAGAAAAAGAGACCACAGGCAGTACGTTTTAAACCATAGATTAATTCTAAACTGGGAATATACTTTTGCAGATACACTGGAGAAACTGGTAATCCTTCTGAATTATTCCTTACTTATTTGTTTAGCCCAGTCATCCAGCTTCATACCTTCACTGATGTGCGTCACACCCGCCCTACGGGCTACCTCGAGAAACCTATGAAGTAATTCTAACCGTTCCTCCCCCTTAACTCGGTTCGTCGCCAGCTTGACATACCAGACTGGTAGGCGGGCCACCTGCACGCGGAAACGAATATCATCGCTTTCAGCCAACCGCTCCGCCTCGTCGAACAGTCTTTCAGCCTCTTCCAGAAACTCGTCGTCCAAGAAGGGGGATGTTGGCGGGTCGTAAATATGAACGTGAATATTCTTCTCCCTAACCTTCCTGTGTAATAATCCTATGTAGGCTCGGACAGCATTCGCCGCCCTACCGTAATAGCCTTCTAGAAAATCATCCAAATGCTTCTGTACATCAGTGTCAGGGTTCCAGAGTAGCTTCGCCAGCAAGTATGCTCTCAGCGGCGCCATCTCCCCGTTTCCACCTGGAGAATAGTTGCCCTGTTCAAACAAGCCTTTGACACCATGTTTAACGAAGAACATTACGTTAGCCTGAAGCACTTCAAGGTTTGGGAAGGGCTGAATGTAATGGGCAAAATTAGTCGTATAGTCCCAAACATATAGCAGTGGAGAAACTGGCTGCCAAGCTTCAATGTCTCTACGGAAACTCTTGTTCTCCTCCGACAGGCAGCTTTCCAATGGATGAGAGAAGCAGCACTCGATGGAGCATAGCCTAATTATAACGTTTCTATGTGGACGAAGAGTCTTTGGAGGCTTACGACTATACTGATAGGCAAGCGTTTCCACACGGATATTGGGGTAATCCTGTTCAATTGATTTAGCAATCGTGTTTACAAACCTAATGAGTGACGCGGCTGGGCTTTCCTCAGTCTCGTCAAACACTTTGCATTCTGGACACTGGCACCAGTTGCCCGTGTCGTTCTGCGAAACATCAATAATGGTTGCGTCAGGATGTTCCTCTACCCATTTCCGCACGCGTTCAACCGCAATTTTAACTAACTCAGGGTTTGATAAGCATCTTTGAACGTACCCGCTGATGCGTTTGCCATCTATCATCGGCCAGAACTCTGGGTGTTGCTTGCAGATTTCACGTGGGATAAGCTGGTCTAAACTGTGTACAAACGGGTAGAATACGACTGCCCGCCCACCGTGTTTCTCAGTCAAATGATAATGGTGGCCGTTCAACCTGTGTCGGGCTGCGAAGTCAGCATCCCGCAGCATCTCTGTCCAGAATACTTCTCGATACTCTAAAGCTGGTTTCTGCGTCTCATCTAGAAAAGGGATTTCAACATGCATCATAGTAGGTACGTGCTCCACTTCAGGAGTGAACCAGCGGACGCCAAGCTTCTCCTCCAGCAAGGCATAAACGCCGTAAAGCGTTCCACGCGGCCTGCCGCCGACTATTACCAGATGGTTGTTGAATGTTTTAATCAGAAAGCCTTCTGAACCGAGTCTAGACAAGTCAACTTGCAACCCTAAGCTGTGCAGATGCTTGTTGTCACCGAGCATGATTTCATGGCTTGTCATCGGTTGGTCATCAGTGGCAATGGGCAGTTTTACGCTACTGATGCGCTCAAAGTATTTCTGCAGCTCTTCTGCAGCATAATGTTCCGACTGAATTGCATCAACAGGTATGATGATTCGGTAGGAACTTTTGCCTTCATCCGCCAAAACGATCCGCTGAGGTGTAGCAGACATATTCTTAGAGCTAAATTATTCTAACTATAAAAGCCTTACGAGTTTCCAAGACAAGTGGGAAAATAGAGATTGACGTCAGACATCGTTGAAAGATGGCAAGAGGAGAAGATTTAATCGTTCACTCTTTTAGAAGGAAGAGACGAATCTCCTTCAAGGCTAAATAGAAAGAACTTTCATACGAGGGGTGGAGAGCATTATTCTTAGGCTGGTTGAAAAAAAGCAGCTTAGTGGGAATGATTGAGAAGAAATATGGAACAATAGCTAAGAGGATTTCAAGCAAAGAGAAGTTGAGGACAGAAGTATACTTACACTAGACCTTGAAGATATCGTCTCTTAAAACTAAGCCCTTAAAAACAGTGCGCGCTAACTGCGTAGGAAGAGCACGGCTTACTCTTAGAGACGTTAATGGAAGATAAAGCGCGCTACCAGTTCGAAAGTTTTTTAAATTCTAAGCATAATCGTTTACTGAGGATAAGGTTGAAAGTAGTTAGGATTAGTGATGTTCCTGAGCAGGAGGTTACTGGGGGAATCTTTACGGGAGCTGTTAGGATCAGAAGTCTCGTTAATGAAGCAACTGGCTCGAAAGACCTCAGCATTGCAATCGTACACTTTCCAAAAGGCGTTAGGAATGTTTTCCACAGCCATGATGGCGATCAGGTGCTCTACATTCTTGAGGGAAAGGGCATTGTGGCAACAGAGAAAGAGGAGATCACTGCGATTCCAGGCATGGTCTTCTTCATACCGGCTGGAGAAAACCACTGGCATGGGGCCATGGATGACAGCGACTTCACTCATATATCGATACTGAGGCCAGGGAAGACAGAGGTTAAAAAAGAGGTGCGAAATAGTGCATCAAGAAAGTGAATGACGAAGCCCTACTCCATCCTTTAAAGCAGCAAGCAGCATGAAAAATGGTTAAAGAGCTATAGCCTAACTTGCTATTAGCCATTTCCATAAGGGTGTGCACTTAATTGTTTTATTGTTCACCTTTAACTCATCTTCAAGGTCCCAGGTGATCATTAACAGATCCTTGCATTTCAGTTGCTCTGCAGCCTTTGCTAAGGCCCTGG
>JAFNIV010000032.1:8368-12809 GCA_017601145.1 Candidatus Brockarchaeota archaeon
TAGCCATTTCCATAAGGGTGTGCACTTAATTGTTTTATTGTTCACCTTTAACTCATCTTCAAGGTCCCAGGTGATCATTAACAGATCCTTGCATTTCAGTTGCTCTGCAGCCTTTGCTAAGGCCCTGGTTTCTCTTCTCTCAATCTCGTCTCTCCCTGAAGCATAGGTTACTTGTATCAGCTGCTTTATTTTCAAGCCTTCTTTGATCATGAAGTCGACCTCGTTCTGCTGGTTGTCCTTCCAGTAGTAGAAGTTTAACAGGGGGTTCTTATTCAACTTTCTTAACAAGTGTAGGAACACGATGTTCTCCATGAGTCTGCCATAGTCAAGCGAGATTCTAAAGACCCTTGTTAGCCCAGTGTCCGCTAGGTAGACTTTTCTAGGCCATGTTTCTCGCTCATGTGCTTTCAATGAGAATTTTCTTAAAAAGAAGATGAAAACAGTGTCCTCCAGGTTTTCAACATACCGGTAGAGAGTTCCAATGTTAAACCCAGTTCCTTCAGACGCTAGTTTTCTTTCTAAAGAACGAACGCTCATCTCTCTTGAAAAGTTTTGCATAATGTGGTTGAACAGAAGTCTTGCAAGAGTCATGCTTCTAACCTTATGTCTCTCAACAAAATCCTTGAAGAAAACCATGTCCATGTATTCCCTTAATATTCTTTCTTTCTCCTCCTCTAAGACTATTTCAGGGAAACCTCCTTCCTCCAAGTAGTTTCTCAACTCTCTTTTAACCCTCCCAAAGTCTTCGAGAAGACCCGGTTCAATATTGATGTTTTTCGCCACCAGGTATTCTCTGAAGCTGAAGGGAAGCAGTAAATACGAAACACTCCGTCCTCTGAGCTCAGTAGCGATCTCCCTGCTTAAAAGCCTGGAGGATGAACCAGTTATGAAGACGTTTAGGTTTCTGTTCAGCAAACTCCTAACCAGAGTCTCCCATGATTCGGCGTTTTGAACCTCATCCAAGAAGACGTTTTTAGATGCGGTTCCACTTACTTCTGGAAATATTTCCAACAATATTTTTAAAACATCTAATGGCTTTAATCCTTTCAAGAAGGGCTCCTCGAAATCAAGGTATACAGTTTCATTCCTATTCAGCCTCGAAATAATATGAAAAAAATAGTATGTTTTACCCGACCTTCTCGGACCAATTATCACCACAGCCTTCCCCTTAACTAGCTTCACTTTCAATTCTCTCTCAATTATCCTTGGGAAAAGTCTTCTTTGAAACGAAATCAGATAGTCCCTGATGTATCTTAATTCCATAAATTATACTCCTTAGAGATACAATTTATAAAGTTTTTGTATTCACTAAGAAAAAACTAATGCTAGTACTTGGCAGTAAGGTCAGAAATAATATCAAAGCTGCAAAACTTTCTAGCAAACCTGTTCTAACTATTTTTTGCCTTAATATCCATAATGTTTCAAAACCATCTGCTTGAGATTTTTTACTGAGGGATTATCAGCAGAATGAGGTTGACTTCGTTGCTAAGGATGGGCATAAGTTAACGCTTGATCCAAGTGACTTATGCCTCTGGGTTCTGAGTTAAGTAGGAATACATAGTGAATTGTTATTTTCATTCCTACTTAACCCTTCCCCCTCGATTATTTCATCGAGGGCTCTTTGGGGGAACCCTTCTCCCCGCATCTGAAGGTTCAATACTGCTACAACGTCTCTATCTAAGATTATGTTACATTCTTCGCATTTCATCAACCTGCCCAGATAGGAAGCCATGCTTCCAGAACAGAGAGGGCAGGTTTTAGAAGAGTTTTTAGGATTAACATATTTTGTTGGTAAGTTAAGCCATTTAAGCTTGTATTCAAGCATGAACTGAAATGTTCTTGCATTCCACTTTGATAGCTTTCGGTTCATGTCCTTCGAGTCATTAAGAATTCGTCTCTTTATACCTTTCAGGTTTTCAAGTATTGCTCCGCAGTTCTTCTCCTTGAGCTCCCTCGCAATCTGTGTGGTTAGTTTGTGCATGAAGTCTTTGGCTCTATTCTCCTCACGTTTAGAATACTTCTCTAATAGTCTCTTTGAGGTTAGAGGCTTGAACTTAGATAACTTTTGTATCCTCTGCCGCTTAGTTTCATAGGTTCTGTGAATATGGTAGAGTTCTCTTAAGTCATATCGCTTAATCTCGCCATTTATAGATGAGGTTACATTCGTTAAGTTTACATCAAAGGAAGCCCATTTATCCGCTTTAGGCTTAACGCTCTTCTTGACCGTAATTATCAGCTCTTTCTGTGCCAAGATTAGTCCACCAACTCTATCAAAATCACTCGGGATCCAGTCGTACTTTGTTAAGTCAACCTCAAGATAACGTTTGTTCGGCTCTATGCTTATCTTCAGTATACCATTTCTGAAGCTGAAAAGAGTACTCTTGATGTAGACTGTTCTCTTAGTTATCTTAGGTTTACTTTCAGCTCTCCCCATATTATGTAACGTTATCCAGCTCTTAACAAGCCCTATGACAGAGTTTATTGCTGAATCAACATAATGCTTTGAAAATCTCCAGTCTTTCAGTAACTCATCTCTAAGCTTCTTCCTATCTTCAGCTTTCAAGTTAAGGTGAGCCTTCTTAGAAACTTTAACATGTAAGAATATCGCGTCTAAAGCTCTTTGTTTAACTTGAAAGTATTCTTCGATTAAATCCTTTGGAGCTTCTACTTGGATTCTGTAGCTTTTAACTGCTTCCATAATCTTTCAACCTCACTCTTAGTGTTGGAAGCCTAATAGCCTTAATAATCCCCTTCTTTTTCCATTTTCAAAGAGTCTTAACTGAGATGTTAAATATCTTTGCAACATCCTTTGGTCTAAGCAGTTCTTCGTAATCTTCAGACATCATTAAGAATAAAGTAATCAACCTTTATTTAAACCTACCTGTCTCGAAACTGCTGACAACGGCAAACTATCGACTCTTCTGAAGCAAATCATATTGCCTTTATACTACTCGACACTAAATTCTTATCAACAATTAAATCAACTTTTTTCTTACCGCCATCTACTATTGTAGTTTTGTCAGGTATGAATGCAAATCCATTTATTGGTGAAAATATAGGATTTTTCTAATACGTCTACTCAATTTTTTACGGAATATTTAAGACCATTCGAAGTGGCTATGATTTCTCCTTTCTTTCTCGATTTTTAGAATATAACTCAATCCTTTTGAAGGAAAAATTAGGTTCCAGTCATCAAAACCACTTTCAGATGCCCATAAACATCTTCAATAGTCTTGAAATCCCTATCTCTCGTTACTATTTCTTCGACACCATTAGCCACAGCGATGCCAGCGATCAAAACATCAATTACGTTAACAGGCTTACCAACTCTAAGCAGGAATCCCATGATTTCAGCAGCCTTATCCGAAGACTCCTCGTCAAACGTCAAAAGAGCCAAACCCTTAATCAGTCTCCTAAGCACCTTTTCTTCCTTGACAAGTCCTCTATGATATATTCTGGAGAAAAGCTCGAAACGGGTTATTGTTGTCGTGCAAAGCTCCTCAGTAGTATTCTCAACGATACTCTTAACTTCTTCATCCCCTCTGAGAACACTTATCATAGCTGAAGTATCTAGCAACCTCATCTTAGAGAAGCCCTCTTCCTATCTTCTAGAATCTCCTTTTCAATCTCCAGCCAAAGGTCAGCATTGTCACGAAACACTCCATAGAAATCCCGCAGGTTAACCCTCCTTCCCTTCACAATCCTGATTATAACCTCGCTAAAGCTCTCACTCTCTCCCTTAAGCTCAGCCAAAGCCATGTAGGCCTCGTCGTTTATCGTGATGGTCTTAGTCATAACTTATAAGTGCACACATGTGTTTAAAAATTTTATCTTAATATGAGTGGTACACTACCCCTAGGAGGAAAACAACCAAATAGCCATTCTTAAACAAGCCAAACGTTTATGAGGCGCATGTTCTAGAGAAATTCTGCCATAGCTTATCCTATCCTCTTCTTAAGTTTAATCTTTAATATTTAAAACTATAGAACAAGTAGCGATTGTGTTAGATTGGAGAACCAAAGCTTCTCAAAACGTAGCTGTCCTATGTCCATTACAAATACTTTACTTATACTATAATGATTTCTACTGAATGCTATGAGTAGTCAGAAATTAAACTTCTAGATGTCACATAAATATCTAGAACGTTAAGTAAGAAAGTTTGGGAAATTACTATATTCTAGAAGGTATTCTGGTATTTCATTTGAAGTAACAATATCTTTATACAAATAGGCACTTGGTCTTGGAGTTCTCTTTTTAGTGTTCATATCAACGTACAATAGACCAAACCTCTTGCTGAACCCAGAAGCCCACTCTAAGTTATCTATTAAGCTCCAATGTAAGTATCCGATAACTTCTAAGCCATCTTCATTTATAGCTTTCTCTACTTGATGAAGATGAGAAACTATGTACCATGCTCTATGCCTATCTTTTTTGTCTGCTA
>JAFNIV010000032.1:12908-15557 GCA_017601145.1 Candidatus Brockarchaeota archaeon
TAAGTTATCTATTAAGCTCCAATGTAAGTATCCGATAACTTCTAAGCCATCTTCATTTATAGCTTTCTCTACTTGATGAAGATGAGAAACTATGTACCATGCTCTATGCCTATCTTTTTTGTCTGCTACTCCATTTTCAGTTATCATGAGTGGTCTTTCATATTCTTTAAATAAATTTAAGGCCTTCCTAATTCCTTCTGGGTAAATTTCCCATCCAAATTCTGAAACAGGCAACCCTGCATTTGACTTTTCCATGTTGCTACAGCTAAAGCCATATCCGCTAACGCCTTCATAACCCGGATGTTCTTGTTTTGACTTAACTACATTCCTAGAATAATAATTTACTCCTATCCAATCCGCCTTTTCTCTCATGTCTTCCCTCTTAACCTTTTCTCCAATGAAATTTTTAGTAACAATGCCATTTATAATTGCGTTAAAAAACCATTTTGTTGAAACTTCATCTGAAGTTTTTGCTGCTTCAATATCTTTTTCAGAATTAGTTAATGGTTCAGAAGGAGTAGTTGCATAGATTACTCCAACTTTTGCTTTTTTACCAACTATTCTCTTTATTTGGTCATAAGCTCTAGCATGAGCTTGAGCAATGTTGTAAGCTGCTTTTGTTGCTGCTTCTATTGAGTTAACTCCTGGTGGAAAATTTCCACCAAAGTATCCAATGCTCCATGTTACATTTGGCTCATTCATTGTACTCCACATGTAAGCATATTCTTCATACTTCCACGCTATATAGGCCGCAAACTTAGCAAATTCTACTACAGTTCTTTCTTCTAACCATCCCTTTGGTCCATCTTTTAAATTCGAATTTCTAACCTTTATTGGATCATGAATCCAAATTGGTAGTGGCCAATGGTACAAATTTATTATAAGTTTTATCCCCCTATCTCTTATGTCTTTGAAAATTTCCTTATACTTCTTTACTGCTTTTTGATTTGCAATAGCATCAAGTTTTTTAAGATCTTTTTCAGTAATTTCTATGTCAATAACGTTGTCTTCTTTTGATTCTACATCAACCTTTACTTCTTCCGTTGACCTTGGAAATATTCTACTCCATTCTGGATTCATTCTCCAGGTATTTAACCCCAGCCATTCAGCCCAACCATGATCAACCTTATATAGGTCCCAATACCCTGGCCCATTTTCTGGAACATCTCCACTAACTATTCCATTTTTCTTATTTTCATTGTCATGTAGCCACACATACCAATCACTATTTTGATCTACAGCTTCCTGCGAATATCCCATTTCATACTGAAATGCTGCCATTGAGATGCCCCACATAAATCTCTTAGGAAACTTTGTCATCTTCTCTTCTCTAATACAAGGAAGTTTCTGCTAAATAAGCTTTTCTTCCTTTCTTAACTAGTTCGTTGAAGTATCAAAAATACTTAAATAAGGTTGTTTAGGTATAACATAATTATGAAGTTAAGATTAGGAACTTCAACTTATTCTTTTTGGCACTTTTCCGAAGTTAAAACTCCAATTGAGTATGTTATGGAACAAGCCTATAACCTTGAGTTAGATGGAGTCGAAATACTAGAAGTTCAACTTGAGTCAAGAGATACAAGTTACTTAAATTCAATAAAAGCAAAGGCACTAGAGCTTGGTTTAGATATCTACTGTGTTGCTACTCACCAAAACTTCGTTTCTCCAAGTAAGGAAGTTAGAGAGCAAGAAATTGAAAAAACGAAAAAATCTTTAGATCTAGCATACCACTTAGGTTCTCCAATTATAAGGGTTAATTCTGGTAGGTGGGGTACAATAAAGAGTTTTGATGAACTCATGAAAAACAAAGGTATTGAACCACCAATCAAAGGATACTCAGAAGAAGATGCCTTTGGTTGGGTGATTGAATCTCTTAATAAGTTGTTACCCTATGCTGAAAATTATGGTATAATTCTTGGATTAGAGAACCACTGGGGTCTAACTATAAATCCAGAAGGATTGTTGAAGATTATAGAATCCATCAATTCAAAATATCTTCAAGTTTTAATGGATACTGGAAACTTTACTGAAAACATTTATGAAAGTTTAAGAAAGATTGTAAAGCGTGCAGCTCTGGTTCATGCGAAAACATACTTTGGTGGAGGTGTTTGGTACTCATTAGATATTGACTATAAAGAAATATATAAAATTCTTAGAGAAGTAAATTACAAGGGTTATATCTCTATAGAGTACGAAGGAAAAGAAGAACCAACAATTGGAGTAAAAAAATCAATTGACTTAATAAAGAATAGCTTTAATCCTAAGAACTTTGGCTGAAACTAGCGTTTTTAGTATTACAAAAGTTTGTTTTTAACTTTGATGGCGGGAAGTCCCCCTGCGAAAGCTGAGGGATGAAAGCCGAAAAGCTTATATTTTTCCTCATTGTATCTATCATCGTCTGCTTGGCTGGCAGACCTAGTAGGCATGGGACAGGCCGAAAGAGACGCCTGCCGAGGGCAAGACCTCCGTAACCCACCTTCCACACGGGTTCCTCGAAACGGCCTCACTTGCCGAGACCTCCGCTGTGGGTGAGTGGAGATCGAGTCTGTCCGTGGAAGCAGGAAGCTCCTTGCAATAGCGAGGAGTAGTTCACTCATTTAACCCATTAATTACCTGTTAACTTAGTTTTTTTGTTCATAGTAACTAGAA
>JAFNIV010000033.1 GCA_017601145.1 Candidatus Brockarchaeota archaeon
TCTTTCAAAATGTTTATCAATAAACAAATAGCAAACATTCTTAAACTGTCGATCTCAAGGATCACTATTTGAAGAAAAGCACCCATAATTGTTGGAAAGCGCCTCTTCAGCAGTTTCAAAATAGAAAAAAGTTTAAGTAGTGGTCTAACTCCTTAACTCTTTGATAGAAGAAGAACTCTTACGCCCTCTCTGTTCTGGAAGCATGGCTTCCTATGAGGGCAGGTTGATGAAATGCGAAGATAGAGACGTTGTAGCAGTATTGAACCTTCAGATGCGGGGAGAAGGGTTCCCCCAAAGAGCCCTCGATGAAATAATCGAGAGGGAAGAGTTAAGTAAGAATGAAACATCATCTATCTCTACTTAACTCAGAACCCTACTGCTTAACGAGCTTTATGGCCGATGAGTTAAGCTAGGGCCTGGAGGTATTTTTAATTTAAAAAAATAATCTTTAGTATGAGGGCTAGATTTTGACTTTAGCTAGAATGATCATAAACCATTTAATTCCTTGGTCAAAAGTTAAAAACTGGAGATGTAAAATGTGTGGTAAATGCTGCTTTTATTCAAGAATACCGTTAAGTTTTGAAGATTACGCTACGATTGTTTCTAAATATGGTGAAGTTTATGTTGTTCAAGATCAGAACCTATTCGTCTTAAAACATAAGAAAAATGGCTCATGTGTATTCTTAAGAATGAAAGAAGGTAAGTATACCTGTAAAATTCAGGAAGACAAACCACTGGTTTGTAAGCTATTCCCATTTAGAGTTTACTTATATCCTAAGTTTAAAGATAATTCCGAGTTCAAATATAAGAATAAGTCCTACTATGTTTATCTTGATTTAAGTTGTAGTGGAATAAAGCTTGGGGCCCCTTCAGAAGAGTTAATAAGTAAAGTTTTGCCCGAAGTAATAGAAATATATGAAAGGAAGCTTATTTTTCAGAAGTATTCAACAAGTTATTTGAGTCACTCAAATAACTTAAATTTTCCAAATCTTAAAATTCTTTACAGTGCTCAGGGTCTGTAAGATGAGGACTTAAAAGTCTATTGGCTCGAAAATCCCTTGACTTTAGTCTGGAGAGCGTTAATGTGAACTACCCCTCACTGTTGCAAGGGGCTTCCTGCTTCCACGGACAGACTCGATCTCCACTCACCCACAGCGGAGGCCTCGGCAAGTGAGACCATTTCGAGGAACCCGTATAGAAGGTGGGTTACGGAGGTCTTGCCCTCAGCAGGCGTCTCTTTCGGCCTGTCCCATGCCTACTAGGTCTGCCAGCCAAGCAGACAATGATAGATGTAATGAGAAAAATATAAGCTTTTCGGCTTTCATCCCTCAGCTTTCGCAGGGGGACTTCCCGCCGTCAAAGTTAAAAGTTTAGTACTTCTTTCTAAACTTATCTGCAGCTTCGTATAACGTAACAATGTTTTCAATTGGTGTGCCTCTAAGAATAGTATGACTTGGCCTTAAAGTATAACCCGTTGGTCCAAGTATTTCTATAGCTTCTTTTACTTCCCTTTTGATCTCTTCTTTACTCTTAAATGGAAGCCTCTGCACACTTATTCCACCTTCAAAGCTTATTTTGTCTCCAAATTTTTCTTTTAACTTTTTTATGTTCATGGCTTCTGGTTGAATTGGTTCAAGAACATCTACCCCTAGTTCAATTAGATCAGAAATTATTGGTTCAATCCATCCATCGCTATGAAAGTGAAAGAAAGCCCCTCCGCTATGAATTATTTTAGCAAGTTTTTCATATCTTGGTTTTAGAAACTTTCTCCAATGTGCGGGAGCAATAAGCATGGTTGTTTGAGCTCCAACGTCGTCCCCATTATAAACTTGATCGACGTCAGCCTCAACCAAAAGCTCTGCTTGTTTATAAGTTATTTCAAAAAGTTTATCCAAAACGAATTCAACTTTTTTTGGTTCTTTAATCATTAGCGTAAATATTTCATTGTAACCAAACAAAGCACATGCTGTTTCAAATGATTGTAAAGTTCCTCCTATTACACAATAATCTTCATATTTTTTTCTAAATTTCTCAACATAGCTGAAATCTTCTTCTTTTATTTCTGGAAATTTGTATTTTTCCACTTCTATATGTCTCAGTGGATTATCAATATACATACTAGTTAAGCCATCAAGTGAAGTTGCCGAAACTACTCCAAACATATCCTTATGTAAACGCCTTCCATTTGAATCTAAATAAGTTTCTTCTTTGTATCCTCCTTTCAGTCCAATTCCTAGACCTGATATCCCTGGCAAGAAACCTCTAAAGTCAATCTTCAAGTTTTTAAGTAATTTCTCTTTATCGCTAATATTTAAACGATTTAGTAAGCTATTTAAAGGCTCTGGAGAGTCAATCCATAAGTTTATTGGAATTAAATCAACGTCTTCCCTTCTTACTGCTCTGTAACATCTTTCTCGAGAAGTAAGCATTACTACTTAAGAAGTTTAACCCTAAGACATTTAAACCTTTCTTTATAATAAATTCAGAAGAAAGCCTAGAACTTTATTTCTTGAATAAGTTGCTGAAAGATTAAGTACGATTTACTTATATTAATGAACAAGTTGCTTGTTAATAGTTTGAATGCGGAAGTGATCTTAAGTCAGTAACTTCAAAAAATTTATAAAGAAATTTATATTGCTATTGCAACATGAAGTCTCAAAGATTAATAGGTCGTATTTATGATTTTTCCTCAAAGTTTTCAGTTAGTACATATAAAACTATTTTGGAACCAGATAGAAACGAACCTGATTGGTGGGCTGGTGCTCCAAGCGTTATTAAAGATCAAAATGGAAAAATTTGGTTAGCTGCGCGTATGCGTGAAGGTTATTCACCACGTGGTTTTAGAGGTTACGAAATTAGGATATTGAACTCCAATGATGGTTTTAAGTTTAATATTGTTAAAAAGATCACGCGTGAAGAGTGCGGAATGAAAGGTTTCGAAAGACCTTCCATCTTATTAGATCCAAAAACAGGGAAATTTAAGCTATACCTTTGTGGCCCTCATCCAAACAAAGGGAAGTGGCACATCATGAAGTTAGATGATGTAGACGATCCAAAGGATTTTGATCCAAAATCTATTAAATCTGTAGTAGACCCTGACAATTTAGGAAACTTAGGTGCCTATGGAGTAAAAGATCCTTTCGTAATATTCATAGGAAATGAATTTCATATGTTCTTAATTGGCGGTATAGGTGTAGAAAGAGCTTTACATCTAAAGTCAGCTGATGGTGAAAAATGGGAGCTCGCGCAACCTAATCCCATCCTTGAAAACATAGGGTGGCACAACTACTATACTCGTCCTGCTTGCGTTCTTCCTCTTCCCATTGGTTACTTAATGGTATATGAAGGTTCTCATATTTCTTGGTATGATCCCAGCTATAATATAGCAAGTGGCTTAGCTTATAGCTTAGACTTATACAATTGGATCGATCTTTCTCCAGATAAGCCACTTTTTACAAGTCAAACTCCAGGCAGTTACCAAACCTTAAGGTATTCTGACTTTTTAGTTCTTGAAGATCGCATACTTTTCTATTACGAAGCTGCGAGAAAGAATAATACTAATGAAATTCGAGTTTCAGAAATACCCCTAAGTACATGGAAAGGAAGCTTATAATTCTATAAGTTAAATTCAATGTTTTTTTCAAGAGTTAGTATTTATTTACTCCTTCTGAGGCTTTCACTAGAAGATACTTTGCTTTCCAAGAAAATCTTTTTGAATATTCTACAAAAATTTTTTCAGCTATTGTTTTTGCACTTTCTTTATCAGCTACAGCTATAGCTGCACCTCCAAACCCTGCACCTGTTAATCTTGCACCATATGCTCCATATTCTACCGCTTTCTTAACAAAGAAATCAAGTTCTTCGCAACTAACTTCATAGTTCTTAGCAATATCCCAATGCGCTTCAACTAAAATTTTTCCAAAAGTTTCTATATTGTTATTTTTTAGTTCTTCCTTTGCTCTTTCAACCCTTCTGTTCTCTCTTATAACATAAGAAAATCTTTTCTTATGAATTTCAGGAAAATTCTCAAGTTCTTCTTCATTAACATACTTGGAAGAATTCTTTCCAAGTTTTTTTAATACTTCTTCTGTAATTCTTCTCCTTTCAGCATAAGCTGAGCTAGCAAGCTCCCTCTTTATTCCTGTATGAAAAACAATTATTTGAACATCTTCCGGTATTGGAACGTATTCATAGTTAAGGGTTTCTGTATCAATAAAAATAGCATTATTTTCTTTTCCTAAAGCTACTACAAATTGGTCCATAATTCCACAAGGAACTCCTACAAATTCATTCTCAGCTTTTTGGGATAGCAATGCCATTTCCTTCCTTGATATTTTTAGAGAATATAACTCATTTAAGGAATATATAATAGCTAGTTCAAAACTAGCAGAAGAACTTAATCCTGAACTAATTGGAAGATTTCCTCCTACTTTTCCTTTTATTCCTTTTGGATTAAAGTTTCTTTCAAAAAGAATCTTATATATACCCTTTGCATAGTCTATCCAAGAATTTTCTTTAACCAATTTGTTTAGTTGAAATCTTTTTGTCTCATTAAAAACTTCCGAATAAAGTTCAACATCTTCGCTTTTTTCTCCTTGAATCTTCGTGTAAAGATCTATTGCTACTGGCATTACATATCCGTGAGTGTAATCTGTGTGTTCTCCTATCAAGTTAACTCTACCTGGGGACAAAACTTTCATTTTCTTTTTCATTTTTGATTTAAGCTATTTTTAAGTTTTTAGAACAAAAAATAATTTTAGGCTTGACTGACTTTCCTTAATAAATTATTTTTGTTTTTCAAAAATCTTAAGACCTATACAAAGTTAGTGACGAATTTGTGTTAGGAGAAAGCGTCCTATTTTTAGCTCACCTAAATATAGGTCTTTGGCCTTAAGTTAACAGTCTCATTTTTAACGGTAAACTATAATTCTAAGCATTATTAGATCAATTTTTCCCTAATTTAAATTTAAGAAAGAAATAAAAAAGGCCAACTACAAAATCTAAGCCAATACCAATTAGAGTAGCTTTCGTAACAATGTCTCCAATGGAAGAAATTTCATAAACTAGCGTAAATGTTGTAGAATTGGAAGAAGGCCTTACTCTAATAAGCATAAATGGAATTAGTTTCTCTACGGAAAGGCCCCAGACTTGCGAAACTTCGAAAAGAACATGTGGAGAATAGCTACTTAAACTTAAGGAGTAAGCTTGAGGAAAACTAGCAACTTTCCACGAAGGGAAGTTCACAAGTTTTATCTTTATTTCATAAGTTGAGTTTACTTCGCCCTTTAGTGTAAACTTTAAATAGTTCGGCATTATTGTGACATTTGTTATTTTGGCAGCGGTACTATTAACTTCTATTATTGGATTAAAATTTAGTGTCTTAAAGATTGAAAAAGTTCCATCAGAGTATAGTTCCATAAATCTTCCATCATCTCTTAATGCTCTAGTAAAATCCACATCAAAAGTCATAACATAGGTAATACCAAGCTCTTTAAGTTGATAGTAAAATTCATCCATATGAGTAGAGAGATATGACATTGGTAAAGTGAAAAATTTCGAGTATTCGCTTGTAGAGATTGGTTGTGTTATATATCTCGTCCACACAATCCCACCAACCATTGGTTTATTTAGTATAATGGAAGTTTGATATATAAAGTGTGTGTTACAATAATTTATCCAGTCCGCAAAATTGTTACTAGGATCTTGCATAAGAATATAAGTGTTATTATTTACTATGTCATGAGTTTTAAGAAAATTAAGCATCTTAGAAATTTTATTTTGCAATGGGAAGTCTTCGATAAACTTAAACTTTCTGCTGGATTCTGTTGAAAGCAAATCTGTATTTTGAGTAATTCCAGCAAGAACTGGTTCAATATAAGCCACTACCAAAAATAAAATTACAAGTATAGGCATCGCATAACTTGTGCTTTTGTTTTGGACATTCTTATTTCTTGATAAGTTTAAAACTAAAAAAAAGAGTTCAGTAACAACAATCGAAAAATACGCTAACAACACATACCTTGCGAATCCTCCGAATTTTGAAAAACCAAGATACTTAAAAAATGGAAAATAATAGAGATTAATACCAAAACCAAGAATGTTTACATAATATGTTCTTGGACCTGTTGAAAGCCAAAGCAATAAAACAGATAAGCTTAATGGCATAAATACTTCAAAACTGTTTGGCACCAAGAAAAAAAGCAAAAGAGTTAACATAACAGAGTAGACATAAACTGAGCTTAACAATGATTCATTTAAGAAAGAAGTACCAAAGATAATGATTACAAGCGTGATGAAGAAAAAAACTAAAAGACTCCAAGTCAGTAGAGATTTTCTTTTATTCCTAAATATAGAAACAAGTGGACCAATAAACAAAAATATGTTAAAGTATTGAGGATACGAATTAAATATATATTGCGCCATGCTTGGCCCAACTTCCCAAGTTAAAGTAGGAAGGCCATGGAAAGCATCATTTGTCTGTAACAGTGGTATAAACCAAAAAGATATTAAAGAAAAAGTTAAAGCAATAGTAACTAAAGTTGTGAAGGTATAATCTCCAATTAGTTTTACCTTAAACTTAGGCTTACCTGAGCTTGATACTACAGAAATTATTTTGAATACTAGTACCATAACTATAGCAATTAAAGTAGAAACCCCCATCATCACATGAGAGAGAATGGCCCATCCAGTAAATAAGATACTAGAAGACAAATAGAGGGATCTCTTTATAATTTTTTCTTCAGAATTAGTTGCCAAAATAAAGAAAGCTAGACCAAACATCCCAGCAACTAAGCCCATTCTTTCAGGCCACATTCCAATATAATATATTTGTCTCCAACCTACATCATACCATGAGTCTTCCTGTTCAAAAATTGTAATTGCAGATAATGCTGATAACAATCCTGCAAGTTTTGATTTAGAAATAGAGTACACAAATAAATAAGAAGCTGGAGCTAGAAGAATATAACTAAGGATAACACCTAAATTGTACGTAGAACTAAAATCTAGAAATTTTGATAATGCAACATATAAGAACGCTATAAAAAAAGTTGTACCTGGGTTGTAATATAAGTTAGGAAGCCAACCGAACATATGCCATGAATCGTAACCTAATAAGTTACCATTTGGAATAAAGTACTTATAAGTTAAGTAAGCATTAGTGTAATGAAATCCGTGATCCCAACCAGGAATTTCGCCTCCAATAAAGACAGTTCTAACAGATAGAAAACCTATAAGAGTAATTAAAGATAGAAGTAGAAAAGTAACGAAATTAGAATTAAGTTTTGCTACTAACTTCTCAGAAGCCATAAACTCATTGTTTCTCTCTAGAAAAATAAAAATGTTACTTCTATTAAAAATGAGACTGTTAACTTAAGGCCAAAGGCCTATTGCTTACTCCATTTGAGTCTCACCTAAATATTATTAAAGGGTAAGCATAAGTCAGCGTTATTAATTGTTCAATAGTATAAAGCAATTCAACGTTTGCTTTCTTACTCGCAATGGTTTAAGAAAAGCGGATAAATGTCATAAATGATCTTAAGTTGACAGTATCTTTTGCAGTTAAAGAAAACTTATAAGTAAAAAATATAAAACATTATTTTCAGTTGTCTTTATTATTTAGTTGTTTTGTTAAATAAATTGAGAAAAATAGAAAAGTTTAAATATTTCATCTTATCTGGTTTAACACTCAATAAAAATGAGTTTAAGAAATGAAAACTTTAACGGAAGTAAACTTAAGAAGTTTTCTCCATTTTTGTTTATCCTCATGTCGTTACTGTTTATAGTAAGTAGTACACTTCAATCGAGCATTTTCGCAGTGCCGCCTATTCCTACTCCACATAATTTTTACGAAGTCGTGAATAGTATAAATGAAACAGCATTTGAAAACGACGTAAAAGTTCTCTCAAATGCATCAAGGTTTACTGGTTACCCTGGCTTCTTTGAAGCAGCCAATTATATCGCTGCTAAATTCAAAGAGTTTGGTTTAGTTCCTTATGGTAACGATTCTAACTATTTTGAATGGATAAATGTTACAGTCCCAGTTTCTCATAGTAGCTGGATCATTACTCAAGGTGGATTAAACATAACGGCATATCCATTGGCTCCTAATTTAGTAAATCCAAGTCCTTATGATAGCGGAAATTCATTCGATACTCTCGTATACGTTGGAAATGGTGAGTTAAAAAATTTCGATGGACTCAACGTTTCAGGAAAATTCGTACTTATGGATTTTGCTTCTAGTTGGAACTTTTATAATGCTATGATTTTTGGTGCTAAAGGTGTTGTATATATCCCTGAAACAGAAAACCTCTTAATTCGCTCAGAAGCTGATCAAAAAATAATGTTTATACCTGTTTACTTTCCTAGGTTGTATATTCCTTTTGATGAAAATGGTAAGACTTTACTTGAATTATGCAAAAATGCTGGATCAAACGGAATTAAGGTAAAGGTTCATTCCTCAATGACTTGGGAAGACGTAAAAGTTCCAAACATAGTTGGTTTCTTGAAAGGCTCGGATCCAACTCTGTCTTCTCAAGTTATAGTTATTTCTGCTTACTATGATTCCTTTTCTGTAGTTCCATCATTAGCTTACGGTGCAACAGATTCTTTAGGAGTGGCAGAACTTTTACAACTCGCAAGTTTTTTGTCTAGCAATAAGCCTAAAAGATCAGTTCTATTCGTTGCCTTAGCTGGTCATTATCAAGGGTTGTGGGGTGCTAGAGAATTTGTAGAGCGTCATTTTGATGAACTCGGAAGTCATATAATAAGTTTTGTTTCTTTAGATTTAGCAAGTGAATCCAATCAAATTGGAATTTATGCATTTGGAAGCACGTACTCTTTTTCTTATTCTAATATTTTGTCGCAGCGGTACTCATGGTTGGTGAGCAAGTTATTTGGTCCTTGGTTATCTGAGATGAAAATGGTGCTAGGCAATACTTATGGTGACAACTTTGTCGATGGAATACTTGGTAGCCATCCCTTGTATCTTAGTTCGGTAAGGCCATATGAACCATACCTTTATGGAACCTTTTCTCCAGCTGCTGTATTTGGCTTTCATGTTGGAGCTCTTCAAAGAAGTTACTTTTCTTTCGATTCAGATCCGTTTACACTTGCTATGTACGGTGGTGGTTTTACATTTCATACAACAAACGATTTTAGAACTTACCAAAGAACACCTAATGATGTTTTTGAAAACATTAACTTTACAAATGTTTGGCCTCAGGTACAGTTTATTCATTGCTCGTTATGGGCCTTTCTAAATGAACCGGAAATTAAGCTTTTAGCCTCAAAGTCTAGATTTGGTAATGACTGGGGTTACGTAACCTTAAACGTCACAGTAACCACTTATGATATGCTTACTTCTTACTATGATCCAATAAATTTTTCAGAACATCCTGAGCTTAAGGATAACTTATTAGTTGCCGTTTTTTCTGGTGGTCTTACGATAATTGCTAAAGTAAACGAGCACAGTAATGTTATCCTTCATGGCTTTAAGCCATATCTCGGAGGAAGTGTTTTAGCATTTGGAGTTAACAGCAAAGGTCAAATAACTTGGGCAACTGATTTTGGAGTTTGGACTGCACCCGGTGGAGCTGGTATTCCTTTTTCTGCAAACCCACAAATTAAAATTATCTCAATTTTTGAGTCTGCTTCTATTGTTGTTCCTCTAACATTTCAACCTACAGACTTTAGAACACTTTCCGCTGTAATAGTCAATAATGCACAGTCACATAGTCCAGCCATTCGTTTTAGTAGTTTCGCGGCAGATAACTTTTTTATAGCATTTGTTCAGCCTAATGTACCTAGCGAACTCGTCCTTTCTATTGGAACTGGGCTACCAAGTGTCATTCTCAATAATGCTTCAGAAAAGTATCCTCAAGGCTATGGCTATTACTTATCTCAAGGAGAACAAATAATTTTGTCCCCAATTAATGCACTAAAGAACTTGTATACAATAACAGAAAGTAGGTATATTGCTCTTAAAAATAAGTTTGCTATAATGCCAACTACTGAATACTATTGGAAGATTTCAAGTGAAACTATGAATTCTTTAAGTTCATATTTGAAAGAAAATCAGTATTCGAGCGCATATGGTTATTCTTTATTGTCATGGGCATTTACAATAAACTGGTATAACTCTGTTATGTCGCTCATGGGCCAAGTTATAACTTCAATGGTTACATTTTTTATTATTTCTCTTTTATTTTCGTTTCTCATAGAACGACTACTTTTTAGTTTCGAAGGCATAAAGAGACTTATTGCAATAATAATTATATTGTTTTTATCAAATATTGCACTTTATATTTTTCATCCGGCTTATACTCTTTCTACAAACTGGGTTTTAGTTCTTCTAACTTCTACTACTTTACTTATAGTCTCTACTCTTTTAGTAATAGCTTTGAGTGAGGCGTATACGAGTGCTACATTGTTAAGAGAAAAAAGTCTTGGAAAGCACTTTTTAGAAATAAGCAGAACGGGGCTTTTAACTTCAAGTATGAGCATGGCTATCGAAAACCTTAAGAAAAGGAAATTTAGAACTTCCCTTACAACATTTTCAATTGCTGTCATTGTATTTGGTACTATAACGCTAGCTTCAGTTGCTATGGTGCCTACATTATTAAGTCAAAGAATGAATACGCGATCAAGCTATGATGGTATTGAAATAAGAATATATCCATGGAATGTTATGAATGGTTTTACTTACGAAATGTTGGCTTCTTACCTTGAGAATGAGTGCTATGTCGCACCAAGAGGATGGCTATATCCGCCTCCTCTTCCTCCTTCTACAACTGCAACTGCTGCTGGTTTATCTTACATAGCTTTCTCTCCAAATTTAAAAACTCAAATCTATGCTATCCTAGCGCTTTCTCCTCAAGAACCAAAAGTTTCTAATATCGATAAGTTACTAATTAAAGGAAGATGGTTTTCTGAATTAGATGTATTTTCTGTAATATTACCTGAGTCTGTTGCTAATAGCTTAAGTAATGAGCTTAACCAAAAAGTTGACGTAAACTCTACAATAAGGTTGTATGGCCTTAACCTTAAAGTAGTTGGAATTATAAGCGATACAGTAATTAACTTCACTAATCCTGATGGAGAGGCAATTACTCCTTGGGATCCGCAATCGCCAACTGCTAATCCTTCTCACATAGCACCAAGAAACCTCTTGATCATTCCCATCTCTTTGTACAAAGAGATAGTTTATCCTCTAACCTTTTCTAATATTGCTATTAGGCCTATCAATACTTCTTATTATGGCGTACTTTACAATAATCTACCCTTTGCCCTATCTTATCCTATATACTTCTATCGTCAGAATTTAAATTATTCACAAGCAGTATTAAGTAGACAATGGGTAAGTGTAGAAGGAATACAATTCCTTCTTATACCCACAATAATTGCGTCTGCAACTATTCTCGATATTATGTTAGCTGCAGTTCATGAAAGAAGAAGAGAAATAAGCATATTTAATGCTGTAGGAATGGCACCCGATCATATAACAGCAAGTTTCTTTACAGAAGCATTAACGTATGCAATTCCTTCAATATTTCTCGGATATATTGGAGGAATTGTTTCTACATACCTTTTGATTCACCTGGGATTGTTCCCCAAGGAGCTTTATCCTAACTTCTCATCGGTATCAATACTTTTTGTTTTAAGTCTCGTTTTGCTTGTGATCTTAATTTCAGCGCTCTATCCTTCGAGATTGGCTGGCAGGTTAGCAATACCTTCTTTAGCAATGAAGTGGACCCAAATTGAAAAAGGACCCAAAGGTAGTGCTTGGAGTGTCTCTATACCCTTAATTTTAAATACAAAAAATGAAGTTTTTGGGTTTATGGAGTTTTTAGAAGAATACATGGCTAGTGTTAAAGAAAGAGAAAGTGTTTTTTATGCAGAAGAAATTAATATTTCTGAAAGTAAGAATGAGAAGACAGAAGTGATTTCGTTTAACTCGCTTTGTAGGTTTGCTCCATACGATCTAGGAATTAAGAGTGATCTCATTATCGAAGCTAAGACTCTAGAAGATGATCCAACAAAATATCAAGTGAGCTTAGCACTTAACAGAAGAGAAGGTTATGTTCAAGCTTGGAGAACTTCTGCTACTATTGTCGTGGATGAGTTAAGAAAACAACTTATAGTTTGGAGAAGTCTTTCACCCCAAGAAAGAAATAATTACTTCAAGAGATACCTCGAAAAACATGGTGCAACAATAAGGTGATAAAAATGGAAGAAGTAGTTGTAAAAAAGCAAGAAAGAGGATTAACTCTTAGAATTCTGCTTGCTTATATATTCTCCGTTTTTGTAATTCAACCTATTCTTATGTACTATTTTCTCATTTCCAATTCCTTCTTTTGGGTTTCTGGTTGGATACCAATACTACTGTTCTCAGAATTAGCTAATCTTATGAGAGCAAAGCTGTCTAATAAGGAGTTATTCATTCTAATGATTTTCCAACCTGTGTCTCTTGGTTATTCTCTATTCTTCCTTTCATTCCCCAGAAATATGTATTTCGCTTATAGCGAGCCATCGCGACTTTTGGGTGTGGAAACTTACATTCCAAGCTGGTGGATCGTAAGTAAATCAAGCTTAGTTACCATTTACAACTCTAAGTTCTTATTCTTCAACGCTGCATGGGTTGTACCCTTATCTATCTCTTTAATTTTTGTTGCTTTAAGTGTTTTATCTGACATTATTCTAGGTTATTTAACCTATGAGGTTTTTGCTGTGGTAGAAAAACTTGAGTTTCCGTTTGCAAGAGCTCAAGTCGCATTAATTAATAGTTTAAGTCAAAGAGAGCCAGAATTTATAAGAATTCTCTTTATATCTGTCCTAGCTGGCGTTGTTGCTAATATTGCAATAAAATTTATTCCATTTGTTTTAAGTGTGTTACTTCTAGGTGGTACTCTTGTCTATGGCATTCCAGTATATCTTTATGTTGACTTTACTCCATATCTTGATCAGTTTTTACCCGGTGCGACCTTGATAATTCCTACCGATCCAGTAAACTACATTCCCGGTTTATTACTGCCGCCTAAAGTTGCTTTTATACAGTTCTTGGCTTCATTTGCGCTTTACTTTGTTGGAACCTTTTTAATTACTAAGTATGATTTATGGCCGCCAGAAAGCAAGTGGGCAACAGGCTGGGGATATTGGACGTTGCAATACAGATCTTTAATTTACTTTTATGTTTCATTATTAATTGGCTTAAGTTTAGCTGCAATGATCGTTCCAGTATTGCTAAATCCAACTCCATTAAAAAGAGGTTTCTCCGCTTTAGCAAAAGCTTCTTCAGAAAGTAAAGGTTTACTTTCTGCGAAAGGTCTTGTTTTACTGTATTTGTTTTCATCGCTAGGACTAGTTTTTCTGTCTTGGTACCTCACCAATTTTTCATTCCCAATTCTAGCATTAATCTTGTTGGTAATTGGCGGATCATTCTTTGCAACTTATATAGCAACTGCTTCAGCTGGAGTAACAGTTTTTGGAACAAGCGTACCATACCTTAGAGAGTTAGTTACCTATTATAGTGGTTATCAAGGTAAAGATATATGGTTTGTTCCTCTTCCTGCGTCCTTATCTGGAAGCATAATTGGCACAGTAGCTGGAGTAGCTCCATCGTTCATAGGTGGTTCATCAGTTGCTCAAGCTTTATTACAGGCTGATTTGGTTAATGTTGAACATTCAGAATTCTTTAAGTCTTATGGCATCTTCATATTGTTAAGTTTATTAAGTAGCTTTATACTTGTAAATCTATTCTGGTTTATCTCACCTATGCCTTCGAGTGCGTATCCTTATACGGTAACTGGATGGCCCGTTGACGCTGTTTCTTGGGCACGCTTACTAGTTTGGGGTTGGTCTGGTTACATCTTTAGACCTACGTGGATAATTGGTGGGTTTGTCGGAGGAGCTGCGATTTACATTATATCTTCCTTCTTGTTAAAAACCCCTGCGGTTTTAATCGTAAGTATAACTGGTGCACTACTAGGCATACCTTTTGCATTTTCGCAATTAGTAGGGTCTTTGATTGGATCAAAAGTTTTTGCACCTGCTTTCAAGGAGAAATGGCAACGCTACTCTTACTTAGTTGTATCTGGCTATATCCTTGGAGATGCTCTTATGGAGTTCATAAGAATTCTAATAATTTGCGTTATAAAATCTCAATGGCTTCTACCTTTTTAAAAGTGGTCTTATTTCTGGTCTACTTTACTTTTTAAAAACTTTCTTTAAAAAGTAATTGTCCTAAATAAAATACTCAATTTTATTTATTCTCTTGTTATAACCTCTTTTTTTGCTTCTAACTTATTACTCCAATTTTTTAATTTTTAAAAAAGTGAAATATATAAACTTTACTATTACTTACACATAAAATTTATAAATCCCCTTTGCGTATTTTTCTGCCAGGTGAAAAAAGAATTGTCTAGTACAGAAACGAAAAAAGAGGAGGTAAAAATATCAACAAAAACTTGGATCTATCTTACGCTATTTATAGTAGTTCTAACTGCACTTATAACAACCGAGACTCTATTCCTACCCGCTGCTTGGGGTACGGGCGGAATTAACATAGGCCCCTCAGGTGGCTTACTTGTTGCTATGCCTCTTCCCTATGTCTTTGCCGTGATCATGCTTCTTCTTATGGATCGAGGAATAGTAAAAATAAGTAAAACAACTTTTGCATTACTTTACGTGGCAGTTATGATAAGTACGTGGTATTCTGTGTATAAAGGCTTTTATACAACTCCTGCTGCATTATATAATATCAGAATTTCAACAGCAGACACTCCGACAAACCCACCAATTATCCACGTAGGTCTAAAGATGTAACCAGACCAACCCCAAAC
>JAFNIV010000034.1 GCA_017601145.1 Candidatus Brockarchaeota archaeon
GCAAGACCTCCGTAACCCACCTTCCACACGGGTTCTCGAAACGGTCTCACTTGCCGAGACCTCCGCTGTGGGTGAGTGGAGAGCGAGTCTGTCCGTGGAAGCAGGAAGCTCCTTGCAATAGCGAGGGGTAGTTCACTCATTTAACCCATTAATTACCTGTTAACTTAGTTTTTTTGTTCATAGTAACTAGAAACTTTCTTCAAGGCTCTTATGATATCTTCAATGTCTACTTCATCATAAAACTCATTTATTGGAATGGTTATTATCTTTTTAAGTAAGCTCTCAGCGTTAGGACAATCTCCTTCCTTATAGCTTACTTTTCTTGCTTCCGGCAAGTTAAATGGATAATGTGAGTTTCCGAAGGTAATTTTATCTTTTAAGACAGGATAAAGGTAAAGTGGTTTTTTAATATAGCCAAAACTTGATGGGATTCCTTCAGCATTAAGAGCTTCATTAAATACTTCAGGTGGTACCTTTATTTTTTCTTCGTCTAAAGTTATAGGATAAAGCCAAAAAGAATGTTTGCAATAGCTCGGTATGTATGGAGGATTAACTCCATCAACTTCTTCCTGAATTAATTTATTTAGTTTTTCACCTATCTTTCTTCTTCTTTCAACTATGTTCCTTACTTTTTTTAATTGTGCCAAACCAACAGCTCCTTGTAGTTCAGTCATTCTATAGTTCATGGCTAAGAACAAATAGCCTCTATCTTTTGAAGGGCCACTTCTTGGCCATGCCTTGTCTGAGAAGAGTGTTCCTCTTTCGTAAAGTTCTTTATCTTGAAAAATAGTCATACCGCCATCGCCCGTAGTCATCTGTTTTGATTGTTGTAAACTAAAGCATCCAATGTTTCCAATTGTACCTGCAAGTTTTCCCTTGTATTCCGCTAAGTGAGCTTGTGACGTATCCTCAATAAGGTATAAGTTGTAATCCTTTGCAATTTTTTTTAATTCGTCTAACTTATCTGCAAGACCAAACAAGTGAATCGCCATAATGGCCTTTGTTCTTTCACTTATCTTTCTTTTCACGTCTTCAGGATCCAAAGCATAAGTCTTAGGATCAACATCAGCGAAAATAGGAATTAAACCTTGGTACAAAATTGGTATTATTGAACCCATGTCGCTTATTGGACCAGTGATTACTTCAGAGCCAGGATCAAAATTTAATGCTCCAAGCGCTATATGAATTGAAGCTGTTCCAGAAGCAGAAGCTACTGCATATTCTACTCCATATAGTTTTGCAAATTCCTTTTCAAAATTGGAAACCTTTGTTCCTCCTACTCTATTAAGTTGGCCTGACCATATTACTTCTGCTACCTCTTTTAGTTCTTCTAAACCTATATCTCTCCTGCTTGGAAATGGTTTCGTTCTAGTTTTTTCTCCACCATAAATGGCTAATTCTTGCATTTTGTTTAATCAGTCTTTAGCAGCTTATAAAGTTTTTAGTATTTCAGATGGTATTGAAACTACTTCTTCAAGAACTAATGCTTCTTTAGATACCATCGAAGTTTTGCCATATCTTAGAAGTTAAGTGCACTCTGATCATGAAGTTTCTTATGCATCACAGAAATTGTTGGCTTTTCTCTAAAGAGTATTTATGCGATTTCATTTAAAATTAGTTATAGTAGTTATGTTAAATTGAAAACAACTAAGAATTTACTCAAAAGTATTTCAGTAAACTCTTTCTTTTAAACATAATGCTTTTATAGCTATAAAATTTACCTGTGACCTCAACTTGAATCTAGAAACAATTGGTCTGACAAAAAACATAATATTGATAAGTCTCTCAGTCAGCTTACTTATTCTTGGTTTTAATCTCTCTACTTCATTATTGGTTCTCTATCTTGGACAATTAGGACTCGATGCATTTATGGTTGGCTTGGTGGTTACTATAGCTAGGTTTGCATTTGCTTTATCAACACTTCCAAGTGGTGTAATAGCTGATAAATTTGGCCACAAATTGCCAATAGTTTGGAGTTTTGCTTTATCTAGCATATCGCTTTTCCTCATGTTTTTAGTTTCTAATTGCACTATCTTTTCAGTGTTAGTTGTTTTGCTGTGGATAGGAACTGCTATCTATGGGCCTTCCGTTTCTTCATACATATCCAAAGTCTCATTGAAAGGTAAAGTTGCTCTAGCATTCGGCTGGTACTATGCGTTTGTTACAATTTCTCAGGTTATAGGTCAATCACTTTCTGGAGTTATGGCCCAAAGCTTTGGCTATAGGTCGTTGTTTATAGTTGGTAGCATCCTTTCCTTTTTCTCATTGTTTCTTATCACATTTATTCTTAAAAACTCAAATAATTATACGAAAAGTAATCTTATTTTTTTCACCTTAGATGATTTTAAAAAGGGCATTGACTTTTTCATAAAGAATTCTTCAGTAAGAAAACTTTCAATAGCCTTATCATTTCATACAATAGGTTTTTTAACATCCTATACCTTCATTCCTTTAGTTGCTAGCTTAGATCAAAATTTTGATGATGCTACAATCGGTCTCCTACTTGCAATATGGAGTGTTGGAAATGCGATATTTCAAATTCCTTTTGGAAAAATCTCTGATAAAGTTGGTGGAAAAATTATTCTTTTGTTGCATGTTTTTTTCTCTTCTCTAGTTTGGTGGGTATATCCATTTATAAGTTCTCTTCCTTTAGCAGTTTTAGTAATGATTGTTCAAGGTATCGTAGGTGCGATGGATATGCCAGCAAGAAGGCTAATAATGCAAGATGTTTCAGAAGAAAATTTTGCAACTGCAGTTGGGGTACTTGATTCCTTCACTACACTTACTGGTTCTATTGGTCCATTGATATCTGGTGTTTTATGGAACTATGGACATTGGGTTCCGTTTGTTTTTGGTTCAGCAATCAACTTTGTTAGTTTTTTACTTCTGTTATTTTAGTTTTTAGTTCACTATCAGTAACTATTAAAAATGGTTGAAAGCAAGCATTGAGCTATTTTATTCTCCTCTTTTTCGTTAAACAAGATCCTAAATAGGAACCTTTTTACTTATAGGCGTGGAGTATGAGTTAGTTGTCAAGTAAAGTTCATACTCTGTCTTATAGTTACTCAAGTTGCTTAGATAACATACAACTAAACTTGTAGTTTCTTTTTCGAACCAAAAAGTTTATAAGGGTGTTTATCTTATAAAACTCTAAATGTCAAAAGATTTGAAAGTTTTGGAAAAACTTGAGCTAATAATTCCAGGCTTTAAAGGATACAAACAAAAAGAGCTAATAAGGGAGGATGACCGGCTAATAAGAAACTACTTGTTTAGCAAAATAAAAGATGCAGAGGAAACTATTAGGTCTTACTTGGCTGCCTCGCTAGATGGCAAGATTCCAATTAGTGCTTCTGAGTTAAACGTTGTTGCAAAAGATTTAAACTCTTTAGGCACTAAAATAAGAGTCTCTCCTACAGGCTACTCTGGTTATTTCGATAGAATAAAAGTAACAGAAGAGAATCTTGAACAACTTAAAAAATTGGACACCACGCTTGTTACCAACTGTGAAGAAATAGCTTCGTTAGCTAAAAAAGTTAGAGAAAACACTTCACTTTTAGTTGAATTAAAAGAAAAAATCAGAGCTTTAAATAACGCAATAGATGAACGAAATCTTGTATTGAATTCTTTAAAAGGTGACTAGATATGCCAAAAGTTATCGAATGGATAAATCCAAGTTCTGAAGACATTGTATGGAAGTATCCTTCTGAAGAAATAGAGTGGGGAAGTCAACTAATAGTTCACGAATTTGAAGTTGCTGTGTTCTACAGAGATGGAAAAGTTTATGACGTTTTTGGCGCTGGTAGACATACATTAACAACTTTAAACCTACCGTTGATAACCAAGGTGCTTTCTCCAATAGCTGGCTTTGATAGAATTCCATTTAGGTCTACAGTAATTTTTGTTTCGCTGAAGCAATTTAAAGGCAAATTTGGTGGAAATACCCAAACTACGGAACTAGCTCCTCTTCAGTTTCATGGTACGTACTGGTTTAAAGTAAACGATGCCAACTTATTCGTAAACGAAATAATCGGGGGGCAAAGTTTATTCGATACAGAGTCATTAAACAACTTCTTAAGGGGTTACTTTAACGAAGGTCTAATAAAACTACTATCAAAGTATAGCATAGTAGACGTGTTTACTAACTTAGACAGAGTTAGCTCTGAAGTGAATGCTAGATTACAAGAGGAGTTTAAAAGGATAGGTCTTGATTTACTGGATGTAAAGTTTGAAGGTGTTGATACTTCAGATGACTGGAGACAAAGAATCTTTTGGATTAAACAAACTGGAAGTGCTTCTTACGTTATGCAGATGGATACTGCGAAACAAGTTGCTAAAGAGCTTTCTAAGAGTCCAGGAGCTGCAGTAGGTGCTGGCGTTGCTATAATTCCCCCAATTATGTATCCTCCACCAGCTCAACAACCCTCTCCTACTCAAGCAACTCAAGCACAGCCTCCTCCACCTCCACAGCAAACAACTCCACAATTTGTAAAATGCCCTTACTGTGGTTATTCTTTTGTTCCAGTAAATGCAAGATTCTGTCCTCAGTGTGGTGCTAAGTTAAAATGGTGCCCAAACGGTCATCTGATAGCTTTAGATGCAAAATTCTGTCCAATTTGTGGTGCTGAAATAAAAGAAGAACAAAAGTGAATTAGCTAAGTATGCAGGAGACATTAGTTAAGTGCAAAAATTGTGGTGCTCCAATAGAGTATACTCCAGATAGTATTCTTGTTTTATGTTCTTTTTGTGGGTACGCAAATTGGTTTGTTGACGAGTCAAAGGTTCAGATTTTTGTCGTGCCTTCTAAGTCTAGAGATAAAGTGTTAGAAGCATTTTGGAATAGGATGAAAAAAGATAGTGACATGGGAAAAATAGTTCAAGAACTAGAAGTGATAGATACTTATGGCATCTATGTTCCAATCTTTTTGTCTAAGGTTGAAGTTTTTTCTGAGTGGAGTGGTGTTGAAGTAAGAACAGTTTATTCTGGAAAACGTACTAGGGTAGAGAGGATTCAAAAAGAAGGTAAGTTTTCAGATAAACTATTACTTGCTATTCCAGCAAGAAGAACTGTTGAAGAGTTTGGTTTAGATGAACTAGTTTCAAAAGTAAGCAGTTTGTCGCCAAATTACGTTAAGCTTGAAGAATTGAATTGGGATGACGTTAAGCTCCAAGTTTTAAACACTGAGATTAGTCAATCTGAAGCAGTTGACAGCATTAAAGATAAAGCAGAAGATATTACAAGAGAAAAAATAAGAACTAGTAATAATATAAGTGAATTCAATTTTTATTCTTGTAATACAAACGCAACAGAAACTATTTTATTGTTGGTTCCTCTATGGATAATAACATATAGGTACAAGAATGGAGTTTACAATTCTGCTATCTCTGGCTATGATTTAGTTTTTTTAAAAACTACAGAACCTGTTTTCTTTTATCAGAGAATTTTAAACTTAATTGGTTCGTTGATTGCAGTACTTGTTGGAGTTGGTGTAGTTTCTTTGTGGTTAAGGAACTTCATTAGTTTAGGTAATTCTAATAGCAGTCTCTTTTTTATTGTAGTTGCTGTTATTTGCTTTATTGTTGCATATTCGCTCTCAACTACTGCAATAGGTGATGTTAGAGTTGAGAGGTGGGGTTAGTTGAAGCAAGTAAAGTGCCCAAATTGTGGTGCTACTTTTGATGTTATAGAAACAGCCTCGTTTTCAACATGCCCTTACTGTGGTTATACTTTTAACATACAGACTCTCCAAGAATGGACTCACTACTTTTTTCCAGTTTACTTTAATCAAAATTCAGCTTGGTTAAAATTAAGAAGTTTCATACTAAGAAGATATGGTGTTCCACATGATTTTTATGAATCTTCAAACATAAATAACATAACCCTTCATTATGTACCGTTGCATATCTTTCATGCAGAAGCTGAGGCAACTTGTCAGCATAAGAAGAGTAGTGCAACTTATCATAAAGTTCTAGACCTTACGGTTCCTGCTTATAGTGGCTTCTGGTTTGATTCTATCTTAAGGTCCCATAAGTTTTCTGTTAGAGGAAAAACATTTTTCAAGCCTTCTATACTAGAAAAAGGCAAATACTATCCCCCAAGTATTTCAAGCGAGTCCGCAAAAAATTTATCTCAAAGTATAATTACTTCCTTAGTTCTAAGAGAAGCTAATGAAAGCTGTAGGGGCTATTCTCAAGTAAGCAAAGTTGATGTAAACTACATTGGCTTAGTTCATTATCCTATTTGGGAATTCTACTATAGTTACAAAAATGAGTCTTTCAAAGGACTAATAGATGGAACAAATGGAAGAGTTATGTTTGTTGAGTACCCTCTAAGTAGAGAGGCAAAGACTTTTTTACTAGTTTCTTCTGTTGCTATAGTAACTGCTTCAAGCTTAGGGGGTATGTTGATAGGCTTAGTTCTAGTTGGCAACGCTATTTTAGGGTTTTGTTTGGGACTTGTTGGCTCACTTGCTAGTTCAGCTCCTCTTTTACTGACAGCCTTCTCTCTGAAAGAAAGAGGTTCTGAGGAAATTTCAAAGAAAGATTCCTTGTTGTCTGCAGTTGAATGGGCTAGTCTAGTTGAAAAGTTTATTGGTTTTAGGACTAATGTTCCAATTACATTCGATCTTTGATTTAAAGAAAAATTAATATCTCTCTTTATCTCCATTTTTAGCATGAAGTTTGGGATCGTTAGCTTAGCTCATATGCACGCTTATAGTTATGCTTCCCAAATACTTGAATCTGGTAATCAAATCACTGGAGTTTGGGATGAAGACGAGGAGCAAGGAAATTCATTTTCTAAAAAGTACAATACTCATTACTATAGTAAGCTTGAGGATCTTTTATCTTCTACAGAAGTTGAAGCTGTAATAATAACTTCACCAACCTCTGAGCATTACCAACATATAAAGCTCGCACTCGAACACAATAAGCATGTTCTTTGTGAAAAACCAATGTGTACCAACGTTGCAGAGGGAAAGAAAATAGTAGAATTAGTAAACTCTAGTGCTCCAAAGTTTATGATGAGCTTCCCTTCAAGACTTGATCCTGGAAACATCTTAATGAAAAATTTAATCTATCAAGGTATAATAGGCGATGTCTTAGAGTTAAAGGTTAGAGTTGCGCATTCAGCAGCTATAGATGGATGGTTTGAAAAAAATAGTTGGTTCATAAATTCTACAAAATCAGGTGGCGGTGGATTTTTTGATCTTGGAGTTCATGGAGCTGACTTAATGAGGTGGTTAATAGGCGAAATTGAAAAAGTTCATGGTTTAGTTGTAAATCTAACTAAGAGGTATGAGGTAGACGACCATGGAATTTCAATTATGAAGTTTTCTAATGGGGCTTTAGGAATACTTGAAGCAGGATGGACTCAAAGCTATGGCTATAACCCTATTGAAGTTTATGGTTCTCTTGGATTCATATTCAAATCGTCATCCCCTGAACTTAATCTAAAGGCTTATTCAAAGAAGCTTAATAGCTGGATAGTGCCAGATTTTCCTCGTGAAAGAGAAACTGTTATTCAAAGATTTGTTGACTTCGTAAATGGAAAGAAAGAAACTTTAGCTTCTGTTGAAGATGGCTATAAAGCAACAGAAATAATTCAAGCTACTTATATTTCTTCAAACTTTGACAGCAGGACTGTTAATGTTCCTCTTTAACTTTCAACTAGATTAAGAGTTCTTTCAGAAAGTTCTGAGATTCTTATATCTCTGTGTCCTGAAAGGCCAACTTCTACAGTATCGTTTAATGGTTCCTTCCATTTACTTTCAATGTTTCTTTCTCCTACGAGCACTCCAACTATAGAGCCGACTGTAGCACCGTTGCAATCAGTGTCAAGACCTGCAGTTACAGCAAGGCCAATGGTTTTTGAAAAGTTTAAATCTCCATAAAGTAATGAAAGTACAACAATAACTTCGTTATTTATTGTGTGAACTGGACTAAGTTTTCCATACTTATCCATTAGTTTGTTGTATGCTTCTTCAAAACTACTTTCTTTCTTCCAAGTTAATAGACAATTTTCTATTGCCTCATACAGTCTACTCGTTGTCGGAATATAAGATTGCCCTATTTTTATTGCTTCTAGCGCATTTTCTGAAAAGAAACTTGCTGAGATTGTAGCTGCTATAAAAATTTCTCCATACACTCCATTCTTTGTGTGAGAAAGTGTAGCATCACGATAAGCTAGTTCTGCAGCCTTTTTTGGTTTTCCAGGAAGGACATAACCAAAAACATCTGCTCTGATTTGTGCTCCTATCCATTCCCTAAATGGATTCCAAAACTTCGCAGTTTGTGGAGGCTTAAGACCAATTATTATGTTTCTGTAAGCTTCCCTTTCAGCAGTATAAGTCATTGCATATGGTATCTTATTTATCCATTGTTCCGCAACATCATAAGTCGAAAAATTAAAACCTTTATCTTCCAATAGCTCCAAGTTAGCTACAGTGTAATCTACATCATCATCTCTTAGTGCATGTTTTATTTTTCCTCTTAGTCCTTTTTCTATAATGTATTTACTTAACTTAAATTTTTCATTACTTGAAGCTAATTCAGGAATATAGTTTTCCAAAGGATAAGAATTTGCAGCCTTTAGATATTCAATTATATTCTCTCTATTCCATCCTTCAACAGGCTTCCCTAGCATGTTCCCTATTATTCTTCCAAACCATGCTCCTCTTATCTTTTCTTTAACTTCTTCTCGCGTAAAATGGTATTCTTCTTTTGAAAAGTTTGAAAGTTTTCTTATATTGTCTTTCTCATTAGGCTCGTTATAATTCCAATTTTTTCTATATTCTTTACCAGTTAATTCTTCATATAATCCATCTATTTCTTTCTCGTCCATGTACTTTATTTTTCTTTTTAACTCCTCAACTTCAGAATAGTCTAAGTTTTTCCCTTCTTCAAGCAACTGGTCCAATTCGTATGGGAATAGTTCTCTTTTCTTTTCTAAAGTTATCATGTTCCTTGTATTGTTTAAAGGAGTAATAACGATTTATTTTTATCTAATCAGTAAGTTTGCTTCTATCTTTTTTATATTAACCAACTTCAATAGCTTAACTTTATAGTTTATAGCTTAAAAACTAGTATAATGTAAACCGAAATGCTTAAATATCGTTATCGGTAACGATATCCTGCGATGTCATTAACTAAAAGTCTTGATCCATTTAGAATGTTAATGAAGTACATCATTAAACAATGGAAGTTACTAATACTTTTTGTCTTTATGATAGTAGTGTCTTCAGGAGCATCAGTTCTAAGTCCATACGTTATTATGAACATAATAGACAAAGGTATAATTACCAAAGACGTTCAGCAACTAACATTTTATGTTATAATTCTCATTGCTTTAACCATAGTTGGTTCGGTTTCTGATTTTATAACATCTTATGCTACTAGATACTTCAGCAATAACTTAGCAAAAGACCTCAGGTCAGATTTGTTTAAGAGTATTCAATCCAAGTCTTTCTCCTTCTTTGATAGAACAAGAATTGGTCAGTTAGTGTCACGTATGACAAGCGATGTTGACGAAGTAAGGGGTTTTTTCGATTTTAACTTAAGATTCCTTATGTCAAGTATACTTACTTTCGCACTAGCACTCGCAACCATGGTCATGCTAAACATAGAGTTAACTTTAATTACGCTAGCTTCCCTTCCTGTTATGCTTCTAGTAGTCTTTTTATTTAATAAGAAAATATCCCCTATATTCGTTGAGATAAGAAACAAAGTTGGGCAACTCACTGCTACGCTTCAAGAAAGTTTATCTGGTTATAAGCTAGTTAAATCAATGACAACAGAAGAGCAAGAAATAAAGCGATTTGATAACATAAATCGTTCTTTGTTAACATCAAACTATCAAGCTTCTAAAGTACGTTCAATATACTTACCTTTCACGGGATTAATTGTATCTCTAGTTTATGCCTTACTTATTTGGTATGGTGGTCTCCTAGTTATAAATAAGAAAGCTATGATAGGTGAGGTGGTTGCTTTTGCTACATATATGGGTATGTTTATTGGACCAATTAGAATGCTTGGATTCATGTACGAAGGCATGAAAAGAGCCTTAGTCGATATAAAGAGACTTGCTGATATAATGGAAACTAGAATTGTTGTTCCAGAAAAGCCTAATGCAATCGAGCTTCCCAGCGTAAAAGGGAAAATAGAATTCAAAAACGTAAGTTTTAATTATAGAGACGAACCTACATTAAAGGATGTTTCATTCGTTATTAATCCTGGAGAAAAAGTAGCTGTAGTTGGCCCAATTGGTTCAGGTAAAACTACTATACTTAACTTAATTCCAAGATTTTATGATGTTACATCTGGAAGTGTGCTCATTGATGACGTCGACGTTAGAGACCTAAAGCTATCTTTCTTAAGACAGATAGTTGCTATAGTTCCTCAGGAAACTTTTCTTTTCCCAGCAACGATAAAAGAGAATATAGCTTTTGGTAAAAAGGATGCGTCAATGGAGGAAATAATAGCTGCTGCAAAGGCCGCTCAAATTCACGATACCATCGAAAAATTTCCAAAAGGATATGAAACATTAGTTGGTGAAAGAGGGATAACCTTATCTGGAGGACAAAGACAAAGAATAGCTATAGCAAGAGCTTTACTAGTTAATCCAAAAATTGTTTTACTTGATGATTCAACAAGTAGTGTAGATATTGAAACAGAAAGTGCTATACAAAAAGCACTAGATAAGTTACTTGAAGGTAGAACTGCAGTCATTGTAACGAATAGACTCTCAACTGTGCAAAAAGCGAATAAAATTATCTTAATGAATGAGGGTAGAGTTGAAGCCATAGGAAAGTTCAACGAACTATATGAAAAGAATACGTTGTTTACATCTCTATTTGTTAAGCAAATGGAAGAGTTGGTTCTCTCTAATAAGGTGGTCTAAAAATGGGTCTCTGGATGGCAAGGATGGGTACAGATGAAGAACTTGAGAGAAAACTTTCTGACAAAGAACTACTTATCAAAATAACTAATTTACTTTCTCCTTATAAGAAGAAACTTTTCCTTATCCTTGTACTTTTGATAGCAGGAAGTATAACTTCCATTCTAGGCCCTTATATCACTTCTCAGATTATAGACATTTACTTGCCAAATGCTGATGTAAATGGTCTTCTACAGATGGTTCTGTTTTTGGTTTTTGTATCTTTATTTGATTGGATTATAACTTCGTATAGAACATATGTTATAACAAATCTTGGAAACGATTTCATATATGACCTTAGAAAGATGCTCTTCAACAAGCTGCACTCTCTTTCTATGAGATTTTTCGTTAGCAATCAAATAGGCTGGCTAATTTCAAGAGTACTAAGCGATGTTGACGTTGTTAACAACATATTAGCTACTGGATTAGTAACCGCAATTAGCGATCTAGTAACAATTGTTTCAATTGCCGCTTTCATGCTTTATTTAGACTATCAACTAGCTTTAATTTCTTTCTTAATTATTCCAATACTTGCTGCCGTAACTTACTATTATGGCAAAAGGGCAAGAGAAGCTTTTAGGGTAACAAGAAGAAAATTTTCTACGTTAACTTCAAATGTTGAGCAATCTTTAACTGGTGTTAGGATCATTCAAGCGTTTAACAAAGAGAAGGATCAAATAAGCAAGTTTGAACAAATTAACAAAGATTATGCTTCAGCAGAAATTGAAGCTGCTAGAATAACTGCTGGTTTCATGCCAGTGGTAAACGTAATTCAAACTTTGGGAACAATATTAGTTCTTTTCTTTGGTGGCTTAAAGGTAATAAATGGTACTTCTGAAATTGGGATTGTGTTTGCTTTTGTGCAGTACATTACAAGGTTTTTCTTTCCTGTAAGAGAGATTACAATGCTTTATAACAACTTCCAGGTAGCTGCGGCTGGAGCTGAAAGGATTTTTGCCGTGCTTGAAGCAGAGCCGGAAGTTGTTGATTCTCCAGATGCTATTGAGCTTCCAGAAAAAATAGTTGGTGAACTCTCTTATGAGAATGTCTCTTTTGCATATGAACCTGGAGTTTATGTTTTAAAGAACATTAACCTTACTATAAATCCGGGGGAGAAACTAGCAATAGTTGGCGCTACTGGTGCCGGAAAGAGTACACTTGCCGCCTTAGCAGTAAGGTTTTATGATCCAACAGAGGGTGTAGTAAAGCTCGATGGAATCGATTTAAGAAAAATAAAACAGAAAAGTTTAAGGAAGAAAGTAATTCTGGTTCCTCAAGAACCATTTGTTTTCTCCGGGACAGTTATGGATAACTTAAAGTATGCAAATCCTGAAGCAAAAGATGAAGAAATAATTAAGGTTTGTAAGGAGATTGGTTTGCATAATGTAATTGAAAAGTTTCCAGATGGTTATAACACTCAAATTTTCGAAGGTGGGGTTGATATTTCTTCTGGGCAAAAGCAGCTAATAACTATAGCAAGAGCTATTATTGCGAATCCAAGTGTTGTAATCTTAGATGAGGCAATGTCAAGCGTCGATCCAAATACTGAAGAAGTTGTGCATGAAGCATTAAAGAAGCTAATAAAGAACAGAACCACAATAATTATTGCTCATAGACTTTCAACAGTTAAAGAATCTGATAGGATAATAGTTATGGCAAATGGTCAAATAGTTCAACAAGGCACTCACGAACAACTTTTGCAAGAAGAAGGTATATACAAAAACCTGTGGAAAACTTTAATTGGTGCAGAACAAGAAGTAAAACAACTATCCTAAAAATCTTCTTACTCTAGCCGCTTCAACTACGTACCTTTTTGCTTCTTTTTTATCAGTTAACAAAGAAATAAGAAAATTGTTTGACAAGTTGTAATGAAGCCTACTACGTAAGCTTCTTGGTCCAACTTTTATACCTAGATTTTTTTCTAAGATGCTAATGTCTTCCATTATTCTTCTTAATCCTTCTTCAACTCTAAACTTTTTTGTAATGTTCTCATAAAACTCTTTTTCTGAAGTTAAAAGGTTAATGTTTTCATAGCAAACGTACTCTGCAGCAAATGTGAGATCTTCCCTTAAGTTTAAGTAAACTTTTTCTAAAGTCTTTAATTCTTCTTCATTAAGTTTTTCTATAGCTAAAATTCCAATTACTTCTGGAGGTATCCCGAGAGAGTAAAGAACTGAGACAAAGCTTATTACCCTTGGCAACTTTATTCCCCTTATTTCTCTAGAATATCCAAATAATCCAATATGGAGCTTTCTTGCTCTCCTGTTTGGTATATACTCTGCTAAAGAATTTACTAAGTTGGCAATATTTTCAATTGTTGCTTCATACTCACTTTCAAATTTCCCAATAACTTTAAGTAAAGTTTTCTCTTCTTCGCTAGAAATATTCAGCGACTCATTATTATCTTCTTTGTTGTTTATTTTCTTTATAACTTCTTTCACTTCACTAAAAGGGTAATCGTACTTTAACGCAGATTGAATTGTAACTGTAAAATAGCTTTCATACTCTTTTAAAAAACTACTTATATTTTCTGGTCTTAAGTTTCCTCTAAACGGTGGTACCCCTGTTCCTATTACTGAATATATCCTTGTATTCGTTTCTTTTTCAACATTTTTAAGTTTTACTGATGCAATTTTGCTTAAAATTACGGCTGGTACAAGACCATAGTTTAATGCAGGGTCTGATCTTGCAATGAAAACTCTTAAGTGTTTTGGTTTAATTGCTTTTATGTAACCTCCAACTATTTCTTCTATTTTTAAAATGCTTTCTTTATCTTCAATCAATGGAATAACTTCTATCTCCTTTGGTTTAAATTCACCAACCCATTCTCTTAGTTCGCATCCATCTTCGTCAATTCTTATTTTTTCTGAATCTACAATAAACTTCCTATAGCTTTGCACAATTCTTATTAGTTCGTGATGTGACCTTGTAAGAGGTAAGATTACCTCAAAAATTGGAACGTTTGCATTTTCTCCATAAAATGTCTCAGCAACATCATAACTTCTGGGAATTGATTCAAGTACTTCTAATAACCACTTTCTTTCTGTAACTTCAGCATTTGGGTTTGGTAATCTGTAGGTAATAAAAACATCTCTTCCCATTACTTTTTCTCTAAAAAAATCCGGAAATTTCTGGAGTAACTTTCTAACTACGTTTGGATCTACGTCTTTTCCTTCCCAATCCCACATTTGTTCATGGCATTCTAATTCTTTAAATGAATAGTAAGCTTCATAGATTTCATCATCGCCTTGAATTATTTCCTGATCCTTGGCCCAGAATGGCATATTTGCGTTGTCTGGATGCTGTGTGGACATAGTTTTTGGAATTTTCCTCATCTTTATGCGAGTTCTAAATCTGTATTTTTAATAAATCTTTTGCTACTTTTTTCGTTTTTTTTCAGTATTTTAGTAAAAATATCTATATTTTTCGGACAAATGCCAATAAAAATTAATAAATGCCTCTTCAGCAGTTTCAAAATAGAAAAGTTTAAATAGTGGTCTAACCCCCTTAACTCTTTGATGAAAGAAGAACTCTTACGCCCTCTCTGTTCTGGAAGCATGGCTTCCTATGAGGGCAGGTTAGTGAAATGCGAAGATAGAGACATCGTAGCAGTATTGAACCTTCAGATGCGGGGAGAAGGGTTCCCCCAAAGAGCCCTCGATGAAATAATCGAGAGGGAAGAGTTAAGTAAGAATGAAACATCATCTATCTCTACTTAACTCA